>CAMLSG010000083.1 GCA_946482635.1 uncultured Duganella sp.
CTCCGGCTACCGCTCGATGATGTCGGTGCAGTCCTCGCTGGTGATGGTGCCGATCTATGAATTCGGCACCGAAGCCCAGAAACAGAAATACCTGCCAAAGCTGGCCACCGGCGAGTGGATCGGCTGCTTCGGCCTGACCGAGCCAAACCACGGTTCCGATCCAGGCTCGATGATCACCCGCGCCAAGAAGGTGCCAGGCGGCTACTCGCTGACCGGCTCCAAGATGTGGATCACCAACTCGCCGGTAGCCGACGTATTCGTGGTGTGGGCGAAGGACGATGAAGGCGCGATCCGCGGCTTCGTGCTGGAAAAAGGCATGAAAGGCCTGTCGGCTCCTGCGATCCACGGCAAGTTCGGCCTGCGCGCTTCGATCACCGGCGAAATCGTGATGGACGAAGTGTTCTGCCCTGAAGAAAACGCCTTCCCGGACGTGCGCGGCCTGAAAGGCCCGTTCACCTGCCTGAATTCGGCCCGCTACGGCATCGCCTGGGGCGCGCTGGGCGCGGCGGAAGCCTGCTGGCACACCGCCCGCCAGTACACCCTGGACCGCAAGCAGTTCGGCCGTCCACTGGCAGCAAACCAGCTGGTGCAGAAGAAGCTGGCCGACATGCAGACCGAAATCACCCTCGGCCTGCAAGGCTGCCTGCGCCTGGGCCGCATGAAGGACGAAGGCACTGCCGCCGTTGAAATCACCTCCATCATGAAGCGCAACTCCTGCGGCAAGTCGCTGGACATCGCCCGCGTGGCGCGCGATATGCTGGGCGGTAACGGCATTTCCGACGAGTTCGGCATCATCCGCCACATGGTGAACCTGGAAGTGGTCAACACCTACGAAGGCACGCACGACATCCACGCCCTGATCCTGGGCCGCGCGATGACCGGCATCCAGGCCTTCCAATAAGTAAATGGGGACGTACCCCATTTATTAAGAAAGCCCCGCTACTGAGCGGGGCTTATCGTTTGAGCTCAGGTTGGCTGCGTCAGGAAGTTCAGATTGGCCGCCGCTGCAGTTTTTGCTTTCGCCGTGCCCTTCTTGCTGTCCGTCGACAGCTTCTGCCAGCGGTCGACGAAATCGGACAGCGCATGCAGCAGCGCTACCTGCCCCTGCGCCTTGGCGATGACTTCGCCGAGCTCCTTGTGCAGGCGGCTCGACTCATCCACGATCTTCTGCGTCGGCGATTCGGTCGACACCGGGCCGAAGCGGTGCATGAACGCTTCATGCGCCTCGCGGAAGCGCGCAATCATGTTGGCCATATCGAGGTAGGCGGCTGCGGCTGCGGCACGCGCGCCATCGGTGCTGCCAGGGTCGGAGGCAGCGTCTTCGAATTCATTCTGCTTTGCCTTCAGCCGCCGCAGGGAATCGAAGTAGTCCAGCATGTATTGCTCGGTGAGTGACGCCATCTTCGCCTCCATTAGTCATTGGCTTTCTTTTCAGCTTCTTCAATTTTCTTCTTGCCGTCTTCAACGCTGTCTTTCACAGCCTTGATGAAGGCCTGCAGCTCGCTGCGCCGGATATCCCAGCCAAGTTCCTCGCCCATTTCCGCCAGCCTTGCCTGGGCAGTGGCCGTGGCGCTGCGGGTGTTCGGAATCGGCGCCAGCAGGGCCGCAACTTCTGCTTCGTTCCTGGCGTTGGTATCGGTGTACTCGGCCTGGCTCAAGGCCAGGCCTTCGGTATTTGCGACCAGGTTGTCGATCAGGGTTGCCGACAGCTTGTCGCCCGCGGCAACGCGTGCCTGCAAATCGCGCTGCTTTTCACGGTCGATGAAGGCGATGGCCTTGCGCTGGGCGAGCAGGGACTCGGCCCGGGCATCCAGCGAATTCTTCTCCACCCGCCGGAATTCGGTCAGCGACGATTCCAGTTGAGCGATCAGGCCGACGCCATGGTTCGCCTGTTCCATTGCAGGTTTGGGCGTCGAGCAACCGCACAGGGCCAACGCGGCAAATATGAGGAGGGGCCGCATCATTGAACTCCCTTCGCGATAAACAGCAGTGCAATGGAGTTCACCAGGCTTGTGATGTCTTCCTTGCGCACGCCTGCATCCCCATATTCCGCGAGCTGGTTGATGGTCGAAGAGATCAGCACGTTCCACTGCGCGATATTGCCTTCCGCATAGGCGATGGCACGTTCATGGTCGAGCGCATTGCGCTGGATGTCGGTCTTGTTCACCTCCGCTGCCAGGCGGCCATTGGCATCGAGGTAGGACGCAGCACTCTTCCAGACCTTGGTCTTGTCTTCAAACGCCTTGCCGGAGGTGGCTTTCGCCGTTTCGACCGGCGCCAGCGCAGCCCGCACCTGCATCGCAGCCATGTCCGCGCTGACCGATTGCAAGGCTTGCTGGGCGTAGCTCAGCGAACGAAGCTGCTCGAGCTGCCAGTTCATTTTTGACTCAAGCAGTTGCAGTTCCATTGCCTGCAACTGGGCGTCCCTGGCGGCGGCATCCGCCTTTGCCTGCTCCAGGTTGCGTAGCAAGAGCGCCGCGGCCAGGCGCGGCTTCTTCGCATCGGCAAGCGCTACACGGTTCTGGTCAAACCATTCTGCAAGGCTGGCCAGGGCGGCGCTGGTGGCGGTGCTTTCACCCTTGCTGTCGACATTCCCGGCCAGCGAGGCCAGGGTCGCGTCAAGCGCCTTTACCCTTTGCTCGGACACAAACTGGCGCGAGACCGGGTCCGGCAGCTTCTCGATTTTTGCCAGCGCTTCGCCAAGCTCCTTGGCGATGGATTTCAGCTTGTCTTGCGCGCGCGACGGATCGGCGGAGAGCTTTTCCAGTTCCCCGCTGTATTCCTTCGACAGTTTCGTCACCTGGTTGCGGGCCGCGAGGCTGGCCGATTTTGCGCTGCCGATTGCTGCGCGGGCATCGGCCACCGCTTGCTGGGTAATCGCCAATGCGCCGGCCTTGAACGCGAAACTGGAGCCGGCAGTCAGGGCGTCGCCGGTGCATTCATCCGCGGCGCCCATCCAGGCGGCGCGCAGGTAAGCCGGTGCACCTGCATGGCTTTGCGCCCAATCGTCAAACGACTGCTTCGTCAACACTCCGCAGGCCGGCATTTCAACACCGGCACGCGTGAATTCAATTTCCGCATCATGCAAGTTGCTCTTCGCCCTCGCCTCTTTCTTCAGCGCGGCGGCCCAGGCGAGAGCGACTTGCGGCGAACCGGCCAGCGCCAGCAACTGCTTCTCGACCGGCTCCTTCAGTTGCGCCGACACGGTGCCTTCAAAGACCATCGCGCGAATCAGGGCGTCGCGCCTGGCTTTCTGCAGGGCCTCTTCGGTCTTGAGCTGCTCTGCCAGCAGCGCAGCTTCACCCTTGCGCGCAACGCCCAACTGGCCGGCGATATCGACCGACTTCCAGGCTTCCCTTGCTGCCTCGCCCTGCTTGTGCCGTGTTTCGCTATACACTGCACATCCGGTGAGGCTGAAAAATGCCGGCAGCAAAGCGGCAAAACATATCATTCTAAATTGCAAGCTACTCTCCTCCTTCAAAGGACCGACACCATGCCCCAGGATCACGTTCCAACTTTGTACGAATGGGTTGGCGGCACCGAAGCTTTGAACCGCTTGACCACCCGTTTCTACCAGCACGTCAAGGCCGATGCACTACTCGGCCAGGTCTTCGCCCACATGGGCGACCATCATCCCGCGCACGTCGCGGCCTTCCTCGGCGAGGTGCTGGGTGGCCCTACAGCATATTCCGAAGCGCACGGCGGCCATGCACACATGATCCGCCAGCACCTCAACCGCCACCTGTCCCAGGAACAGCGCCGCCGTTGGGTGGCGCTGCTGCTGGAGACCGCCGATGAACTGGCGATGCCCGACGATCCCGAATTCCGTTCAGCCCTGGTAGGCTACCTGGAATGGGGCTCGCGGCTGGCCGTCATCAACTCCCAGCCCGGTGCGACGGTCGATGCCGACCAGCCGATGCCGAAATGGGGCTGGGGCGAGGTCAAGGGGCCGTATAACCCTTAGTACTGCGCTTGCCGGACTTCACAGCCAGCGGACGGACATAGGTAATCAAGCTCGCCAGCGTCTTGCCCGGTTCTTCCCACGGCATCATGTGCGCCGAATGCTCGAACCATACGCTTTGCTTGTATGGCGCCTTCAGTTGCGCCATCCATTTCACGACCGGTTCGGTAGGCGTGGTGTAGTCGTGGCGGCCGAGGAACATCACGACCGGGATCGGGAACTGCCTGACGGTGGAGAAATCCACCTCCGTCCACTCTTTCAGCACGGTGCCGAGCGTCATCTGGCTGCCTTCGCCGATCGCTTCCCAGTCGGCCTGGTCGTATTCCGGCGACAGCATCGGGGCGCGGAAGTAGTAGACCGAGTCGCTCTTGTACGCACTCAGGCCGCCGTAGTACTGCGGCCACTTGCGGGCGATAATGATGCGCTCGCGCGTGATCGGCTCGTTGCCGGGATATGGCGCGATGGATTCCATCTCCTTCAGCGCTTCGGCGTTGTTGTGCTTCCTGGCCTGCTCAATGCCGAAGTCATAGCTGATGCGTTCGTTCTCGCGCATATTGGCGATCTGGCCGATGCCGACGTAGGCATGGAACAGGTCCGGCCGTTTCAGCACGGCGCGCGTGGATACCACGGTGCCCCAGCTATGGCCGACGATGATCAGCTTGTCCTTCTTGTATTTGGCGCGCAGGTGCTCGGCCACCTCGATCGCATCGTCGACAAAACGGTCGATGCGCAGCGTGCCTGCAACGGCTTCCTTGTCGTTCGCGCGCAGGGTCTTGCCGACGGCGCGCTGGTCGTAATGCGCGACGGTGAAGTATTCCTCGATGGGACGCTGCCACTGCCAGGTGGTCGGCATGGCCGGCGATGCCGGGCCGCCGTGCACGAACAGGATCATCGGGTTGGACTTGTCCTGCCCGCGCACATTGATCCACTGGTCGATGCCGCCGATCTGCGTCTTGTAAGTCTCCTGTACGCCCTCCGGCGCAACAATGCGGGTCAGGTCTTCCACCGCGGCGCGGGCGCGCATGCAGGGCGGGGATTCGGCGCAATTTTGCGCCATGACGGAAGTGCTGATACACAGGGCGGCGAAGCCCAGCCAGGCTGGTTTCATGCAGGGTCCTTTCGACAGTGATTTGCGAAATGAGCAACGATAATAGTGCAAATTTTGCATCTGCGCGCATCGCCTGGACGAAAAAAAGCCGCCTTGCGGCGGCTTTCCTGGCTTGTGGCGGACTTAGAAGCGATAGCCGACCGACAGGCTGACTGCCAGCGGGTCCAGCTTGATGTCCAGCGTCTGGCCGGTGGAGAAGTGGGCAGTGGTCTTGAGCTTGGTCTTGACCACGTTCACGTCGGCGTAATAACGCTCGCCGAGCTTGGCGGTGGCGCCGATCACCAGGCTGCCTGCATGCTTCGGATCCAGCGAATAGGTTGCCGGCTGGCCGCCGGTGTTCAGCACCGCGGTCAGTTGGGCGGAACCGGTCTCCTTCTGGAAGTAGGCATAGGTGTAGCCAACGCCAACGTAAGGACGCACAGTCGCATTCGGTTCAAACATGCGGTACTGCAGGAAGATGGTCGGCGGCAGCGCTTCCGCAGTACCGAGCTTGCCGGTGCCTTCGATGGAGCCGGCGCCGTACAAGGTGTGCTTGTACGGCACGCCCAGCATCAGTTCGGTGCTCACGTTATCGGTGATCATGTAGCCAACGCTGAAGATCGGCTTGGTGTCGGAACCCACTTCGGCCTTGATGCCTGGCTTGGAAGGCGCGGTCACGTCGCCGGAAGTGACGTCCGGCGAAATGCGGTTGACGCCGATCTTGCCCAGCCACTCACCCTTGGATTGCGCCGATGCGCCCGATGCTGCACCCAGTGCGGCCACCACGGCCAGCAGTTTTACAGCGGTGTTGATACGTTGTGTCATTGTGTCTCCAGTGTCCTTTGATTACAGCCAGCCCTTGGCTACCATTTTTTCCGAAACATAGCGTGCCAGCAGCAGGTGCAGGAACGGAGTCGGGTGCACGGTATCGGCGTAGGAGTAGTGGCTCACGTCGCCCGCCTTCAGGTTGCTGGCATTGCAGCCCAGCGAGTTGCCCAGCGGGTTCTTGGCCGGAGTCAGGTCGCAGGCGGTGTCGGTCACGTTGGTCAGGCCGTACGGTGCCGGATTGGTCGCCTGGTCATGGCTGACGCTGAAAGTATCCACCAGCAGGATCTTGGCATCGCCATTCAGGCCGGCCGCCAGGGTATCGTTGAAGGCTTTGACCATGCTGTCGATCAGGGCGCGGGTGCTGGCCGATTGCGCCAGGCCGGACGGGGTATTGGCGATGTCCGGCATATTGTTCACCACGACGAAGTTGGCGCCGTTGGCCACGATCTGGGTCTTCACCAGTGCCACCAGTTCGGAAGCAGCCTTGGCGATGTTCTGCACCAGGACCGGAGCCTGTGCCGCGGCGTAATCGGCGCCAGCCTTGGCGCCGGCTGCGCTGGCATCCGCCTGCGCCTTGACGACCATCGGGCCATACACGGTTGGCGAAGCAGCGGCGGTATTGCCTGCTGCGACAGCTGCGGTCACTGCAGCCTGCACGATGGTGGTGCTGGTGCTGCCTGCACGTGCGGCTTCGGTGGCGATGGCCAGCGCAATCGACTGCACGGCCGTGGTTGGATTGGTGGCGCCCGCTGCCAGCTGGGTAGCCAGGCTGGTCGCGAAGGCGGTGCTGCCGGCTGCAGTGCCGGCGGCGGTAGCGCCGGCGGACAGTTGCTCAAGGCCGATCAGCACATCGTTGTTGCCGCCCATGACGTAGACGATTTCATCGCCTTTGAACTTGCCGCCCACGGCAGCCAGGTGGTTCTTGACCTGGGTGACGATCGGCACGGTCAGCGCACCCAGTGGGCTGCCGGTCAGCTTGTTGCCTGGGCCAACAGGGTTGGTCACGCGGGCGCCGCCCTGCGCATAGCCGAAGCAGCCTGCCTTGGCTTGTACTGGCACGCTGAAGCCCTTGGTGGCATCGCCATCCAGGCCGGTCACGGCCGGGCACGGTGCTGGCAAGCCAACTTGTGCGGCCATCAGCTCGGTCCAGTTCTTGCCGGTCAGCGCAGGATTGACTGCAGTGTTGTTGCCGTTGATGGTGAAGGTGCCGCCGCCGATGGCAGCCACGGCGCCGACCTTGTAGGTGCCGACGTCAGACAGGCTGTCGCCGAAGGAAACCTGGGAAGAATATTTGAGTTTTGGGCTCTGATCGCCTGGGCGTGGATCGTTGCCGCCGCAACCGGCAATAACTGCCGCCGCCATGACCGTCATGGCAAGTTTGAAATGACGCATTGTGTCTCCAGAGGGGATGGTTTTTATGTGTGCTTTGCGAACGTGCGTGCTATTCGCTGCCGAACTAATATGCCAGCATAGACTTGCTCGTTACAAGTAGAAATTTGTAAAAACAACAGGCTTGTACTGGCGCGGGCCGCGACTGTAGCAGCGACGCATCAGCATTGCAAGGTTAGTTGCTTTCAAGCCAAGGTGGGTTGGCCAATTCCTGCTTCAGGAAATCCACGAAACGCCGCGTGCGCAGGGGGCGCTGTTGCGCGTGTGCCGGCATCAGCACGACTATATCGGCCTCCGGCAATGCGTGGTCGGGCAGCACCCGTTGCAAGGCGCCGCTGCGCAACTCGCCTGCCACATCCCATTCGGAGCGCAGCATGATGCCCTGGCCATCGAGCGCCCATTGCTTGATCACGCGGCCGTCGTTGGAAGCCAGCGGCGGCGCGATGCGCACGGTGCGGTACTGGCTCGCGCCGGGCGGCAGCAGCTTCCAGCGCGTGGCATCTTCTTCGTTTTCGCGCAAAGCCAGGCAGGCGTGCCCTGCCAATTCCTCCAGCGTGCGCGGGCGGCCATGCCGCGCCAGGTAGGCCGGCGCCGCGCACAGGTAGCGCCGGTTACGGGCCAGCACCAGCTGCCGCAAGCTGGAATCGCGCAAGGCGCCGATGTGGACCACAACGTCCCAGCCCTCATGCAGCCGCTGGTTGGGACGATCGGACAATTCGAGCTCGAAGGCCAGCGCCGGGTGCAGCGCCCGGAAGCGCGCAGCCAGCGGCGCGATATGCGCGCTGCCGAATCCCATCGGCGCCAGCACGCGCAAGCGCCCCGCGAGTTCGTCGCGCTGTTCATGCAACGCTCCCTGCAAGGCTTCCAGGTCGGCCAGGATGGCTTGCGCGCGCTCGGCCAGGAGCTGCCCTTGTTCGGTCAACGCGATGCCGCGCCCCTGCCGGTCGGCCAGCTTGAGGCGCAGCTTGTCTTCGATGGCTTGCAGGCGCTGGGTGACGGAGGAAGGCGTCACGTCCAGCAGGCGCGCCGTGGCTGACAGCGAAGGCTGGCTGGCCAAGGTGCAGAAAAAGCGCAGGTCGTCAGTGGAAAGCATTAAGGCCGGACTGAAGCAAGTAATTAGGGAGTCTTAAGCACAGACTTTATTCCATTAATTACAATTCCGGCAATGAAAATTCCTGCCCTCCTCCTAGCCCTCGGCGCGCTGGCCTGCACGCCACTGCACGCCGACCCGGTGCGCTTTACGCCTGCGCAATTGCAGCAGGACCTGCAATTCGTGCGCGATGCCATCGAAAGCACCCATCCCGTCCCAACGCTGCGCTCGGGACAGCAGGCCTATGAGCAAGCCTTCCTGGCGGCGCGCGGCAAACTGGACCATCCCATGTCGCGCGACGAAGCATGGCGCGTGCTGGCGGCCATGAATCCGGTCTTCAACGATGCCCACCTTGGCGTCGTCCTTCCCGACTGGCGGGCGGAAACCCGGGAATATTTGCAGGCAGGCGGCAAGCTGTTTCCGTTCGAGGTCATGATCGATGGCCAGCAACGCTTGCGCATTGTCGAGGCGCTGGGCGGCGGCACGACGGCACTGGCCGGCCGCGTGGTCGACAGCATCAATGGCATGCCGGCAGCGCACATCCTGAGCGAACTGGGCGCCCTGGTACATGGCGACACCCCGGCCTTCCGCAACAAGCTGCTGGAGCGGCGTTTCTGGCTGTACTACTGGAAGAATTACGGCGCAACGGAGCGCTTCACGCTGAACGCCGGCGGGCAGGTACTGGAGGCCAGCGCCTCGGCCGCACTGCCGGCCGCGGCGGCAGGCGAGAAATCGTTCGAACAGACTTTCCAGTTCCGCATGCTGCCAGGTGGTACCGGGCTGTTGACCGTGAACCAGTTTGCCTGGCCCGACAAGCAGCGCTTCTACGATTTCGCCGAACGCGCCTTTACCAGCTTGCGCGATGCCGGCGCGCAGACGCTGTTGATCGACGTGCGTGAAAATGGCGGCGGCGACGACGATATGTGGAAGACCGGCATCCTGCGCTACATCGCCGACAAGCCCTACCGCAATGGTTCCAGCTATGTGAAAAAGGTGCTCGAAGGGCGAGCTGGTCCCGGCGAGAAAGTCGGCGATATCGTCAACGGCACCGTCGACAGCTGGGTACAGCCGGAGCCCGCCAATCCGCTGCACTTTGGCGGCAAAGTGTTCGTGCTGGTGGGCGACCTGACTTACTCGTCCGCCGTCCTGTTCAGTAATACGGTGCAGGACCACGGCTTCGCCAGACTGGTCGGCGCTGGCGGCTATGCCTACGTGCGCCAGACCGGCGGCACGCAGAAGAAGCATGTGCTGCCAAACACCAGGCTGGAAGTGGTGGTGCCACGCTTCGTGCTTGACCGGCCTTCAGGCAAGCGCGAGCCGGCCCTGGTGCAGCCGGACATCGTGCTGGCGGACGACCCATTCGATCGCGATGCGCTGGTCAAGGCGCTCCTGAAGCATCCTGCCGCATCAGCGAATTGAAGTAGCTGCGCGCGGCCAGCAGGCAAGGCGCGCCAGCCAGGCGGGCGTGATAGGCGTCCATCATCAATTCGTTGACGCTGCGGCCGCTTTTCGGAGCCTCTTCCTGCGCCCTCTTCAACGCTTCTTCGCCGATCAGGACGAAACTGCGGCGGGCCGTGCTGAATTCATCCTGCGTCCCCTGCTCTTCCAAGTCGACCACCGTCGGCGGCGCGCCGTGCTCGCTGAAATATTCGGCCGCCGCCGTCGCATTGTAGAAGGGCACCGAAGGGTCTTTGCTGCCGCCGCACAGCAGCAAAGGGCTGCGCGGCGTGTAGTTGCGCAAGTCGTTCTTCAGCATCCATTTGCGCAGGTTGTTGGCGGGCGTGCAGTCGCCGTCGTCGCAGGGATGCTGGGCCAGGTCCTGCAAATAGGCGTCGCGGTAGCTCGTTCGCACCAAGTGCGGATTGCTGAAGTAGACGGAAGCGCCCCTGCCCTGGGGCTGCGAGTCGAGTGCAAAGAGGGCGGACTTGGGCAGCTTGCCCTGCTTGACCAGTTCCTTGCGCGTCATCCTGGTTGGGAACAGGGTTTCGATGCCGCTGGCGTACTGCAGTTCATACAGCTCTTCCGGCTTGCTGTAGATGGCGGCGCCGGCGCGCTGGGCGGAAGTGGCAATCAGCGGCAGGTAAATGGTGATGCCGGCATTGGGCTGGCCGCTGAACACCATGTCGGAAAAGCGTGCCATCGCATACGGGCCGGACAGGCCTGCGGCTGCCGTAACCTTGAATTCGCTGCCTTGCTGCATGGCGCGCTGCGTGGCCAGCGTGACGTGGCCGCCCTGCGAGTAGCCGGCCAGGAACAGCTGCGGCGCGGCCTGAACTTTGAGTTGCGCCATCGCCGTGCGCGCCGCGCGCATGGCGTCGATCATGTCGGCCGACTGCTGCTCGGCGTTCAGGTAAGGGTGGTAAGGCAGCGAGGAGCCATCGTAGCCTGCGTAATTGGGCGCCACCACGATGTAGCCTTGCGCGGTGAACAAGGCCGCCACCAGTTTGGCCTCGCCGCGCAGGCGCGCCATATTGTGGTCCTTGGCGGTCGAAGTGCCGTGCGCGTACAGAAGCACCGGCCGCGGCCCCTGGCAGACGGGATCTTTTCCGGATGGGAGGATCAGGGCAGTACTGGCATCCGTGGGTTCGCCGCTGCCGCCGATGGTACTATAGCGCAGGCTGTAGGTGGTGATGGTACAGCGCGGCTTGCCCGCCACTTCAGCTAGCGCACTGCCGGCCTTCTCCAGCACTTCGGCCAGCATGGTGGGCTCGATGCGCTTGGAGGTGCTGAACACGCCGGTTTCGATGCGGGACAGGGTGGGACCGGAAAGCACGGTGCCGCGTTCAGGGACGGCCAGCACGGTGCGCGAGACGGTCGAGGATTCTGCTGCGGCGCAAGAAGGCGGAGGAAAGGCTGCAACCAGAATGGAAAGGTATGTCGCAATTTTCCGGACAAGGCACATATTGGCCTCCGTGCATGTGCAGGAGAATGCCGCCCAACCTGAACGCGCGGCACGTATGTATGATGTAAGCATACTCCTCCAGCTACCCGGACAGCGCGCGGATTCGCTGTGCTCCCCCTCAAGCATCCACCGGCAAGCATCACGCCTAGGCAGGCGAAAATCCGCAAGTGGTATTTCTGTCGTTGGCTCACAACATAGCTGACCAAGCACCTTATTCTTATTACGCATCAAGATCCGTGCAAGACAATGTGCCACCATGGCTTTTCTGATCGCTTGACAAGGACTCAAGCATGGCCACTAAACTATCCGTTGACATGAGTTCAGGAGGCAGAAAAGCGCAGGGATTCTGCACCCCGAAGGATGACAAGACGCCGCAGGTCATGCACGTTCTGCCGAAGCGCGTTGTTCCAATTCTCTTCTTGCCCGGAATTATGGGTTCGAACTTGCGCATGAACGCGGAGCGTCAACAGCGCTTAAACAAATCCAATAACGTCGCTTGGCGTCTGGACAAGCTGAATGAGGTAACAGAGTTCCTTGAAGCATCACCAGTTCGTCGCCAACTGCAGTTGGATCCTCAAGCAACCGAGGTGGATTGCTACGATGGCGGAATGGCGCCAACCGGAAACACCCATGAAAATGCCGGTCAACGCCAGGATCACAGCAAGGTTAGAGTCGCACTGCGCTTCGAAATCGATTCTCCGTTGCTTTCGGACGATCCACCTTCCGTCACACCGCGCCGGACCAAAGAAGAAAAGGCAAGGGAGCGAGGATGGGGAGAAATACGTTTCAACAGTTACAGACATATCCTTGAGCAATGCGAACAGCATCTGAACCGCCATGGCCCCGATAGCTATTGGAAAAGAATCATTGGTCACAATCCAGCTGAGTGGGGAGCTGTAGCGAATCCTGCGATCACGCCATTGACTGAGGAAGAATTCAAGGCTGCGACAAAGGATTGCTTGTTCCCCGTCCACGCCATGGGATACAACTGGCTGCAATCCAACGAAGACTCGGCACGCATCGTTTCGAGAAGAATCAAGAACCTCATACTTGACTACCAAAGAAGCGGCTTTGCTTGTGAGAAGGTCATCGTCATTAGCCATTCTATGGGCGGTTTACTAGCCCGTGCATTGATTCATCCGGATATGGGCAACATCAATGACAAAATACTCGGGATCGTACATGGCGTTATGCCTGCACTCGGGGCACCGGCGGCCTACAGGCGCATGCGCTGTGGCTTTGAAGAAGGCAAAATGGGGATGAACCCAGCGCCCAAGTTTCTTGGAAATTTCGGCAATGAGGTCACTGCAGTTCTCGGTAATGCACCCGGAGGCCTTCAACTGTTGCCCAACTGCGCCTATGGGAATGGCTGGCTCGAAATTCGGCGCAATGGCCTGCTTGTCGATCAATTTCCAAAAAACGGCGATCCCTATGAAGAGATCTATTGCCTGCGTAATCGATGGTTCGGCTTACTGCGAGAAGAATGGCTGAATCCAGCGGGAAGTCAAAGTGCCGGGATCGCGAGAACTACGAGATTACTCCGTGAGGCCAGGCAGTTCCATCTCGACTTAGTCGACACCTTCCACGAGCAAAGCTATGCGCATTATGGTGCTGACGCAGCACGCCCATCCTGGGACAGGATCGTATGGAACCTGAATGACACGAACGTTGATCCCGCATGGGTAGACTATCGCATCACCAACGACAGCAGGCAGGGGAAGTTGGCACTTGCCGGAAAGACGATCAAGGGTACCCCCATAAACGGCGTCAGCGCAGAACTTGGTCCTTCACAAGGAGCAGGTGATCAAACAGTCCCGCTCCGTTCATCCGATCGTCAACTCTTAAGCAATCGGTTCAAGGCAATCTTTCGCCAGACCGGGTATGAACATCAGACCAGCTTTAGCAATGACGATGCCTTGCATTCAACGATGTTCAGCATCATAAAAATAGCCGCCACAATGAAATGGGGAAGCCATGCGTAGCTTCATCACGGCAATGGCGATGCCGCTAGCAATAGTTCTATTTCTCCTACCTGGCGATAGCACTTCGGTCGAATATCAACATACAGGGAGCAAAAAAATGAACTCAACTTCGAACAGACTGGTCGAGGTTAGCGCAGCGACAAACACGATCTGCGTCGGGAGATTCCTGATAGATGTGCCCAAAGGTGCGGTAGTAGTTTACGGTCCGGCGCGCGTCCCGTTCCATTTATCAAGGATGGAAGGTGAGGGGGCAGGCCTGGACAGCGAAGTCAAACGAGCGCTTGCAAAAATTGAGGAGAATCGAGAGTTCGCGCGAGGCGCATTGAAAAAAAAAGAGTCAATGCTGGGCAAGGTACTGCCTGGCATAGTGGAGCAACACAAGATGGTTATTGGCATCGGGCGCGGCAGCTTCGCCGATTACAACGTCCAGTCATTCCTCCGGCTTGGAGATGACCTGTTCTTGCAGGAGTACGAAGTTGACGGTGAGGGTGATGCTTACCTTGAAGCGGTAGCTTTACTGATGGAGGTCGCACGCTCTTTGCGCATTCGCCCATCCGACGAGATTCCAAATGAACCGGGACTTTGCCTGGACGGAGCTTTCCTCCGCGAACCTGCTCGCTATATGCTGGAAGAAGTCACGCTAGGCATTCGGCTGCCGCAATTCGAAGACGTCCACATGGCAATCGAAATGACGAAGAAGGAAATCCTTATTGAGTCGGATGCTTTGGAACCCAGGATGAACCATGCAAAACAGGCGGCCTTCGCGTCCGGCATGGGAAAGTGGTACTCACGAATCAAATTCCTTCGATGTGGTTACCGTCACTTAGGGGGCTGGGAAGGGTTCGAAGTACTTGCCCATAAACCCGCGCAAGAATTTGAGGGCGAAAGCCATGAATTCGCCTTCCAAAGCCACGGTGAGCCCAAGAACCCTTTGCTGCCAGTGCTGCAGATTGAATTGCACACTGGCGTCAAGGGAAACACCACCGGAGGTACTAAACCCTCCATCAGTGACGAAGAAGCAGTCTTCCTGTGGGACTCGATCATTGGCTCGATCCGGCCGAGGCCAATTAGTGGACAGCGCTAACCGGAGAAGCGTTTTACGACTGCAGGAAACGCTCAATAATGCCGGTTGAACCGAATGCGGCGCGGCGCAGGCGGTCGTTGACGCCCAGCCAGGCATCGTCGCTCGGCGGTGCTTCCACGAGGATCAGCTCGACGTGCTGCTGATCCATCGCGCGCAACGCGGCATACACGCCATAAGCATACCCCTTTGGCTCGGCCGGTAGCGTCACATTTGGTTGAGACAACACAAACGGCGAGTAGTGGATCACCGCGGCACTACGCCCACGCAGCTTGAGTTCCGCAAGGGTTTTTTCGATGTCGCCAGTGGGCAACAGTGCCACCGGGGCTTTCGGCGCGTAATGCGATTCCAGCGTGCCGGAAGCGCGCGGCGCGGCCTGGTCGGGCTGGCGCGGCATGATGCCGATCACGTCGGCAATCTGCTGCGCTGTGATGTGGCCGGGGCGCAGCAGCACCGGGCCGTGCGTGGCCAGGCGCGACATGTCGAGGATAGTTGACTCAATGCCAACCTGGCTCGATCCGCCATCGAGGATGGCTGCCAGGCGCGGGTCGTCGCCGAATTCGTCATGCACGTGCTGGGCGGTCGTCGGGCTGACGTTGCCGAACTTGTTGGCCGAAGGCGCTGCGACGCCGCCCTTGCCTTCCTTGAATGCTTGCAGCAGCTGCATCGCCACAGGGTGCGAAGGGCAGCGGATGCCGACCGTATCCTGGCCGCCGGAGACCGCGTCGGGAATATGCGCGTTGCGCTTCAGGATCAGCGTCAGCGGGCCGGGCCAGAAGGCGCGCACCAAGGCGCGTGCTTCGTCGGGTATTTCGGTGGTCCAGTAATCGATGTCGGCGCCGGGGGCGACGTGCACGATCACTGGGTGGTCCTGCGGGCGGCCTTTGGCGGCGTAGATCTTTGCGACGGCGGCCGGGTTCTCCGCATCCGCACCGAGGCCGTACACGGTCTCGGTAGGGAATGCGACCAGGTCGCCATTCGCCAGCGCAGCTGCTGCGCCGGCGATGTCGCGGGATGCGGCGTCGGTCATGCTTCGATCCCGAGGATGGCGCAGGCGGCGTTGAGGTGCTGCTGCGCTTCGGCCAGGGTCGGCGCGACGAAGGTCAGGTGGCCCATCTTGCGGGCACGGCGCGGTTCCTCCTTGCCGTACAGGTGCAGGTTGGCGCCTGGCAGCGCCAGCACCTTGTCCCACGCCGGTTCGCGCACGTCGTCACCTTCTCCCTCATACCAGATGTCGCCCAGGATGTTCAGCATCACGGCCGGTGAATGCTGGCGCACATCGCCCAGCGGCAGGCCGGCCATGGCGCGCACCTGCTGTGCGAACTGGCTGGTGACGCAGGCGTCGATGGTGTAGTGGCCGCTGTTGTGCGGGCGCGGCGCCATCTCGTTGACGACCAGTGAACCGTCGGCCAGCACGAAGAACTCGATGCACAGCACGCCCACGTAGCCCAGTTCCGCCACGATAGCCTTCGCTGCCGCTTGCGCTTTGACGGCGCAGTCGGCGGTAATGTTCGGCCCCGGCACGGTGGTGGTGAACAGGATGCCGTCGCGGTGCACGTTTTCGGCGATCGGATACACGACCGAAGCGCCATCGGCACCGCGTGCGGTCAGCACCGACACCTCATACGCCAGCGGCAGCATCTTCTCCAGCAGGCAGGTCACCTTGCCCATGCCTTCGAAGGCGGCACGCACATCGTCGCGCGACTTCACACGGACCTGGCCCTTGCCGTCATAGCCCATGCGCACCGTTTTCAGGATGCCCGGCAGCAGCTCGTCGCTGATGGCGTCGATGTCTTCCTGCGAAGCGATGACCTTGTGCGGCGCCGGCATCACGCCCGACTTGGCAGCGCTGGCGACGAAGAAGCTCTTCTCCGCGATGCGGTCCTGTGCCACGGACACGCCGTGCGCATTCGGCGCCACGAAGACCGATTGCGCCAGGCGCGACAGGCTGTCGGCCGGCACGTTCTCGAACTCGGTGGTGACGGCCACGCATTGCGCAGCCAGTGCATCGAGGCCGGCGGCATCGCTGTAGCCGGCGTTGATCAGGCGATTCGCCGCCTGTCCCGCAGGACAGTCGGCGGCCGGCTCCAGCACGGCCACGTTGTAGCCCATGCTCTGCGCGGCGTGCGCGAACATGCGGCCAAGCTGGCCGCCGCCCATCACGCCCAGCCACGCTGGAGGGTTCTTCACATTACTCATACTGGCAATACCATTGCTTTCGCGGCTGCGGTCTGGGAAGCGCGGAATTCTTCCAGCTTGGCAGCCAGTGCGTCGTCGGTGGTGGCGATGATGGCCACGGCAGTCAGGCCCGCGTTGGCGGCGCCGGCTTCGCCGATGGCGAAGGTCGACACCGGCACGCCCTTCGGCATTTGCACGATGGACAGCAGCGAGTCTTCGCCGCGCAGGTACTTGGACGGCACAGGCACGCCCAGCACCGGCACGATGGTCATGGCAGCGACCATGCCCGGCAGGTGCGCCGCGCCGCCGGCGCCGGCGATGATGGCGCGCAGGCCGCGTGCACGGGCGCTCTTGGCGTAGGCGTACATCTCGTCCGGCATGCGGTGGGCGGAGATCACCTGCGCTTCATACGGCACGCCGAATTGCTTCAGCATATCGACGGCATTCTTCATCACGTCCCAGTCCGAGGACGAGCCCATGATGATGCCGACCAGTGGTTTGCTCATTGGCTGATTCTCCGGCATGGCTTATACCTTCAGCTTTTCGCCGGTCAGGCGTTCGATGGCTTCGAAGTACTTGGCCTGGGTCTTTTCGATCACGTCGGCCGGCAGGGCTGGCGCCGGCGGGGTCTTGTGCCAGTCCGTCAGGGTTTCCAGGTAGTCGCGCACGAACTGCTTGTCGTAGGACGGCGGCGAGATGCCTGGACGGTAGGAGTCGGCTGGCCAGAAGCGCGAGGAGTCGGCGGTCAGCACTTCGTCCATCAGGTGCAGGACGCCGTTGTCGTCCAGGCCGAACTCGAACTTGGTGTCGGCGATGATGATGCCCTTGGTGGCTGCGTAATCGGCGGCGGTGGTGTAGAGCTTGATCGCCACGTCGCGGATCTTGGCTGCCAGTTCGGCGCCGATTTTCTTTTCCATCTCTTCGAAGGAGATGTTTTCGTCGTGTTCGCCCAGGTCTGCCTTGGCAGCCGGGGTGAAGATTGGCTGCGGCAGCTTGTCCGCTTGCTGCAGGCCTTCCGGCAGCTTGATGCCGCAGATGCTGCCGGTCGCCTGGTAGTCTTTCCAGCCCGAGCCGATGATGTAGCCGCGCACCACCGCTTCCACCAGGATAGGCTGCAGGCGCTTTGCTACGACTGCGCGGCCTTTTACCTGCTCTACTTCGTCCTGTGCCACAACCGATTCCGGGGTGACGCCGGTCAGGTGGTTAGGGACGATGTGGCCCAGTTTCTCGAACCAGAAATCGGACATCTGGTTCAGGACCATGCCTTTGCCGGGAATCGGTTCGTTCATCACGACGTCGAACGCGGACAGGCGGTCGGTGGTGACGATCAGGATCTTGTCGGTGCCGACGGCGTAGTTGTCGCGCACTTTACCGTGGCCCAGCAGGGGGAGGGATTTGATGGAGGATTTGTACAGGCTGTTCATGGCGGGGGTACTTTGAGATTTTTAAACCGGTAAATCCGGGTCTGACCCAAGGGTCAGACCCGACCGGCGGCTGTCGCTGACTTGGGTCAGACCCTTGGGTCTGACCCGGACCTACCGGTTTGATTACTTGACGATCTGGGCCAGTTCACCGGCCTTGTAACGCTCAGCCATCTTCTCCAGCGAGATCGGCTTGATCATCGACGCACGGCCTTCGCAGCCGAACGCCAGGAAGCGTGCCTTCACCACTTCTTCAGCAGCAGCGCGGGCTGGCTTCAGGAAGTCGCGCGGGTCGAACTTGGATGGGTTCTCGAACATGTACTTACGCACGGCAGCGGTCATGGCCAGGCGAATATCGGTGTCGATATTGATCTTGCGCACGCCGTGACGGATGCCTTCCTGGATTTCCTCCACAGGCACGCCGTAGGTTTCCTTCATGTCGCCGCCGAATTCGCGGATGATGGCCAGCAGTTCCTGCGGCACCGAGGACGAACCGTGCATCACCAGGTGGGTGTTAGGAATGCGGGCGTGGATTTCCTTGATGCGGTCGATCGCCAGGATGTCGCCGGTTGGCTTGCGGGTGAACTTGTAGGCGCCGTGCGAGGTGCCGATCGCGATCGCCAGCGCGTCGCACTGGGTCTTCTGCACGAAGTCGGCAGCTTGCGCCACGTCGGTCAGCAGCTGTTCGCGGGTCATGGTGCCTTCCGCGCCGTGGCCGTCTTCCTTGTCGCCCTTCATGGTTTCCAGGGAGCCCAGCACGCCCAGTTCCGCTTCCACGGTCACGCCGATGGAGTGGGAGAACTTCACCACTTCCTTCGACACTTCCACGTTGTATTCGTAGGAAGCCACGGACTTGCCGTCAGCCATCAGGGAACCGTCCATCATCACGGACGAGAAACCGGATTTGATCGCAGCCATGCAGACTGCCGGCGACTGGCCGTGGTCCTGGTGCATGACGACAGGGATGTGCGGGTAAGCTTCGATTGCCGCGTCGATCAGGTGACGCAGGAAGGCTTCGCCGGCGTATTTACGGGCGCCAGCCGAAGCTTGCATGATCACCGGCGCGTTGACAGCGTCGGCAGCGGCCATGATGGCCTGCACTTGTTCCAGGTTGTTAACGTTGAAAGCCGGGATTCCGTAGCCGTTTTCAGCAGCGTGGTCCAGCAGTTGACGCATGGATACGAGGGACATGGTAATACTCCAATAACAATAAAGAAATCGTTAGCGTTCGTTATCGAGCCGAATCGGCGCGGTGAGTAAACTCACCCACTTTCACGATACGCAGCGCGTTCGTGCCGCCCACCTTGCCCATCGGCGCACCCCAGGTAACCACAATCATATCGCCCTTCTGGGCAATACCCTGTTTTACCAGGAGGTCTTCCGCAGCACGCAGCACGACATCGGTCGGCGCATCCTGCATCAGTTGGTGGGTGCAAACGTTACGGTACAAGGCCAGCTTGCGCTGGGTGGTGGTGCTCGGCGTGAGCGCAATAATCGGGGTGTCGATGTTGTGGCGGCTCATCCACAGTGCGGTGGAGCCGGATTCGGTCAGGGCCACAATCGCCTTCACGCGCAGGTGATGCGCGGTGAACAGGGCGCCATAGGCGATCGACTGGTCGATGCGGGTGAAGCGGGCGTTCAGGAAGTCCGCATCGAGTTTGTTGTATTCGGATTGCTCAGCTTCGGTACAGATGGCCGCCATCATTTCCACAGTTTCCACCGGGTATTTACCGGAGGCGGTCTCGGCCGAGGTCATCACGGCATCGGTACCGTCCAGCACGGCATTGGCCACGTCGGACACTTCGGCGCGGGTCGGCACGGCGTTGAAGATCATCGACTCCATCATCTGGGTCGCAGTGATGGCGATCTTGTTCGATTCGCGCGCCATGCGGATCATGCGCTTCTGCAGCGCAGGCACAGCCGCGTTGCCTACCTCGACAGCCAGGTCGCCGCGGGCCACCATGATGCCGTCGGAAGCGTTCAGGATTTCCTGCAGCGCCGGGATCGCTTCAGCACGCTCGATCTTGGCGATCATCATCGGCTTGAAGCCGAACGGCTCGCCGGCGATATTGGCCAGCTGGCGCGCCATTTCCATGTCGGTGGCGTTTTTCGGGAAGGAGATCGCCAGGTAATCGGCCTGGAACGACATCGCAGTCTTGATGTCTTCCATGTCCTTGGCGGTCAGCGCCGGCGCGGTCAGGCCGCCGCCCTGGCGGTTGATGCCCTTGTTGTTGGACAGCTCGCCGCCGATCTTCACGGTGGTGTAGATTTCGCTGCCGACAATCTTGTCCACGGTCAGCACGATCAGGCCGTCGTTCAGCAGCAGCACGTCGGCAGGCTTCACGTCGGTTGGCAGGCTCTTGTAGTCCAGGCCCACGCGCTCCTGGTTGCCCATCTGGCAATCGGCGTCGAGGATGAACTTGTCGCCCTTGGCCAGCATGATCTTGCCATTCTCGAACTTGCCCACGCGGATCTTGGGACCCTGCAGGTCGGCCATGATGGCGACCTTCTTGCCGCATTCGTCGGCCACTTCACGCACCAGGGTGGCGCGGTCGATGTGATCCTGCGGCTTGCCGTGCGAGAAGTTCAGGCGCACCACATCCACGCCGGCGCGGATCATGCGGGTCAGGGTCTCGCGGTCGCTGGAAGCGGGGCCGATGGTGGCGACGATTTTTGTTGCTCTGGACATGAATACCTTCTGGTTGCGACTTGGTGATAGAAGCCCGCTGCCCGGCCCGATGCAGGGCCGATCAGGCGGATCGCTTCCGCCCCGGACGCGCGTCTCGGACGCGTCCTCGTTGGTGATGCTACAGACTCAGAATTCGGATGGCCCCGGGTGGGACCACGAGGCGCCGCAC
>CAMLSG010000084.1 GCA_946482635.1 uncultured Duganella sp.
GACCTGATCGGCCGCAAGACCGTGCGTGACGGCGGCGCGCTGGCCAAGTCGATCATTGCGCAAGTGCGCGCGACTGCCGAAGAACTGGCTGGCGTGAACAGCCCTGACTTCGCGGCGATCCGCAAGCACCTGGTGCAGGGCGCGGACGACCTGGAAGCGGTGGTGGACTTCGTCGTCAACCACGCCAAGTCGGATATCAAGGGCGTGTTCTCCGGCTCCGTGCTTTACCTGAAGCTGGCCGGTATCGTGTTCGGCGGATGGCAGATGGGCCGTGCTGCGCTGATCTCGCAATCCAAGCTGTCGGCAGGCGAGGGCGATGCATCGTTCTACCACGCCAAGATCGTGACCGCGCGCTTCTTTGCGGACCACATCCTGTCCGGCTCCACCGGCATGCGCGCCGCCATCGTTGATGGCAGCGCAGGCGTGCTGGGCCTGGACGTCGAGCAGTTCTAAGCCTGAACCATGGTGTCTGACCCAATGGGTCAGACACCGCTTCACCGGTTCTGCAGTTCATGCGCAAGGAGCCACTCCTTGCGCGCCAATCCCCCGCCGTATCCCGTCAGCGAACCATCCTTGCCGATTATCCTGTGGCAGGGAATGATGATTGCAATCCGGTTCGCTCCATTCGCTCCGGCCACTGCCCGCACCGAGTTGGGCGCCCCCAGGCGCGCCGCCAGGTCGGCGTAATGCGTCACCTCCCCAAACTTCATTGCGCGCAAGGCATTCCAGACGCCGCGCTGGAAATCGCTGCCCGGTGCATCGAGCGTCACGCTGAATTGCCGGCGTTTGCCTTCGAAGTATTCCGCGATCTGGACTTCGGCCTCGCGCGTGTGCGCGTTTTCTCCTGCCAGGATGCGGGCCTTGAACAGGCGCTGCAAATCGCGGAACTCGGTTTCCAGCATGCGCCGGTCGGTGAATTCCAATAAGCACACGCCGTTTTCGCTGGCGCAGACAAACATCGGTCCCAGAGGCGTCGTAAAGCGGTGCAGCACCAGTTGTTGCGCGCCCTGGCTCGGCGCATTGCCGGTCATCTTCTTGTAGGTATACGCGAAGCCGCTGAGCGATTCGTAGCCACTGTCGAGCGCTACATCGGTCGTGCTGCGGCCGTCCTTCAGTTCCGACATGGCCAAGTTGATGCGCAACATGCGTTGGTACGACTGGAAGCTGAAGCCATGGTGTTTCTGGAACCAGCGCCGCACCAGTTCCGGGCTGATGCCCAGTTCGCGCAGTTCACCATCCTGCATGCGCCGCTTTGGCTGTTCCCGCACCAGCGCGACAGCGCGGGCGACTTGCGGCGGCACGTCGGGCGCATTTTCGGTCGGGCGGCACACCTTGCACGGACGGAAGCCCAGCGCCAGCGGTTCCTTGATGTCGGAGAAGAAGTCGACATTTTCCACCTTCGGTTTGCGCGCGCGGCAGGTCGGCAGGCAGAAAATGCCGGTGGTCTTGACCGCTGCATAAAATGCGCCGACATGCTCGGGCGAGCGTGCGACGAGGGCGTGGTAGCAGCGCTGAATTGCGGCGGGATCGGTGATTTTCATTGTCGATCGGGAATGTGATTGATGGAAGGAGCTTAGCGAAGCTCCTGCCAGCGCGACAACCGAAAAACAGACGACTATTTTTGGCCGGGGCGTTACAGTCCTTTCTTTGCCAGTTCGGCGATTTCGTAGTCGCCATCATCGACCAGGCGCTCGCCGCCTGGCGTCAAGCCCAGTCCCAGTGTGCGCCCCAGTGACAGCAGCAGGCTTTGCCCCGCAGCTTTGCGGACCGGTTCCAATTTGTAGACCGGATCGGAAAATGCTTCTGCCGGCGTGATGATCCTCCAGCCCATTTCCTCGAATTGGGTCAGCACATCATCCAGCCATAGTGCGTTGAGCAGGTTGTGGTGCAGTAGCAGGACTTGCGAAATATCGCGTCCCTGCAGCTTCTGCGACAGCTCGCGGTAGGCCAGCGCGCGCTGCTTGACGTGGGCCAGGTAGGCGGTGCGGATCGCGCTGATGTCGGCATTCGGGTCCTTCTTCAGCACTTGTTCCAGCTTTTCGTTGAGGCGCCAGTCGCTGGTGTCCAGGCTTACATGCGCGTTGCGGTAGCCGTGGTCGCGCAGGAAGCTGCGCATGCCGTCGATTTTCTCAGGCGTGTTCCCTTCGCGCAGGTAAGTGAAGCGCAGCCATTTCTGGTAGCCGGGCTGGGTACCGATCAAGCGGTCGCATTCCAGCACCTGGCGCTGGTACTCGGCCAGCGGGACTTTTTCCAGGTCGGGGTGCGTGACGGTGTGGTTGCCGATGGCGTGACCGGCCTTGCTCCAGGCTTGCAGCAGCGGCAGCCCTTGCGGTGTGTTGGCGCCGAAGCCGGAGGTGACAAACAGTGCAGCCTGTACGCGGTGTTTGGCCAGCGCGCCCAGGATGGCCTGGTTGCGCTCCTGTGCCGACATGCGCGGCGTAGTGCCCGCGTTCGGGCCATCGTCGATCGTAATCGCTACCGATTGCGCTTGCACGGCGCCGGCGGCGGCCAGTGCTGCTGCTGCGAGAAGGCGGCGCATCATGCGGCACCCAGTGCGTCGGTGATGGCCTGGTAGACGCGTACCGGCTCTTCGGAAATGCGGTTCAATACGTACAAAAAGTACTCCTTTCCAAACACTGCGTATTCGCGCGTCGCGAAGCCGGCGTCGCGCAGGTCGGCGATATTCTGTTCGCCCAATCCGATCAGGGATTCAAATTCATAAGGGCCGGCGGCGATGCCTTCGGCGCGGATCATTGCCGTCAGTTCTTCCTGGATCGCGCGGTCGTGCGTGGCGATCGAGCATTTGTGGCCGCTGCGCAGCAGCAGTGCCGCATAGCGTCGGTATGCCGATGCCAGTTCGGGACTGCTGCGAGGGTAGGCGATTTCCACCGGTTCGAACATGGCGCCCTTGACCAGGCGGATGCGGCCAGGATGGCGCAGCAGCGCCGGGAGATCGTTGGCGGTGCGATGCAGCTTGGCCGGTACCGTGATGCCGACATTCGACAGGCCATCCTTTTCGTGCAGGCGGCTGTAAATCTCGTAAATGCCGGAAGTGCGGTCGGAGGCCTCCATCGAGATCATCACTTCCTGCCCGATTTCGCTGGCAGCCCGTGCGATGCGGCGCGCGTTCTGGTAACCCAGTTCCGGATCGACCAGCGAGCCGACGTGGGACAAGTCGAACGAGATCGAGCAATCAAGCCGCTGCTCGCCGATGGCCTGCACTAGTTGCAGGAAGACGCTGGTCTCCTCGTTGGCGAAAGCCTCGTCGCGAACGCTCTCGCCCATGTACTCGGCGGAAGCGCGGTGCCCGTTCTGGTTGATCATGGCGGCGCGCACGATCACGTCCGACACGGTGCTGCCGGCAACATAGCGCAGCGACACGCGCTCCATGTAGGGGCGAAGCAGCGGGTCATCGAGGAATCGGGCCTTGGCGTCTTCATTGACAGCCAATTCGCGCAAGGCGCTGGCTGCGCGGTCGACCAGCGGCTGCCACTGGGGTGGGAAGTGTGGCGTGGTATTGTCTGTCACGGTGTCTCCTTGCGCGTTTGGACGTTGTATATTAACTAAAATTTCAATATGGAGCCGGCCATGGATGCTTCAACCCTCATGCTCTTCGTGCCTGCCTGTTTTGCGCTGAACATGGCGCCGGGACCGAACAACCTGCTCTCGGTCAGCAATGCCACGCGCTATGGCTTTCGCCGTTCATGCCTTGCGGGTGCGGGGCGTCTGGTCGCCTTTGCGGGGATGATTGGCCTGGCATCGGCTGGACTGGCAGCGGTGTTGCACACCTCGGAATGGCTGTTCTATGGGATCAAGACCGTCGGTGCGATTTACCTGTTCTACCTGGCCTGGCAATTGTGGCGCGCGCAGCCTGGTGAGCAGGCGGACCGGGCTGCGCCAGCGGCGGGATGGTGGCAGTTGGCGCGGCAGGAGTTCTTTGTCGCCTCGGGCAATCCGAAAGCAATCCTGATCTTCACGGCGTTCTTGCCGCAGTTCGTCGATCCTGCCGGGCCGGTGGGCGCG
Source organism: uncultured Duganella sp. (assembly GCA_946482635.1). The sequence continues at coordinate 4,024 of CAMLSG010000084.1, forward strand.
CAGTTCTTCGTGCTGGGAGTACTGTTCCTGCTATTGGAAGTGGTGGCGCTGGCGGCTTACGCCTGGATGGGGGCGCGCATGCAGGATTGGTTCGCGCAACCGCGCGGGAAGAGGGTATTCAACCGGATTTGCGCCGGCCTGCTGGCCGGCGCGGGGATGGGATTACTGCTGTCGCGGCGGACTTAGATGCGGTTCAGGCCGCCGTTCTCGCGCTTGACGTGGTCGCCGTTACGCAAGTTTGGATCGTTCTTCAGTACGACGGTGCCGACCTTGCCGGTTTCGTACTTGACGGTCACGTGCCATTCCTTGACCTTGTTCATTTTGCCTTCGATCTTCTTGCCGGCGTAGGCGCCGCCTGCAGCGCCAGCAACGGTGGCCAGGGTTTTGCCGGTGCCGCCGCCAACCTGGTGGCCCAGCAGGCCGCCAGCGATACCGCCGGCTACCATGCCGGCCGCACCGCCTTCGCCATCTTTTTCAATCATTTTGACTGCGGTCACGGTACCGCAATCAGCACAAACAGCGCGCTTCGGTTGCGCATAAGCGCCGGTAACCGTTACGGCCAGAATGGCTGGCAAGAGGAATTTAATTACTTTCATATGGGTTCTCCAAAAGCGGTTGTGGTGATAGTGAGTATAGGTCAATAGTTGCCGTTTGGAATCCCAATTTGTGACAAGACGTTGCTGTAGAGTTCGTGTCAACTAAAGAGCCTGACCCCAAGGTTGACACGGGGTCAGCCGTAGATGCCGCCGGTGTAGAGCAGGTCGAACAGGCGGGCGATGGCGGCGATCAGGCCGAAGGCGCCGAACATCAGGGTGGCTACCAGCACGATCGCCAGGGGCCAGCGTGAGTTGGACTGCTTGCCGCTGCCGGCGTTGAAGGAGGCGTCCCACTTTTCGTCGGGCATCAGGCCGAGTACCAGGGCTTCGAGGACGCCGACCAGGATCGACAGGATCAGGGGCAGCAGCAGGAAATAAGGATCGGCTTTCGGCCAGAGTGCAAAGACGGCGGCAACGCCGAGCAGGCTGGCGGCATGCAGCCAGCCCCATTTGTCGGCCAGGCCGCGCAGGTAGAAGCGATGCAGGCCGAGGCCGCCGGTCACGGCGGCGAGCAGGGTGGCGAATGTTTTGTTCTTGTGTAAAACAGACATGATTGCGGCCGAAAAGTCCGAAAAACCGGCAGTATCGCACAACAAAGCTGTTGCCGACGAGGCCAGTTCAGGGGATAATCCCGGATTGTCCAATTCCCCACCAATTTGATTAATCTTGCCGGTTGGAGTTAAAGCGCGCTATAATTTGCGGCTTTTTCCGACTCAGCACACTTTTTTGGAATTATTATGGTCGTTATTCGTTTAGCTCGTGGTGGCGCCAAGAAGCGTCCTTTCTACAACATCGTTGCAACCGATTCCCGCAATCGTCGTGACGGCCGTTTCGTAGAACGTATCGGCTTCTTCAACCCAATGGCTACCGGCCAAGCAGAAACCTTCCGCGTTGCTGCTGACCGTCTGGCTTACTGGCAAGGCGTTGGCGCTCAGCTGTCCCCAGCTGTTGCCAAGCTGGTTGCTGGCCAGAAGGCTGCTTAATAGTAGCTTCAAGTTTTGAGCAGCAAGACCGCATCTGGGGCGCAAGCCCCGGCTGACCTGGTTCAGGTTGGCTTTGTTTCTGGTGCCTACGGCATCACCGGCGGGGTCCGTGTCCGACCCTTCTCCACCGAAGCAGATGCGCTGCTGCATGCCACCACCTGGTGGCTCGACAAGCCAAGCCTGCGTGACGTTGAAGTCAAGCGGGCTAAGCTGCATGGTGGCGACGTGGTCACCACTATCGTCGGGATGACGGACCGTAACGAAGCGGAGGCGCTGAAGGGCGCATCGGTGTTCGTATCGCGTGCCGATTTCCCGCAACTGGAAGACGATGAGTACTACTGGGGCGACCTGATCGGCCTGGCAGTTCAGAATCAACAAGGCGAAAGCCTTGGCACGGTCGCGGACATGATGAGCAATGGACCTCAGTCCATCCTGCGCGTCGAGTACGAGGCCGATGGAAAGGCGCAAGAGCGCCTGATCCCGTTTGTAAGCCAGTTTGTTATCAAGGTGGACAAGGACGCGAAGCAGATCATCGTGGACTGGGGCCTGGATTACTAATCCGGAACCGCACAATGCAATTCGACGTCATTACCCTGTTCCCTGAGATGTTCGCTGCCTTGACGCAGTCCGGCGTAACCCGCCGCGCGTTCGAGCAGAAGCGCTGGGGCCTGTCGCTGTGGAATCCGCGCGATTTCACCACCGACAACCACCGCACCGTGGATGACCGCCCTTACGGCGGCGGCCCGGGGATGGTGATGCTGGCCAAGCCGCTGGAGCAGACCATCGAGGCCGCTAAACAGCGCCAGGTGGTTTCCGGCCTGCCGGCGCCGCGCGTGGTGTACATGTCGCCGCAAGGCAAGCAGCTGACGCACGAACGCGTGATGCAGTTGAAGCAGGAACCCGGCCTCGTGATCCTGTGCGGCCGCTACGAAGCGGTGGACCAGCGTTTGCTGGACCGCTGCATCGACGAAGAAATCAGCCTCGGCGATTTCGTGCTGTCCGGCGGCGAGCTGCCTGCCATGGCCCTGATGGATGCCGTGGTGCGCCAGCTGCCAGGCGTGCTGAATACCGATGCTTCGGCAGTCGAAGACTCCTTCGTCAACGGCTTGCTGGATTCGCCGCACTATACGCGGCCAGAAATTTACGAAGGCGAGGCCGTGCCCCCGGTGCTTTTGGGCGGCAACCACGCCGAGATCGAGAAGTGGCGCCGTGAGCGCATGCTGGAAGCGACGGCGCGCAAGCGTCCCGACCTGCTGGTGAAGGCCCGCGAAGCCGGCCTGCTCTCGAAGAAGGACGAAAAGTTTTTGGCGGGTTTATAAAAACCCGTTGTAGTACCGTGGCAGGCATGTTGCCTGCCGTGTTTCAACCCCATCCTCTACCGGGCATCTTTTTGGCGCCGGCAAGATGGTAATAGGAGTCATAAAATGAACCTGATCCAGCAACTGGAACAAGAAGAAATCGCTCGCCTGGGCAAGAACATCCCTGAGTTCGCACCTGGCGACACCGTGATCGTTAACGTGAACGTAGTCGAAGGCACCCGCAAGCGCGCCCAGGCTTACGAAGGCGTTGTGATCGCTCGTCGTAACCGCGGCCTGAACTCGAACTTCATCGTTCGTAAGATCTCGTCCGGCGAAGGCGTTGAGCGTACCTTCCAGCTGTACTCCCCACTGATCGCTTCGATCGAAGTGAAGCGTCGTGGTGACGTTCGCCGCGCTAAGCTGTACTACCTGCGTGAGCGTTCGGGCAAGTCCGCACGTATCAAGGAAAAGCTGCCAAACCGCAAGGTTGCAGCTGCCGAGTAATCCATACCCCGGTATCGGATTCGGAAAGGACGCCTTCGGGCGTCCTTTTTTTTCAGCTTGGTACAATGCCGCCTATGGCCAAAACACCTTTCGACCCAACCCAGTTACCGATTGAAGCAATTGCCGGCGAAGCTGCCGTGCTGCTGGAACGCCTGGTGCCGGACTGGCTGCGCCAGCGCTTTGCGGAGCCGCCGGAATGGACGCCCGAACCATCCGAGCCGCCGCTTGGCCTGCATCGCGGCGAACCGACGCCGGCTTCCGTGCTGGTTCCGCTGGTGCTGCGCGAGGATGGCGTCTACCTGCTGCTGACGATGCGCACCGCGCACCTGAACGACCATGCGGGGCAGGTGGCATTTCCGGGCGGCCGCGCCGAGCCTACCGATGCTGATGCGATCGACACCGCGCTGCGCGAAACGGAGGAGGAGATCGGACTGGATCGCCGCCATATCGACGTGATCGGCACGCTGCCCTTGTATTACACCGGCACCGGCTACGCCGTGACGCCGGTGGTGGGCCTGGTGACGCCGCCGTTCGAGTTGAAGGCGGACCCGTTCGAGGTGGCGGAGATCTTCGAGGTGCCATTCCAGTTTCTGATGGATGGCGCCAACCACCAGCGACTGGCGGCTGAACTTCCAAACGGCCGCCGCACTTTTTACGCCATGCCTTACCAGAACTATTTTATCTGGGGCGCAACAGCCGGCATGCTGCGCAACCTGTTTCATTTCTTGCGCGCATAAGCTATCGTAGCGGGCATTGTGGTACTGCTAATCAAAGGATTTAGATGACTTTTCTCTCCATTCTCGTGGCCTTGCTGTTTGAGCAACTGAAGCCCCTGCGAGCGGACAACCCGATCTGGGCTGAATTCAAGCGCCTGGCCGTGCGCATGGAGCAGTGGTTCAATGCCGGGCATGCGAGCCATGGCCGCATCGGCTGGTTCCTGCTGGTCGGCGCGCTGACGCTGCCGGCCGGCCTGGTGTACTGGCTGCTGCTGCGCTATAACCTGGTGCTGGCTGCCTTCGCCTGGAACGTGCTGATCGTGTACCTGACGCTGGGTTTTCGCCATTACAGCCATTACTTCACCTCGATCCAGCTGGCGCTGAACGCGGGCGACGAAAGCCAGGCGCGCGCGCTGCTGGCCGAGTGGTGCAAGATCGACACCGTGGGCATGGAGCTGACCGAGATTTCCCGCATCGCCGTGGAAAAGGCGCTGGTCACCACCCACCGCAATGTATTCGGCGTGTTCTTCTGGTTCCTGATGCCGCTCGGTCCTTGCGGCGCCATCCTGTACCGCGTGTCCGAATACCTGGCCCGTGCCTGGAATGAGCCTGAGCACATGCGCCAGGAAGCCTTCGGCATCTTTGCCGCCAAGGCGTTCTACTGGATCGACTGGATTCCGGCGCGCCTGACCGCCGTGGCATTCGCCGTGGTCGGCAATTTTGAAGATGCGATTTACGCCTGGCGCAATTTCGCCCACCGCTGGAAGGATGAGGCGATCGGCATCATCCTGTCGGCCGGCGGCGGCGCCATGGGCGTGCGCCTCGGAACCCCGAATGAAAACGCGGCCAAGATCATCCCGTCCGATGCGGCGACAGTCGATATCAGCGACATGGAAGTTGACCAGCTGCCGGGCGACGAACCGGGCGTGCGCGCCCTGCAAAGCACGGTCGGCCTGGTATGGCGCGCGCTGCTGCTGTGGATGATGTTGCTGCTGTTGCTGTCCGGAGCAGTGTGGCTCGGCTAAAATGACCTGAACCCGGAGCCCCGTTCAAGTCTTCTATAAGATATAATACTGGGGTTCCTCACAGCAACCGGGTTTCAGGTATATGGCCAGCGAGTTCTTCATTCTTGGGCTTACGACCGACGGCAAACAATTCCGTCCAAGCGACTGGGCGGAACGTCTGGCCGGCGTGCTGGCGTGCTTCCGCCCGGAAGGCTCCGGCGGCCGCCATGCCCACCTGCAGTTCTCGCCCTACGTCACCCCGACCGTCGTCAACGGCATCAAGGCCGTCGTCGTCAACGAAGGCCTGCGCGAAATCCAGCCGATGGCTTATAACTTCGTCAAGGAATTCGCCAAGGATAACAAGCTGCAGGTCGTCGAGGCCTGTCTGATACCTGACGAAAAAGCCTAAGTGTCGTAGGATAGGGTTTTGCCAACTTGAGCAGAACCCCATGCAAATCAAATACGTCGCAGCGCTGCTGCTGACCGCTTCTCCAGCTTTCGCCCAGACCTTGCCCGCCGGCGTCGCCAAGGGCCCTTCGGTCGAAGGCATCACTGAATACCGCCTGCCCAACGGGCTCAAAGTCCTGCTGTTCCCCGATGCGTCGAAACCTACAGTGACCGTCAACGTCACCTACCTGGTCGGCTCGCGCCATGAGAACTATGGCGAGACCGGCATGGCGCACTTGCTGGAGCACCTGATGTTCAAGGGCGCGCCGAACCACCGCAATATTCCACAGCAGTTCTCCGAGCGCGGCATGGAGTTCAACGGCACGACTTCGCTGGACCGTACCAACTACTACGAAGTGTTCCAGGCCAGCCCGGAAAACCTGAAGTGGGCGCTGGACATGGAAGCCGAGCGCATGACCAAGTCCTTCATCGCCAGGAAGGACCTGGATTCGGAAATGACCGTTGTGCGCAACGAGTACGAGAGCGGCGAGAACAGCCCGTTCGAAGTGCTGTACAAGCGCATGGAAAGCATCGCTTACGACTGGCATAGCTACGGCCGCTCCACCATCGGCAACCGCAGCGATATCGAGAACGTCAAGATCGAGAACCTGCAGGCCTTCTACCGCACCTACTACCAGCCGGATAATGCGGTGCTGCTGGTGGCGGGCAAGTTCGATCCTTCGCAGACGCTGGCCTGGATCAGCAAGACCTTCGGCGCGATCCCGAAGCCGAAACGCAAGCTGCCGCAATTCTGGACGGTGGAGCCGACCCAGGACGGCGAGCGCCAGTACGCTGTGCGCCGCAAGGGCGACGTACAAATCGTCCTGGTGGGCTACAAGATTCCATCGGGCCTGCATAACGATGCCGATCCGCTGGCCTTCATGGGCCAGGTGCTGGGCGACACGCCAAACGGCCGGCTGCACAAGCAGCTGGTGGAAACCGGCAAGGCAGCGCAGGTGTTTGCCATGACCCAGCCCGGCATTGCGCCAAGCCTGCAAGTATTCGGCGCGGTGGTGAAGATGGGCCAGCCGGTCGAGCCGGTGCGCGATGAGCTGATTGCGGCAGTGGAGGGCTTTGCCAAGGCGCCGCCGACCGAAGAGGAAATGGAGCGCACGCGCCGCGAGTACAGCAATTCGATCGAGAAGGCGCTGAACAATCCGCAGCAGGTTGGCGTGGCCTTGAGCGAGCATATCGCGCTGGGCGACTGGCGGCTGCTGTTCCAGGGGCGCGACGGGCTGGCGGCTATCACCTCTGCGCAAGTCGCTGAAGCGGCAGGACGCTACATGAAGCGCGATAACCGCACCGTTGGTACCTTCGTTCCCGACGATGCGCCGCAGCGCGCGGAAATCGGCGCGGGGCCGACAGCGGCTGAACTGCTGAAAGACTACAAGGGCAAGGCCAGCGCCCTGACTTCCGAGAATTTCGACCCGAGCCAGGACAACATCATGGCGCGCACGGAGCTCAAGGAGATCGGCAACCTGAAACTGGCGCTGCTGCCGAAGAAAAATCGCGGCGAGACCGTAGCAGTGGACATGCGCTTGCACTGGGGCGACGAGAAGAACCAGTTCGGCAAGCAGATCCTCTCGGCTGCGGTGGACCAGATGCTGGCGCGCGGCACCAGCAAGTATTCGCGCGCGCAATTGGCGGATGCAATGTCGAAGCTGAAAATGAGCGGTTCGCTGTATCACTTCGAGACGACGCGCGAGCATTTGCCTGCCGCGCTGCGCCTGGTGGCGCATGTGTTGAAGGATGCATCCTTCCCCGAGGCGGAATTCGAGCAGATGCGCCAGCAATGGATCGTCGGCATTGATGCTTCGCGCAACGACCCGCAGGCAATGGCTGGCCGGAAGCTGGCCGAGTACTTCGACCATTGGCCGAAAGGCGACCCGCGCAGCGTGATGACGCTCGACGAGCAGATCGAAGCGGTCAAGGCGATGAAGCTGGCGGACGTGAAGGCTTACCATTCCGAGTTCTACGGCACTTCGCGCGGCGAGCTGTCGGTGGTGGGGGATTTCGACAAGGCCGAATTGCTGAAGGTAGCAGGCGAGGAACTGGCGGGCTGGCAAAGCAAGGCACCTTACGCGCCGATCCTGGACAAGCATGTCGAGAAGGCACCGACCCGCATCACGCTCGATGCGCCGGACAAGGAAAACGGCATGTTCGCTGCGCGCATCAACATCCCGCTGCGCACGGATGACGCGGATTATCCGGCACTGGAAGTGGCGAACTACATCTTCGGCAATGGCGGCCTGAAATCGCGCCTGATGGACCGGATTCGCCAGAAAGAAGGCTTGTCTTACGGCGGCGGTTCCTCGCTTGATGCGGGCGACCGTGACGATGCGGGCGGCTTCACCATTGAAGCAATTGCGGCGCCGCAGAACATGGTCAAGCTGGAAGCTGCCGTTCGCCAGGAACTGGAACGCGCCGTGAAGAGCGGCTTTACTGCAGCCGAAGTGGCCGGCGCCAAATCGGGCCTGATGCAGCAGCGCCTGCAGAACCGTTCGAAAGATGACGTGGTGGCCGGTGCCTGGTCGCACTTCCGCTACCTGGATCGCACCTTCGTGTGGAGCAAGGAATATGAGGTGAAGTTGAAGGCGCTGACCGCGGAGCAGGTGAGCGCGGCATTCCGCAAGCATATCGATCCAGCCAAGCTGTCCGTAGTGATCGCCAGCGACGCATCGAAAGCCAAACGATGAAAGGCGCGCTTGCAATGGCGCTGGCGCTTGCAGCCGGCACGGCACTGGCCGCCCCGTCGAACCAGCTGTACCTGATCAAGCCAGATGGCAACGCGGCTCCGCTCGCGCGTATTGTTTCCGGCGGTTTCGAGTACTTGAGCCTCGGCGACGAGGAAACCGGAAAGCCGCCGCGTTCCCTTAATGTCTACCTGGGCGCGCGGCATGCCGGCAAGGTCAAGGTCGGGACGGCTGAAATCCCTGACGGTACCGGCTGCAGCGATGGCGCGAGCCTGCAACTCTTGCCATTGGCGGGTGGCGAAGTGCCGGGCAGCGGCCTGGCCACGGTGCGGCCTTTAATCCTGCGCCCGGCCCGGCCCGAAATTGCCCTGACTTCGGCAGAGTTACAAGGGTTATCCCAGCTTGCCGGCACCTGGATGGAGAAGCAGGGCGTCAAGCGCAAAGATCGTATTGCCGCCTTGAAGACGCTGGAGGCAAGCGCCGCCGGCGAAGTGGTGGCGGTATCCGTCAATTACGACAATGGCGATGCGAACCAGGTGGTGACGCTGTTCTTCCTGGCGTCGAAGGGGGCGGGCGGACAGTTCTCCATGGTTTATGAAGAGTCCTACGTCGGCGCGCATGGCGAGGGCGAACAGGCGAACAAGAAATACCTGGAGCACCTGGACCTCGATGCGGATGGCGTGGACGAAATCGTGATTTCGGGCAGCGCCTACGAGTCCTGGTTCTACAGCATCCTGAAACGGCAAGGCGGCAAATGGACGAAGGTCCACACCCAGGATGGAGGCGGGTGCTGAGCGTCAGGGCGTACTGAGCTCCGCCACGAAGTCGTACATATCGCCGCGGAAGATCGAGCGGCAGAATTCCACGGCGCGGCCATCGCGCAGGAAGCCAAGGCGCTCGACGGCCAGGCCGGCGTCGCCTTCTTTTGCTTGCAGCAGCTTGGCCTGTTCTCCCGTCAGCAGCAGGGCGGACAGGCGCTGCAGTGCGCGCACCGGCCGGTGCCCGGCCGCTTCCAGCGCCTCATACATCGACACGTCGACAGACTCCAGCGACGGCAGCGCATCGGCCACGATGGTCGCGTACTCCACGCACATCGGCACTTCGTCCGCGAAGCGGATGCGGTGGTACCGGTACACCGGCGCGCCGGGGCTAAGCCGCAGGCGCAGGGCTTCTTCCGGCGTCACCGTTCCTTCCGATTTCTTCAGCCACACGCTGCGCGGCGTGCGGCCGCGCGAACGCATGTCTTCCGAGAAGGAAGTGAGCTTGGCGAAGTTCTTTTCGATGCGGGTGTTGATGAAATTGCCCGAACCGGGACGGCGCACCAGCAAGCCTTCTTCCACCAGGCCATCGATGGCCTTGCGCACCGTGATGCGGGAAATGTTCAGGTCAGCCGCCAGTACGCGCTCGGCGGGGAGGGCTTCGTCGGGGCCGAACACATGCAGGTTGATCGCATCTCGCAAGGCGCGTTGCAGAAGCTGGTAAAGCGGCTGGCTACTGGTCTGCACCAGGTCTTCCATGATCTGCGCTAGCGATGCCATTTAGTCTCCCCTTGTGGTGCGGCTGATAATACCAAAAAAAGACCTTATGGCCAGCGGTATGCTGCCACTCGCATCCCGCTTCCCCCTTGGATAGCGCTAACAGCAAGGGTTTCTGGCCAAAGTGGTATGTCTTTTCAGTACAACATGTGAAAAAAATATGAAAATTGGTAGTGTTCTGGTATTCAATCGGGGTATATTGGCGTCCAATTGGTTTGAACGTGGTTTTAGAAACTGGTAACAACAGACCGGGCTTTGAGACAGCCCATACTTAGGGGGAGTAAATGAACCGCAATATGACACCGATCGCGACCGCAGTCGCCATCCTGGCCGCCACCACTGGCTTGGCGCAAGCACAGCAGTCTGCTCCAGTCGCCGAGCAGAACGTCGTGGTCGTGACTGGCGTGCGTGCCGCGCTGGCACAATCGATCAACCAGAAGCGCAATGCCGATTCGCTGGTTGAAGTGATTACCGCTGAAGACGTGGGCAAGATGCCGGACAAGAGCGTGGCTGACTCGCTGCAGCGCGTGCCTGGCGTATCGGTTGCCACGGCCGGCGGTTCGGAAGGCGGCTTCGGCGAGAACGACCGCGTCAGCCTGAAAGGCACTCCATCCAACCTGGCGCTGACCACCCTGAACGGCCACACCGTGTCGAGCGGCGACTGGTACATCTCCAACATCACCAACGGCGGCCGCTCCGTCAGCTACTCGATGTTCCCATCGGAGCTGATCGGCCGCGTGACCGTGCACAAGTCTTCGCAGGCCAACCTGATCGAAGGCGGCGCATCCGGCAACGTCGACATCGAAACCCGCAAGCCCCTGAGCTTCAAGGATCCGCTGACCCTGATGGGCGCCGTGACCGGCGTGTACAGCGAAGGCTCCAAGAAGACCGATGCGCAGTTCAGCGCCCTGGGCAACTGGAAGAATGAACAGAACAACGTGGGCGTGCTGGTCCAGGTGTTCGACGAAAAACGCACCCTGCGCCGTATCGGCCAGGAATTCCTTTGGTGGGACAAGCTGAGCGCAGGCTACGCGCCGCAGTGGGTCGCCGCCAATCCTGAAGTGGAAGGCAAGTACATCTCCCTGCTGACCGGTACCGCCATGTTCAACCAGGAACGTGAGCGCAAGGGCGGCATGATCGACGTGCAGGTCAAGGTCAACAAGGAATTCGACTTCGACATCAACGGCTTCTACACCCGCCTGGATGCGGACAATATCAACGCCAACTTCATGCTGGCCCCATACCAGCCGCTGACCAACAACTGGTCCGGCGTGGGCGGCGTGATTCCTTCCAAGTGGACCGTCACCGGCGACACCATCACTTCGATCACCTTCCCAAGCACCTGCCCAGTGGCGGACTGCTCGAAGATGGGCCCATCGGTGCAAGACATCATTGCCCGTCCTGGCTCCTACAGCGATTCGAAGTTCGTCAACTTCGACTTCAACTACCGTCCTACCCAGGACCTGAAATTCAAGGGCCAGATCGGCACCACCCGCGGTACCGGCTATGCCCGCGACTACGGCTACGAAGCATGGCTGGCCTACTCGGGCAGCAGCCTGACCACCCACGGCCTGGATTCCCCAGCCACCGTGACCGTGGATAACGCCGGCACCTTCAACCCGCGTACCGGCGCCGACTTCTTCGGCGGCTGGGCTTCCGATGTGACTGCGAAAGACAAGGAAACCTATGGCCAGATCGACGGCCAGTACAAGACCCAATGGAATGGCGTGCCAACCCTGCATTTCGGCGTGCGTAACGCGAACCACGAGCGTTCGCTGACCTGGCTGGGCGGTACTGTCGCTCCTGCAGGTTCGCAGCTGGCCAACCGTCCTACCGGCTTGACCAGCTTCCCGAGCAGCCCCCTGCCTAACCTGCTGAGCAACGCGTGGACCTTCGATGCGGAATCGATGAAGGCCTGGGGCGACAAGTATGTCAGCTTCGCCAACCACGCCTACCAGAGCGAATTCCTGATCAAGGAAAAAGCCACGGCAGCTTACGTGATGGGTGACCTGGAGTTCGGCAACTTCGGCGGTAACGTCGGCGTGCGCTTCGTGAAGACCAAGATCGATGTGGACAACGGTTCGCCGAACAATGTGTGGAATCCGACCCACAGCTCCAACACCTATAACGATTTCTTGCCAAGCATCAACCTGTACACCAACCTGACGCCGGACCTGAAACTGCGCGGTGCTGCCAGCCGCACCCTGGCTCGTCCAGACTTCGGTTCGCTGGGTGCACTGAGCCTGAACGACCTGACCTTCTCCGGTTCCGGCGGTAACCCGAACCTGCGTCCGATCATGTCGAACAACGTCGATGTGGGCCTGGAGTGGTACTTCATGCCGAAGTCCCTGCTGGGCATGAACATCTACAACATGAACATGGGTTCCTACGTGACCTTCGGTTCGTCGAAGGCTGACTTCTTCAACCAGTCGGTTGGCAAGGTCACCACCTACAACATGAGCTCCGCAGTGAACACCAAGGCGCGCGTACGCGGCGTGGAACTGCAGTATGTACAGGACCTGGGCAACGGCTTTGGCTTGAACGCGAACTACACCTACGCCGACGGCAAGGAAACCGCCGCAGCACCGAAATCGGCCTGCGCGGACCTGGGTGACTGCAGCATGATCGGTACCTCGAAGAACTCCTACAACCTGGGCGTGTTCTACGAGACCAGCAAGTTCAGCGCGCGTATCAACTACAGCTTCCGTTCGGCATTCCTGAATGGCCTGGACCGCAACAGCGCAATCTACCAGGATGACGTCGGTACCCTGTCCGCTGCGTTCAACTACAACCTGACCGACAACATCACGCTGTCGCTGGAAGGCAAGGACCTGAACGATCCGACCCTGAAGTCGTATGCAACCTCCCGCGACCAGCCACGCGCATTCTACAAGAACGGCAAGCAGATCTTCTTCGGCGTGCGCGGCAAGATGTAAATGATCCCGATGTGAGAGTGTTATGGCAGGGTTCCTTCGGGGCCCTGCCTTTTTTGTATCCGGAGTTTGAATGCGTAAAGTAATGCTGGCGGCGCTTGCCGCCTTCTCGACTGCCGCCGCTGCGGCGCCTGCAGTCGTCCACAGTCCCTACAAATACCTGTCGCCGTGGGATCCGGCGCGGGGCGTGCAAACCTGGGCCTTCGCAAGCGGCGAGTGCGGCGAAGAACGCTGGGGCGAGCTAGATGGTGCTGCCGTCGCCGCCGACAATGTGCAGCGCTTCGTGCAGGCCGGCGTAGGCTATATCGTATCCACGGGAGGGCAGGGCAATGTCTTCACCTGTGCCACTGGCGAGGGCATGAAGGCATTCGTAACGCGCTATGCATCACCGCAGTTGATCGGCTTTGATTTCGATATCGAACATGGCCAGACGGCAGAGCAAATTGATTCGCTGGTGGCACGTATCGCGGTTGTACAGAAGGCATACCCGCAATGGCGCTTCAGCTTTACTATTGCCACCCATGCTGCGTCGGATGGCAGTGCGCGCAGCCTGAACGAGACCGGCGAACAGGTGCTGGCATCGTTGCGCAAACACGAAGTGCAGGATTTTTTGCTGAACCTGATGGTGATGGATTTTGGGCCAGCGAGCCGCAAGGTATGCGTGGTTCGGCGCGGACGCTGCGACATGGGCGCGTCTGCTATCCAGGCCGCGCATAATGTGCATCGAAAGTACAAGGTGCCATATGCGCAGATCGAACTGACACCGATGATCGGAGTGAACGACGTGGTCGAAAACGTCTACACGCTGGACGATGCACGCGCGACGGCCGCCGCGGTGCGCAAGCTGGGCATGGCTGGGATTCACTATTGGTCGCTTGACCGCGACCAGCCGTGCAGCAAGCCGAGCAGGGGAGCGGAACCGAACTGCAGCTCCATGACGAATGTGCCGGCGAGCGCCTACCGGAGCATCCTCGCGCCGGCTAACGCAAATGCACGAGGGGCAGCACAATGACCGCAGCAACCCGCTACCAATCGCTGGACGTCTTGCGTGGCCTGACGGTCGCGCTGATGATTATTGTGAATACGCCGGGAAGCTGGAGTCACGTCTATACCCCATTGCTGCACGCGCCATGGCACGGATTCACACCGACGGACTGGGTGTTCCCAAGTTTCCTGTTCGTGGTCGGCAATGCGCTCGCGTTCACCTTGCCGCGCTATGAAGGCATGGGCGGCAGCGCCGTGCTGGCGAAGATCGCCAAGCGGAGCGTCACTATTATTGCCCTGGGCTTGCTGCTGTGCCTTTTGCCTAAACTGGGCGGGCCTCTGAGCGAGGTGCGTTTGCCCGGCGTGCTGCAGCGCATCGGCTTATGCTTCGGCATCGCCGCGCTGGTGCTGCATTATCTGGGCGAGCGTGGGGCACTGGTGTTCAGCGTCATAGCGCTGTTGGGTCATTGGTTCGTGATGGCGATGTTCGGGGATTACAGCCTGGAAGGCAACGCAGGCAGGGCTATCGACCTGTGGGCGTTTGGCGCCAATCACGTGTACAAAGGCGAGGGCATTCCCTTCGACCCTGAAGGCTTGCTCGGTACCTTGCCTGCAACAGTGAACGTCATCGGCGGCTACTTCGCGGGGCGCTACCTGCGCGAGAAGGGCGCAACCGTGCGCACGCTCGGCGTGCTCGCCGCCGCTGGTATTGTGCTAAACGTGTTTGCGCTGTGCTGGGCGCCACTGCTGCCGATCAATAAGAAGCTATGGACGGGCAGTTACGTGCTGCTCTCGACCGGCAGCGCGCTGCTCGTGTTGGTCGCGCTGGCGTGGATCATTGAAGTACGCGGCGCCTGGCGATGGACGTACTTCTTCGAAGTATTCGGCAAAAATACTTTGTTCATCTACATGCTGTCGCAAGTGGCCGTGGTGGCGCTGGAGAAAGCCGGCGCTTACGGTCCAATGGCAGCCGCGCTGCAGCCGGTCGGCAGCCCGAAAGCTGCCTCGCTGGCGTTTGCGCTGCTGTTCATGCTTGCTTGCTGGCTGGTAGGTTACTGGCTGGATAAACGGAAGATCTACATCAAGGTTTAGCGCCATGAGAGTCGCTGTAGCGAACAATCAAAATGACTTGTTCGCTCGGCGCCGGCCTGCTTTGAGTGCATCGACTATTCATCAAATTCAAATTCGGTCAAGTCGTGGGAAAGCGTGGCCGAAAGTCCGCAATAGGACACATTTAGTTTGCCGGAGTCGTCACTCTGTTTCAGACGATGACGATACCCGCAAATACAGCAGGATCTCTTGCGAGTGATCGCACATGAAGCCGCGCACCAGCCTTCCCGATGTCCTGACCGTTGTTGCGAACTTGCGGCAATCGGCTTGGCCGTAAAGGTCTGTGGTTGAGTGCTTATTTTTGTCCATGAGATCGCGGAAATACTTGGTGAGCCAAGGTCGCGCTGCCTCGGGCACGATAAAGGTCTCATCCATGGGCTCCGTGATGGCGTGGAACCAGTCGTGTTCTGGCTTCAGCTCTGCGATCAAGGTGTAGAAATCAGTCGGACCGGGTACCCATCCGGTATTCTCGGGAGTTCCGAAGATTTCCCAACGAGCTGACTTGACCGGGAGATCAATATTGATAATTTCACGCAGTGCAGCTATGTCTTCCGACTGAGGCTTCGGGTCTTCGAAAGAGCAGCCGCCAAACAAGAGGATGGTGGCCGCAACAAGTATTCGGCGCATTTGGCTCAATTCTGAATCTCGATCCGGTTGTTTTCGTATTTCCATTTGGTGTGTGGCCCGAAGACTCGCAAGTTTTCGGGATGGACGTAGCTTTTCTCAGCACGCTTCATCCGACGCGCCAGCGTGGCATCCTCCGGAGTACCAGTCGTTGGTTCGAACACGTCGCGCCGTACGCTCGCTTTGTCGTCTGCACCACGCGTGATCATGGTCAGTGTGCGGGATGCCGGAGTAAAGTACATGCGGATGAAGTCAGTGTTCATATCCTGCAAATAGAAACCACCATCCCGCCATTCCGCAAAGTAGTAGTCGTCGCAAGCCGCTTTCGGTTCTCGTTTCCATTCGCAGGCAAACAGGATTACCACATGCTTCTCGTCCAGCTTCCTGACCGAGATATGGGCTTTGCTGAAGCCCCACTTGCTCGCAGGCGTAGTGGTCGACGATGTGAGCTTGTATTCGCCTTCCATCGCTGTATCCGCTGCTTGCGCCGACGTGGAGCCCGCGGCGCAGAAAGCGAGAAGTGTGAGTGATGCGAGAATGCTCTTCTTCATATTGATTTCGATTTCATTGAGTTTAATTCTTAGCCGAAGGGGCGAATGGATCCTCCAGGTCGCGCGTGCTTACCCAGGCAGTTGTAATTCTGCTGGTTGCAGGGTGCACGTATCGGATGCGCGTAAAGGAATCTTCAGTTTCAAGTGCAGCGACCATGTCGCCGGCAACGAGCAAACCCTTTCGTTCCTTAAAGGCGCCGCCATTCTTTTCGTTGAGGCTTGTCGTTCTCAGTACAACGCGAATCCCCATGGCAGGCATTCTTTTTACGATGGCATAGCGTGTCGGATGATCGTCATTTGGTCCCTTGCGGAAGGACTCCAATACGCCACCACAACCGCCGTGCGGTTCGTCGGTTTGAATGATCCATTCCCCGTTCTTTTCCCAAACTCTGCCCGGAATGTCGTCCTCTTTCGTCCCGCCTTGTATGGGGAAGGAGTTAATGACGATTGCGGTACCGGCTGGGCGGCTGGTCTCCTTGAACAGGAAGCTGCAATTAAAGGGCAGGACCTGGTGTTGCATATTGAAGTACCCGCGAATGCCTTTACTGGAAGTGGTGGCAATCAAGTGAGGATGGTCAAAGACGATCAGGGTTTCGTTAGCGATGGTATTGGCGGCGGCAGGGGGAAGCGCCGCAACCGCGCATGCCAGCAGCCACATCGAAGAAAGCGGGAACTTCATTGTGCGGATTGCGAGAATTCAAGCTGGCGAAAGTCCTTGGACAATAG
>CAMLSG010000085.1 GCA_946482635.1 uncultured Duganella sp.
CGTCGGTGAAGTTCACCGCGTTGGAAGTGCCCACGATCACGCAATAGGTCAGCGCAATGAAGCCCCACACGCCCAGCGGATAGCTGATGGTCTTCACGAACGGCACGATCAGGTCGGCCTTCGGCGGCAGGTCCATCGAGAAGCCCGATTGCACCCACTGGAAGAACAGCTCGAACACCTTGGCCGGGGTTGGCGCCGACACGGAGAACGCCAGGTACAGCGCGGCGGCGATGCCGACCAGCGACTGCCAGAAGTACTTTTCAGCCGAACGCATGCCTTCCGGGTCCTGGCGCACCACCTTGCGGTAGTCGTCGACCCAGCCCACGGCGCCGAAGCCCATGGTCACGACCATCACCGGCCAGATCAGGCGGTTCGACCAGTCGCACCAGAGCACGGTGGCGATGCCGACGGCGATCAGCAGCAGCACGCCGCCCATGGTCGGGGTGCCGTGCTTTTTCAGGTGGGTTTGCGGACCATCGGTACGCACCGCCTGGCCGTATTTCATCACGGTCAGTTTGCGGATCACGGCGGGACCGGCGATCAGGCCGATCAGCAGGGCCGTGATGGTAGCCATCACGGCACGGAAAGTGATGTAGTTAAAGAGGCGGAAAGCCCCGATGTCGTCCTGCAGGATTTGTGCAAGCCAGAGCAGCATGATTAGTGTGTTTCCTTTGTAGCGTGTTGCGATCCAATCAAATGCTGCACGACCCGTTCCATCTTCATGAAGCGGGAGCCCTTGATCAATACGGTTGTATCCGGCGTTACTGCAGCGCTTACGGCCTGCAGCAGCGCGTCGAATTCTTTATAGTGCTTTGCGTGCGGCGCCATATGCGCCGCCAGTTCACCTGTCGCCAGCACATGCTCGATGCCCTTGCTGGCCGCATAGGCTGCCACCTCTTCGTGGAACTCCTTGCCTTGCGTGCCGACTTCGCCCATATCGCCCAGCACCAGCACGCGTGGCGCTTTTGCCTTGGCCAGCACGTCGATGGCGGCGCGCACGGAGTCCGGGTTGGCGTTGTAGGTGTCGTCGATCAGCAGCGCGCCGTTGGCGGCCTGCTTTTTCTGCAGGCGGCCGTTGACCGGCGCGAAAGCTTCCAGTCCCGTGCGGATGGTGGAAGTGTCGATGCCGGCGGCATAGGTGCAGGCGATCGCAGCCAGCGCGTTGCGCACGTTGTGCTCGCCGGCAGCCTGCAGCGACACGCTGAAGTGGCGCGGCACGGCGTCCGGCGCGGCAAACGATGCCGAGGCGCCGTGACCGGCCGCCTGCTCGGTGGCCGCGGGGCGCACCGTTACTTCCAGTTCGGCGCCGAAGTCGTTGGCGGTGTAGGTGCAGCTCACGTTGGCGGCGGCGTCGAGGCCGAAGGTCAGCACGCGGCGGCCGGCGGACAACTCATGCCAGACCGGCGTGAACTCGTCGCCATGCGGGAACACGGCCACGCCGTCGGCGGGCAGCGCCGACAGCACGCTGCCGTTCTCGCGCGCTACAGCTTCCACAGTGTGCATGAACTCCTGGTGTTCGCGCTGGGCGTTATTCACCATGCCGATGGTCGGCGCGGCAATGGCGCTCAGGCGGCCGATTTCACCCGGATGGTTCATGCCCAGTTCGACCACGGCGGAACGGTGCGAGGCGTTGAGGCGGAACAGCGTCAACGGCACGCCGATCTCGTTATTCAGGTTGCCGCGCGTCGCCAGCCTGCAATCTTCGCCATGGGCGGCGGCCAGGATGGTGGCGATCATTTCCTTGACGGTGGTCTTGCCGTTCGAGCCGGTCACGCCGATCACCGGCAGCGCAAACTGCCTGCGCCAGTAGTTGGCGACCTGGCCCAGCGCCACCAGGGTGTCCGGCACCACGATGGCAGGCAGGGTCCAGCCTTCCGGCAGCTTTTCGACGACGACAGCCACCACGCCCTTGTCGACCACCTGCTGCAGGAAGTCGTGGGCGTCGAATACTTCGCCGCGCAGCGCAACGAACAGTTGGCCGGCGCCAACCGTGCGGGTGTCGGTCGACACGCCGTCGAAGTCCAGCGCCAGTGCGGCATCGTTCGACAGCACGCCATGGTGCAGGTGCGCGCCGGTCAAAGCCGGCAGGATGTGGGCGATCGTGCTGCGCATCAGTGCGGCCTCATCATGGTCAGGCGTGCGGACAAGGCAAGTTGCGCGTGCTCGGCATCCGAGAACGGCATCTTGCGGCCCTTGATTTCCTGGTAGGGCTCATGGCCCTTACCTGCCAGCAGGATCACGTCCGCCTTGCCGGCATTGCGCACGGCGGACAGGATCGCGGCGGCGCGGTCTTCCACCGCCATGAATTCGGAATTCGGATGGTTCGCGTCCATGCCCGCCACGATCTGGCGAATGATCTCGGCCGGTTCTTCGCTGCGCGGGTTGTCGCTGGTAACCAGTACATGCTCCGCCATCTGGGAAATCCTGCCCATTTGCGGACGCTTGCCCGGATCGCGGTCGCCGCCGCAGCCGAACACGCACCACAGGTGGCCGCCCCGGTCGGACGCCACGGAGCGCAGGGCCTCCAGCGTTTTTTCCAGCGCATCGGGCGTATGGGCGTAGTCGATCACCACCATCGGCGCCTCCTGGCCGCCGATCTGCTGCATGCGGCCCGGAGCCGGTTGCAACGATTCGATGCCATCAATAGCGGTACGGAAGGCAATGCCTTTCGCCAGCAGGGCGGCGAGCACGGCCAGCGCATTGCTGACGTTGAACGGGCCGACCAGCTGCGTGCGCACATGGGCGTGGCCGAAGGTGGAATCGAGGTTGAATTCCGTTCCCAGGTTGCGGCTGCGTAGCGAGCTGGCGCGCAGCATCGAAATGCCCGGCACATTCGGCTGCGCCTTGATGTCTTTCAGGGTGTAGCCGATGATGGCCGGCTTGCGAGCCGCCTTGGACGCCTTGATGTGCGCGACCAGGCGATGCCCCATCGGGTCATCCAGGTTTACTACGGCGTGCTTCAGGCCCGGCCAGTCGAACAAAATGGTCTTGGCGGCTTCGTAGTTGGCCTCGTCGCCGTGGTAGTCCAGGTGGTCGCGCGTCAGGTTGGTGAAGATCGCGACGTCGAAGTGCATGCCTTCGGTGCGGCCCTGGTGCAGGCCGATGGACGAAGCCTCGATGGCCAGCGCATTGGCGCCGTCGGCGTGCACTTCTTTCAGCTTGCGGGCCAGAAGCACGGCATCCGGCGTGGTGTAGCCGGTTTCATCGAATTCCACTTCGCCACGGGCGCGGAACATGCCGACGCCCAGCGTGCCGATCACGGCGGTCGTTTCGCCGACCTTGGCCAGCGCCTGTCCGGTCCACACCGCGCAGGAAGTCTTGCCGTTGGTGCCGGTGACGGCCACGGTGAACATGCTCGCGTCGGGCTGGCCGTACCAGGCGTGTGAGATCGGGCCGGCCTGCTTTTTCAGGCCCGGCACCGCAAGATGCGGCACGGCGTGTGCGGCATCCCAGGCGTATTCGGTGTCGTCGTACACCACCGCAGCGGCGCCGTTGGCGATGGCTGCACTGATAAAGGTACGACCATCCTTGGCGTCGCCCGGATAGGCAAAGAACACGTCGCCGGCCTTGATGCGGCGCGAGTCGGATGCCAGTTGCGCGTTTGGCGCAGCTTCGCGCATCCAGCTGATAATTTCTTGATGGTTCATCGTAGTCATTTACATGGCCTCCGGTCCGGTGTCCGCCGGCACCACGATTTCGGTGACGTTGGAGTCTGGAGGCACATTGGAGGCGCGCAATGCGTTGATTGCGACAGCCGCGAAAGTTGGTGCTGCGACCGAGCCGCCAAAGTGGCCGTTCTGGGTCGGTTCGTCGATCATGACTGCAATGATGAAGCGCGGCGCCGACATCGGCACCATGCCGACGAAGGAACCGATGTACTTGCGCGGCATCGCATAGCGGCCGTTCTCCACCTTGTAGGCGGTGCCGGTCTTGCCGCCCACGCGGTAGCCCGGAATCTGCGCCTTCTTGGCGGTACCGTCCTTGCCGGATACCACGGACTCCAGCATTTCGCGCATCTGCGCGGCAGTCTGCGGCTTGATGATCTGCTGGCCCAGCGGCTCTTTGTCGACCTTCTCAAACGACAAAGGAATGGTGTCACCATTCCGAGCAAACATCATGTATGAGCGCGCCAGCTGTATCAGCGACACCGAGATACCGTTACCGTAACTCATGGTCGCCTGTTCGATCGGCCGCCATGATTTATAAGGCCTGACCCTTCCCGCCACAGCGCCGGGGAAGCCCCACTTCGGCTGCTGGCCGAAGCCGACCTTGGTGAACATCTCCCACATATCCTGGGCCGGCATGCTGAGTGCAATCTTCGAAGTACCGATATTGGACGACATCTCGATGATCTGCCCTACATTGATGACGCCATGCGCCTTGGTATCCGAAATCGTACGGTCGGCGATAGTGAGCTTGCCGCCACCGGTATCGATGAAGGTACTCGGCTTGACGCGGCCGCTGTCCAGCGCCAGCGCCACCGTGATCGGCTTCAGCGTCGAACCCGGCTCGAAGGTGTCGGTCATGACGCGGTTGCGCAGCTGCGCGCCGGTCAGGTTGCGGCGGTCGTTCGGGTCGTAGCTTGGGAAGTTGGCCAGCGCCAGCACTTCGCCGGTGTGCACGTCCAGCACCACTGCACCACCGGCTTTGGCGCCGAAATGTTCCACGGCGGCCTTCAGCTGGGTATAGGCGATGTACTGGATCTTGCTGTCCACCGACAGCACCACATCCTTGCCGTTATGCGGCTCGATCTTGCCGCCGATATCTTCAACGATATGGCCGCGGCCATCCTTGATCACGCGGCGCGAGCCGGGCTTGCCGACCAGGTTGGCCTGCTGCGCCAGCTCCATCGATTCCTGTCCCTTGTCGTCGACGTTGGTAAAGCCGACCAGGTGCGTCATCACCTCGCCCTGCGGGTAGAAGCGCTTGTATTCGGGACGGATATCCATGCCGTCCAGGTCCAGCGCCTTGATCTTGTCGGCGGTTTCCACCTCGACCTGGCGTTTCAGGTAAACCAGGTTGCGATCGGAATCGAGTTTCTTGCGCAATTCGGCTTCGCTCATCTCAAGCAGGCCGGCGAGAGCGCGGATCTTGTCTTTCGGCGCTGCCAGCACCTCTTCCGGCGCTGCCCAGATGGCGCGCACGGGAATGGACGAGGCCAGCACCTGGCCGTTGCGGTCGGTGATCTTGCCGCGCACTGCCGGCAATTCTTGCGTGCGCTGGTAGCGGTTGGCGCCTTCCTTCTGCAGGAACTGCTGCTGGCTGGAAGTGCCCTGCAGCCAGACCGCGCGCGCTGCCAGCGCGCCGAAGGCGATGAACATCCCGAACAGCACGACGCGCGAGCGCCAGCTTGGCAGGCGCACCGCCAGCACCGGGCTCTTGGAGAATGCCACGCCCTGCGAGCGTGCCACGCGTGCCGTTCCGGTTCCACCACTGGAGCGCATCACTTTTCGCCCTCCGTCAGGTATTGGGTGCGGTTCGGCGTGAGCTGGGTCATGTTCAGTTCACGGCGTGCGATTTCTTCGATACGGGCGTGCTTGCCCAGCGTCGACTGGTCGAGCTGAAGCTGCGCCCACTCGGTATCGAGCTGGCGTGCCTGTGCTTCCGCGCGCTCCTTGTCCACGAACAGGTGGCGCGACTGGTATTGCGCATTAACGGCCGAAAGGCCGCAAGCGACCAGCAGTGCCGTCAACACGATATTGACCTTGTTGCTCAAGGCACGCCTCCGGTTGAAGGCAGGCGCATGGCAACCCGCATCACGGCCGAACGGGCGCGCGGGTTTTCCTCCACCTCTTTATCGGATGGCTTGATGCGCGCCAGCAGCTTCAGTTCGGGCTGCGGCAGGTCGGCTGCCTTGATCGGCAGGCGCCGGTCCGGTTGCTCCACCTTGGCCTTGGAAGCGAGGAACTGCTTGACCATGCGGTCTTCCAGCGAGTGGAAGCTGATGATGGCCAGGATGCCGCCCGGCTTCAGGGCGTCGAAGGCCTGGCTCAGGGCCGATTCGAGGTCCTCAAGCTCCTTATTGACGAAAATCCGGATAGCCTGAAAGGTGCGGGTCGCAGGATCCTTGTTCTTCTCGCGAGTCTTGACCGCGCCTGCCACGATACCGGCAAGCTGTCGTGTGCTTGAAATTGGTTCGACTGCCCGGCGAGCAACAATCGCCTTTGCAATCTGAAAAGCAAACCGTTCTTCCCCATAATCCCTTATCACCTTTTCCAGTGTTTTTTCTGATTCTGTGGCCAGCCACTCGGCAGCGGAGATACCGCGCGTGGTATCCATGCGCATGTCGAGCGGGCCATCGTTGCGGAAGCTGAAGCCGCGCGCAGCGTCGTCCACTTGTGGTGACGAGATGCCGAGGTCCAGCAAAATGCCGTCGACGGCGGGAATGCCGCGTTCGGCCAGCGCATCCGCCATGGTGGCGAAGCTGTCATGCACGATGGTGAAACGCTTGTCGCCGATGGTTTCGGCGTTGGCGATAGCTTGCAGGTCTTTGTCGAAGGCGATCAGGCGGGCTTCCGGGCCCAGCCGGGACAGGATCAGGCGGCTATGGCCGCCGCGGCCGAAGGTGCCATCTATATAGATGCCATTGGCGCGCGCGCCGGCCAGGTCGAGCGCATCCACCGCTTCATCTAACAGCACCGTACGATGCTGGAACTCTGGCACCGAGGTCGTCGTCATATTGAACCGGGCCTCAGAAGGAGAAATCGGACAGGGTATCGGGCATGCCCACCTCGATGGTGGCTTGCTCGTTTTCGGCGCGCTTGACCGGATCCCAGATTTCGAAGTGGGTCAGCATGCCGGACAGCACGACTTCGCGGCCCAGGCCGACGGCGTCGCGCAGTTCAGGGGCAACCAGGATGCGGCCGGCCGAATCCATCTCGACGTCGGCGGCATTGCCCAGCAGGATGCGCTGCCAGCCGCGGGCCGACATCGGCCACGAGGCGATCTGGTCGCGCTTGGCTTCCCAGACGTGGCGCGGGTACATCAGCAGGCAGCCGTCCGGGTGTTTGGTAAGCGTGAGCCGTCCTTCGCACTGAATCATCAGGGCGTCACGATGCTTGGCCGGGATGGACATCCTGCCTTTCGCATCTAATGTGATCGCGGACGCGCCTTGGAACACGACTTAACCTTATCTAAAAAATCCCACAAAACTACACTTTTTCACACTATCGCCCACTTTAGAGGATGCTCACAAGGTGGTCAAGCGATTTTCCCAAGTGAAAACAGCGATTTGTCCAATGAAATTAAGGACTTAGCGGCATTCCTTGAGAAATAGCCGAAGTAAAAACCATTGAGAAATTAGGGACTTATGAAAGATACTGAAAGTGCTACTTCACGTGCAGGGCTGGCCAAACGCTGTAAAAATGACTAAAAATAAATTTGCAAATCAGCGATTGGTTGCCTGAAGACAACGACACTTTATCAATTTAACAACAAGTGCCGTAGACCCGGAATGGCGGGAGAATGACTGCCTGCCGCGCTTTGCGCGCGATTTATACCCTCGAAAAAAACATGCCGCCCAGCATGGACTGGGCGGCAGCTTGTATAGACAAATGGCGATGCCGCCGCTTGCCTACATTATACGGCTTGGGACACTTTTCACTCGTAAGTTACGCCTACCGTGACGCCGCTGAATGGCTGTTTCGCCTCCAGCACGATGTAATACCACTGGTTCGCAACCGGGCTTGGGATGCTGATATTTTCAGCATTGGCCGAGTTGGTCGAGGCGTAATCGTAGGACGTAGTGCTCGGATAGCGGTTCAGGGCCACGTACATGTCCATATTGCCGGTGCCGCCCGCGCTCATGATCTTCACGTTTTTCGCCCCGGCCGGCACGATCAGGTGCAGGTAGGTGCGGGTACTGGAAGACAGGTTGCGGATTGCGCAGTTTTTGCCAAGATAGGTCGGCGATGCCTGGCCGCTGCAAGTCGGCAGGTTGGACACGCTGTCAGGCAGCGGTGGTTCGCCGGCCGTGGTGGCTGCGTCGGCCCAGGCGGTGAATTCGCTGTCGTAGCGGGTGCCGATGTCGCGCATGAAGTCGTTGTAGCGCGCGTAGTCGCCGACACGGAACTTGGCCAGCACCTGGTCCACGTCCGGGCGATGGCGCTCCACCATGAAGCGTGCCGCCATGTAGCCCCAACGGTAGGCGCGGTCCTGGTAGTCGGACATCGAGTAGGTATTGCCGAATATGTCGCTCAGTCGGTACTTGCGGCTGCGCGCCATGTCGATGGCCGGCTGGTTGTTATTCTTCAGCGACAGGTATTCCGCGATGCCTTCGATCCACCACACGGTCGGCACGGACGTACCCTGCCCGAAGTCGCCATACATGTCGAAGCGGCCGTCGATGTAGTGCACGAACTCGTGCTCCAGGTTCCACACCTTGAAGGTAGGACGCAGCCACGAGGCCTCGTGGGCGATGAAGCGCGCCTGGTTGCCGGCCACGGAAGGATCGCCTTCCAGGTACATGCCGCCATTGTTGGTGTCGATGCCGTAGATGACGCCAGCGTACTTGCTGTAGTTGGCGTAGTCGTCGAACACCACCAGTTCCAGCGCGCTGTTGTTGTCATGCGCCACCGGGGTGCGGTTGGTCTGCAGCATGGTGTGGGCATAGCCCTCTTCCGTCGCCAGTGCGGAGCAGATTTCCTGCACCTGGGCCTGGGTCACGTCCTGTGCGCGCAGGCGCAGCGTCGGGCTGCAGTTATAGCTGGTCTTCAGCACGGCGTTGGCCAGCTGGTCTTCGTAATTGCACACGCCGTATTGCGAACAATTGCTGTTGTCGTAGTACTTCACGGCCTGCGCAGCCGCCAGCCACATGCCGCTGTCGGCGCCCAGCATGGTGCTGGTGCTCAGCGTGTTCTGCACCATCGGCTTCACTTGCGGCTTCAGGCCGGCATACTGCATGAAGCGGAAGGTTTCGTTCGACGCATCGGTCAACTGGTAGGCGGCATTGGAGTTCAGCAGCGCCGACTTGTTGTTGGTGATGAAGGCGTACAGCGTGTTGGCGTACGAAATGTCGCTTGATAGCGTGGTGCCCACGTCCGGCGAGGTATGGCCGCGGAACAGCACGGTCAGCGCGCCGGTCATGCCGCCGCCGGCGCTGTCCTGCTTCAGCGCTTCCGCCGCAGTCGGCTTGGCTGCAGTGTTGGTGAAGCGCGCCACCGTGGCTTTGGCATCGGGCAGGAACTGCACTTCGTCGTGCATATTGGTGACCAGCTTCCAGGTCTCGCCAGCCGTGGTCGGCGCCACGGTGTTGTTGGCGTACAGGCCGTTGCCTTGCACCAGGCCATGGATGGCCGTGCGCAGCGGCGCGCGCACCGATTCGGTCAGCGCCGGGATAGTACCGCCGCTGGCCTGGTAGTAGCCGGCGCGCAGGTAGAGCACCAGGTTCACCAGCTTCATGTTGGTGCCGTTGTAGCCGGCCGCTTCGCTGGCCAGGCGGCTGGCCACTGCGCTCACATTGGCGCTGGAATAAATGCTGGTGGCCAGCGCCGGCGCGGCGGAGAACAGCGGATAGGTGCACTCGTAGTCAGGCAGCGTGGCCACGTATTCGGCCAGTGCCGCGCCGCTGTAGCTGGCCAGGGTGTTCATGTCCTTGCACTGCGGCGTTGCGGACATGGGCGCCATGCTGGTCTTCATATTGCGCGGCATCAGGTCGTTGCGCGGCTTGCGCGTTGGCGCCAGGTCGTACTTGCTTTGCTCCACAGTCGGCGGCAGGGTTTGCCGCTGGTGCGGCGCAGGCGGCTGGTGCAGCTTGTCGCCGTTATCCGCGTGGGCTTGCGCGGCGAGCAGCAGGGCTGCTGCGCCGATTGCTTTCAACATCATGTCTCCACCTCTTCTCTTTATTAAATGGGAGCGCCCATGCTAACGAGGAGAGGTGGCGCGATTTCAAGCGTGCGCGCCGCTATGGTGATTTCGCTGCTTCAGGCAACGTGAACTGCACAGGCGATGGGCGAAAAAGCCACAGGTGGACGCGCGCCGGAGCCGGTTCGGAACTGGCTTGGCGTATAACCCGTCATCGCCTTGAACTGGCGGCTGAAGGCGCTGTGGTCGGTATAGCCGCATTCGCGCGCGATGTCGGCGATGCTGCGGCCAGGGTAGGCTTCAATCAGCGCCAGCGCGCCTTCCAGCCGCGATTGCAGCAGCAATTGGCGCGGGCTGTAGTGGAAGACTTTCTGGAACAGGCGCTCGACGCGCGCCAGCGACAGGCCTTCTTCGCGCGCCAGGTCGGCCAGGTTCAGCTGCATGTGGAAGTTCTCGCGGATGCGCTGCGCGATGCGCGCCACCTGGCGGTACACCGGATGCTGCTCATCGACCAGGCCGAGGTCGTGCGAGGTGCCGACCAGGCCGACGATATCGCCCTGCTCGTTGCGCAGCGGGGCTTTATGGGTCAGGCACCAGCCGCGGCGGCGGTTCGGGTACAGGTGCAGCTCCAGGTGCTTCTCGATGGTGGCGCCCATGTCGATCACCTGACGGTCCTGCGCCTCATAGGCGGCGGCGAGCGGGCGCGGATGCACGTCCATCACCGTCTTGCCGAGGATGTCGGACTTGTTGCGCAGGCCGCAGCGGCGCGCCAGCGTATTGTTGACGGCCACATAGCGGCCATCGCGATCCTTCACGAAGAAGGCTACTTCAGTCATCGCGTCGAACAGTTTCTCGATCGCGTCCAGCTCCACGTTCCAAGGACGGTCCATCATAAAGGTGTCTCCCAAGCTTTGGCGCGCTCTGTGGCGCGATTCCATTTTGCCAGCAACTCGGCCCGCTGGTCATCCCCCATGTTTGGCGTGAAGCGGCGCTCGCAGGCCCATTGCGTGGCGATTTCTTCCTGCGATTCCCAGAATCCCACGGCCAGGCCGGCCAGGTAGGCGGCGCCCAGCGCGGTGGTCTCGGTGACTTTCGGCCTGAGCACCGGCACGCCCAGCAAGTCGGACTGGAATTGCATCAGCATGTCGTTGCGGGCGGCGCCGCCGTCGGCGCGCACTTCCGTCACCGGCATGGAGGCATCCTTCTGCATCGCGGCCAGCAGCTCGGCGCTCTGGTAGGCGATCGATTCCACGGCGGCGCGCGCGATATGGGCCTTGTTGCTGCCGCGCGTCAGGCCGACGATGGTGCCGCGCGCATAAGGGTCCCAATGCGGCGCGCCAAGGCCGACAAAGGCCGGCACCAGGAACACGCCGCCGCTGTCGGGCACGCTGTTGGCCAGCGCCTCCACGTCGCTCGACTGCTGGATGACGCCCAGGCCGTCGCGCAGCCATTGCACGGTGGCGCCGCCCATGAAGACCGAGCCTTCCAGCATATAGTCGGTGGCGCCGTCGACGCGCCAGCCCACGGTGGACAGCAGGCGGTTGTGCGAGGTGCGCGGATGGCGGCCGGCGTGCATCAGCATGAAGCACCCGGTGCCGTAGGTGTTCTTCACCATGCCCGGTTTGTGGCAGGCCTGGCCGAAGGTGGCGGCCTGCTGGTCGCCGGCGATGCCCGCGACCGGGATCGCATGGCCGAACAGCGCTTCGCGCGTGGCGCCTACTTCCTCGCTGGAGGAGACCACTTGCGGCAGCATTTCCTCGGGGATGTCGAACAGCTGCAGCAGGTCCGAGTCCCAGCGCATCAGGTGGATATTGAACAGCATGGTGCGCGAGGCATTCGACACGTCGGTGACGTGCACGCCGCACAGCTTCCAGGCCAGCCAGGAGTCGATGGTGCCGAAGCACAGCGCCCCCTTGCGTGCCCGCTCGCGCGCGCCGGGAACATGGTCCAGGATCCATTTGACCTTGGTGGCGGAGAAGTAGGCGTCCAGCTCAAGGCCGGTCGCGTCGCAGATCATTTTCGCCTTGCCGGCGGCGCGCAGCTCCTCGCAGTAATCGGCGGTGCGGCGGTCTTGCCACACGATGGCCGGCGCGATTGGTTCGCCCGTCTTGCGGTCCCACACCACGGTGGTTTCACGCTGGTTGGTGATGCCGATGGCACGCACCTTTTTGATATCGAAGTCCTGCAGGACCTTGCGGGCCACGGTTATCTGGCTGTTCCAGATTTCGTTGGCGTCGTGTTCAACCCAGCCGGGCTGGGGGAAGTGCTGGGGAAATTCCTGCGCCGCGCATCCTGCAATTTTGCCCCCGTGGTCGAACAGGATGGCGCGCGAACTGGTTGTGCCCTGGTCCAGGGCGAGGATGTATTGAGTCATCTCTCAAGAATTAGTTGAAGCAAGCCGATAGGCCGGATTTTGTTACGGCACCCGAAGGTGCTATGACAGCCATTCCTCTAGGCGACGGATTACTCCGCCGCTCAAGCTTTCTACCCGCACGCTCCGCGAGCAACATCATCGCGTGCCTATTTGAAATTGCACCAGGTGGAGGTTACCGCGTTTCACCGTAACTTAATACGCTCGTCTCTGTGGCCCTATTCCTCGCCTTATACCATTGCTGGCTTTCGGCGGACGGCCGTTAACCGTCACCCCGCTCTGTGGAGTCCGGACCTTCCTCCCGCCCATGTCTTGCAACATGAGCCAGCGGCTGTCTGGCTTGCTTCGGGCGGTATTTTACATCATCGGAGGCGGCGTATAAAAAAGGGGACGTACCCCTTTTTCTTGGAAAAGGGGTACGTCCCCTTTTTTTATAGGCTGACTCCGTCCGTATAAAACGATGTCGCAAATCGGAAAGCTATTTCTCTAGAGCAGGCATAGAATGCCAAATCCATGTATAAGAAGGCAAGTACCATGACGCAAACTCCTCGTTCCGGCGGCCAGATCCTGGTCGATGCGCTGAAAGTCCACGGCACCGATACCGCCTTCGGCGTGCCTGGCGAAAGCTACCTGGACGTGCTGGACGCCCTGCACGAATCCGGCATCCGCTTCATCATCAACCGCCAGGAAGGCGGCGCTGCCTTCATGGCCGACGCCTACGGCAAGATGACCGGCAAGCCAGGCATCTGCTTCGTGACCCGCGGCCCGGGCGCCACCAATGCCTCGATCGGCGTGCACACGGCCTTCCAGGATTCGACCCCGATGATCCTGTTCATCGGCCAGGTCGGCAGCGATTTCATGGACCGCGAAGCCTTCCAGGAAGTCGATTACCGCCGCATGTTCGGCCAGATGGCGAAATGGGTCACCCAGATCGACCGCGCCGACCGCATCCCCGAATACATTGCGCGCGCCTTCCAGGTCGCCACCAGCGGCCGTCCGGGCCCTGTGGTGCTGGCCCTGCCGGAAGACATGCTGACCACCAAGGCAACCGTGGCCGACACCCGCGCCTACGTGCCGACCCAGGGCGCGCCTTCCGCACCGCAGGTCGCGCAACTGCGCCAGATGCTGTCCGAAGCCAAGCGCCCGATGCTGCTGCTGGGCGGCGGCGGCTGGAATGAACAAGCCACGGCCGACATCCGCAAGTTCGCTGAAGCGAACCACCTGCCGGTCGGCTGCGCCTTCCGCTTCCAGGACCTGCTGGACAACACCCACCCGAACTACATCGGCGACGTCGGCATCGGCATCAATCCGAAGCTGGCTGCCCGCGTGAAAGAAGCCGACGTGCTGATCGCCATCGGCCCGCGCCTCGGTGAAATGACCACCAGCGGCTACTCCATCATCGCCTCGCCGGTGCCGCAACAGCGCCTGGTGCACATCCACGCCAGCCCGGAAGAACTGGGCAGCGTCTACCAGGGCGAATTGATGATCGCCTCCGGCATGCCGCAGGCCGCTGCCATGCTGGCGGCAATGGAACCGGTCGATGCGAGCGCATGGCGCGACAGCGTCGAGCAGGCGCGTGCCGAATACAGCGCCTGGCAGCTGCAGCCTTCGATCTTCAAGGACAACAATGCCCCGCTGAACCTGTGGCAAGTGGTGCAGGAACTGAAGGCCCAGTGCCCGGCCGACACCATCATCACGAATGGCGCCGGCAACTACGCCACCTGGGCGCACCGCTACTGGGCTTACGGCGGCATGCGCACCCAGCTCGCGCCAACCAGCGGCGCCATGGGTTACTCGGTGCCGTCCGGCGTGGCTGCAAAGATCATCGATCCATCGCGCACGGTGGTGACGTTTGCGGGCGACGGCGAATACCTGATGAACGGCCAGGAACTGGCCACCGCCGTGCAGTACAAGGCGGGCGTGGCCATCATCGTCTTCAACAACCAGATGTTCGGCACCATCCGCATGCACCAGGAGCGCGAATATCCTGGCCGCGTCTCCGGCACCACGCTGCACAACCCGGACTTCGCCGCAGTGGCGCGCGCCTTTGGCGGCCATGGCGAAACCGTTGCGGCCACCGAGGACTTCGCGCCAGCCCTGCAGCGCGCCCTCGCTTTCACCCGCGAGCAAAGCCTGCCGGCCATCATCGAGCTGCGCTACGACGGCAACCTGATCACCCCGGGCGCCACCCTCGACACCATCCGCAAGCAGGCCGTCGCGGCCGGCAAGTAGTCAATCCGCGCCCCGCCGCTTCGGCGCGGGGCAGGCTTTGCAGGCTTTCGCTGCGCGGCTGAAGTCGCGCACTTTCGACAGCACCATCGCTTGCGACTGGTCGTCGCAATAACCGCCATCCAGCGTCAGGGTTTCGCCGTTGGGCGAGAATTTGCCGCTGATGGTGCGCTCCTCTTCCCCTTCCTGCACGGTGAAATACATCATCTTGCCGCGCGGGTCGACATTTACGTCCGTTGCCACCAGCGGCCAGCTCAGGCCGCCTGCCGTGTACTCGTAAATCACCGTATCGACCTCGGCAAAGCGCTGCAGCGTGATGCGCTGGCCGCCGTACTCGCCGCTGCCTTCGTGCACGCACAAGTCGGAGTAGACCACCATGCCAAAGCGCGGCAGGCCGCCAGCCTTGTTGGCCGCCAGCGCGGCTGGCAGTACGGTGACAGAAGCGAGCAGCAGTGCGCTGCCGATGCGATGGGAAGTTTTCATGTCAGCATTGTAAAAAAAAACGGCTGCGCGAGGCAGCCGTTTTTGACCAGGAACAGGCTGGATTAGAAGGTGTGACGGATGCCTACGTTGTAAGCGGAGTCACCGGAACCGGATTCAGCGTTGTTGCCAACGGTGTAGGAAGCGCCGTTCTTGTTCTTGATCTTGCCGTAGGACATGTAGGTGGTGGTACGTGGCGACAGCTTGTGCAGGTAGCCGATTGCGTACTGGTTAGCATCGCGGTTGGCAACTTCGCGGTCGTCCGCGCGGGCCACGGAAGCGACCAGGGAGCCGGCAGCCGACACAGGCACGGTTGCGCCCAGCAGGTAGTTACGGCTGTCGGTCGAAGGAGCCACTGCAGCCGCGGTGTAAGCGGTGCCGTTCGGGTAAGCGACGCTGTTCAGGCCCTTGTTGGAGTTGAACATGGCGAAAGCTTTCACTACTTTGAAGTCGTAGTTCACAGCCAGCAGGGTGTTGTGGCCAATGTCGCGGCCGGTTACAACGTTGTTGGCAACGGTGTCGTTGTTACGGTTGTTGTAAGCCAGGCGGCCTTCGAAGTCGCCGTTCTTGTAGCCGATCGCCGCGCCCAGTTGACGGCCGGTCGAGGATTCTTTCTGCTCGCCGGCAGCGTAGAACACTTCAGCGGTAACGCCCATCATGTCTGGCGACTTGTAGTACACGGAGTTGCTGTTGCGGACGTTGATGCCGTTCGCTGGGAAGATGTTCTTAGCCGAACCGGACAGGCCAGCCTGGAACGGATCGCCAACTTGCACGAAGGCGTTGTACCAAGGGGTGTACTGGCGGCCCAGGGTCAGGGTACCAGCCGACTTCGACACCAGGCCAACGTATGCCTGGCGCTGGAAGATGGAGCCGGATACGTCGGATTCACCGGTATCGCCTTTGATGCCGCCTTCCAGCAGGAACACTGCGGACAGGCCGCCACCCAGGTCTTCGGTGCCTTTGAAGCCGATGCGCGATGCATTGGCTACGCCGGACGACACTTTGGTGACGTTACCGTTCTTGCCACCGTGCTCAGACACGATGCCGGCGTCCATGATACCGAAGACGGTTACGTTGGACTGGGCAAAGGCGCTGCCCGATGCTGCTGCCAGTACTGCGAGGGAAATCAGGGTCTTCTTCATGATGTGCTTCTTCCTTTTCTTTGTTATCGATCACCAGGGCTCTTCGGCGCTGATCGCCCGTCATTTTATATGAACTCAATATTTCCTGCTATTCACGTAGTAATACGTATTGCAAGATGACGCCTTTTGCCACACGAAACCGAATATTGTTTAATCAACTTGAAACTTTTTTGTTCAGGACATATTTCACACTTTCGCGGCTTTTGAGGGCTAAACTGAACGTGCCAACAATGTGTCATGGACAAGCGCCTTGAACCCCGGTTTCATAGTGAAACTAGCCTGCACTGTAGGCAACTTTGCGCCACGCTTCGGCGTTAGAATGCAGGTCGCGTATCAATCTGGGGGCGCTGTCGGCGAATGAAAACGAGTGCGGTTTCTGTAACAATTCCGTCCACTATCAGCGATGTGGAACGGGACACCGGCCTTGCAAAGGAAACTTTGCGAGTCTGGGAACGTCGTTACGATTTCCCCCGCCCTGAACGCGACACGTTCGGGGAACGAGTCTATCCAAGCGAACAAGTAATTAAATTGAGATTGATCAAGAGATTGATTGATCTGGGGTATCGTCCCGGCAAAGTCATCGGCTACTCGGCGGATGAATTGCAGGCGCTGGCGCAAAAAAGCGCCGCCAGCCAGAAGGATGAGACTGTCCTGCCCCATCCCGAGCTGCAAGCCTACCTGGAACTATGCAAATCCCATCAAATGGAAGCATTCCGCCGCAAATTGACGCAGGCGATGCTGGTGATGGGATTGAAGAATTTCGTCATCAACCTGGTTGGCCCGCTCACCACCCTGGTGGGTGAAGCCTGGGCTTGCGGGCAGTTCGCGGTGTTTGAAGAGCATTTGTTTGCGGAATCTGTGCAGATCGTGCTGCGCAGCGCAGTATTTTCGGTCCCGCAAGTCAACCACAGCAGCGGGGCGCCGCGCCCGCGCGTGCTGCTGACCACCCTGCCCCAGGAGCGCCACGGCCTGGGCCTGCTGATGGCCGAGGCCATCTTTGCCGCCGAGGGAGCGCATTGCATTCCGCTAGGCGTTCAGACGCCGCTGCCGGACATTGTCGAAGGCGCGCGCGCCATGCAGGCCGACATTGTCGCCCTGTCCTTTTCCGCCACCATGAACCCGCGCCATGTCAGCGACAGCCTGCGCGAATTGCGGGCGCGCCTGCCGGAGCAGGCTGAAATCTGGGCCGGCGGTACCAATTCGGCCTTGCGCAAGCGCCCTCCCGGCTATGTGACGGTATGCGAACTCGGCGATCTCAGCCTGGCAGTCACCGAATGGCGGCAGCGCCAGCGGCAAGCCCTCAGCTAGCCTCTGGTAGAATACGCGGTTCGATTGAAGGACCCTCTGCCAACCTGTCCATGTTCAGTTTTTTCAAGAAGAAACCGGTCGCGCCCGAAGCCGCTCCCGCAGCGCCGGCCGCCAGCCCTGCGGCCCCTGCTCCTGCCGCGCCAGCCGGCACCGAGGCTGCAGCGCCGCTGGCTTTTGAAGTCGACACTGCCGCCAAGCCGGAACCCAGGCAAAACTGGATGAGCCGCCTGAAGGCCGGCTTGTCCAAGACCTCCGCCAACCTGTCCCTCCTGTTCGTCGGCGCCAGGATCGACGACGAGCTGTATGACGAGCTGGAAGCGGCACTGCTGATGTCCGACGCCGGCGTCGATGCCACCGAGTACCTGCTCGATGCGCTGAAGCGCAAGGTCAAGGAAGAGAAGCTGCTGGACGCCGCCCAGGTCAAGGACGCGCTCAAGCAACTGATGATCGGCCTGCTGCAGCCGCTGCAAAAGCCTTTCGAGCTGGGCCGCCACCAGCCGCTGGTGATGATGATTTCCGGCGTCAATGGCGCCGGCAAGACCACCACCATCGGCAAGCTGGCCAAGCATATGCAGGCGCACGGCCAGTCGGTACTGTTGGCGGCAGGCGACACTTTCCGCGCCGCGGCCCGCGAACAGCTGATGGTGTGGGGCCAGCGCAACAACGTGACCGTGATTTCCCAGGAATCAGGCGATCCCGCCGCCGTTTCCTTTGATGCGGTGCAGTCCGGCAAGGCGCGCGGCACCAACGTGGTCATGATCGACACCGCCGGCCGCCTGCCGACCCAGCTCCACCTGATGGAAGAGCTGAAAAAGGTCAAGCGCGTGATCGGCAAAGGCATGGAAGGCGCCCCGCACGAAACCCTGCTGGTCATTGACGGCAATACCGGCCAGAATGCCCTGGCCCAGGTGAAGGCGTTTGACGATGCACTGCAGTTGTCCGGCCTGATCATCACCAAGCTCGACGGCACTGCGAAAGGCGGTATCCTGGCCGCCATCGCCCGCGTACGCCCGGTTCCGGTGTACTTCATCGGTATCGGCGAAAAGATTGAAGACTTGCAGCCGTTCAATGCGGCTGAATTTGTTGAAGCACTGCTCGCTTAACATCGGCCTACATGATCGAATTCCAGCACGTCAGTAAACAATATTCCCCGGACGGTGTCGCCCTGCGCGACATTTCCCTCACCATTGCCAAAGGCGAGCTGGTCTACCTGGCCGGCCCTTCCGGCGCCGGCAAGTCGACCCTGCTCAAGATGATTGCCGCCATGGAGCGGCCGAGCTCCGGCAAGGTGCTGGTGAACGGCCAGGACATCGGCGCCCTGAAGCGCGCCGGCATTCCCTTCCTGCGCCGCAACCTGGGCCTGATTTTCCAGGAACAGCGCCTGCTGAATGACCGCACCGTGCTGGCCAACGTCATGATGCCGCTGCTGGTAACCGGTTCGCTGCGTTCGGCCGCCGAACAGCGCGCACGCGCCGCGCTGGACAAGGTCGGCCTGCTGGACCGCGCCGATGCCCAGCCGCTGGCCCTGTCCGGCGGCGAACAGCAACGCGTGTCGATCGCCCGCGCCATCGTCAACCGCCCGCAAATCATCCTGGCCGACGAGCCCACCGCCAACCTGGACCGCGCCAGCGCCAGCAAGGTGATCGACGCGCTGCACGCCTTCCACTCGGTCGGCGTGACTTGCCTGATTTCTTCGCACGATGAACAGATCCTGGACGCCGCGGCGCGCGTGATCCACCTCGAGCGCGGCGAACTGATGAAGGAAGCAGCATGAGCACCTGGCTGCGCCACCACCTGTTCGCCCTGGGCTCCGCGCTGGTGCACGTACGCCGGGCGCCGGGCTCTTTCCTGTTCAATATCCTGGTGGTCGCGATTGCGCTGGCCCTGCCCTTCATGGGCGTGACCTTGCTCGACAACGTGCGGCCGATGTCGGAACAGATGGCGGTCGAGCCTGAGCTCAGCGTCTTCATCAAGGCCGACACCCCGCGCGAACAGGCGACCGCGCTGGCGTCGTCCTTGCGCAGCATTGCACCGACCGCCAAGATCATCTTTACTTCGCGCGAAAAAGCGCTGGAGCAGCTGAATGCCAAGAGCGGCCTGTCCGACGTGGTCGCCACGCTGGGCGAGAATCCGCTGCCGGACAGCTACGTCGTCAAGCTGAACGCCTTCCAGAATGCGGCGGAAGGCAGCAAGATCGACAGCATCGCCGACCAGATGCGCGCCCTGCCGGGCGTGGAATCGGTGCAAGTCGACTCGGCCTGGGTGAAACGGCTGGCAGCCCTGCTGGGCATCCTGCGCCTGGCCCTGCTGTTGCTGGCAGCCACGCTGGCCACGGTGGTGGTGGCCGTGGTGTTCAACACCATCCGCCTGCAAGTGATGACCCAGCGCGAGGAGATCCTGGTCTCCAAGCTGATCGGCGCCAGCGACAGTTTCATCCATCGCCCCTTCTATTACACCGGCGCCCTGCTCGGTCTGTGCGCCGGCGGCGTCGCCTTGGGCGGCGTGGCACTGGTCCTGCAGCCGCTCAACCGCGCCATTGCCGAGTTTGCAAGATTGTACGCATCGGAATTCCAGCTGGCCCCGCTGGATCCGGTAGCGACTGCCGCCCTGCTGGCCCTGTCCGCCAGCCTCGGCCTGGTCGGCGCCCTGCTCTGCGTCCAGCGCCATCTTTCCCGCCTAAATTGAAAAGTCGGTGCCAGGTCTGTCAATCGGACACGGGCTCAGCCACATGTGGCTGTGCCCGTGTCCGATTGACAGACCTGGCACCGACTGGAAATTTCATCGTGCGTTCCCGCACGGAGCCGCCCCTGCGCCCCGCCGGATCCG
>CAMLSG010000086.1 GCA_946482635.1 uncultured Duganella sp.
CGTCGCCGATCACGGCGATCGCGTGGCGGTGCTCGCCCTTGATCTTGGCGCCCAGTGCCATGCCCAGCGCAGCCGAAATCGAGGTCGATGAGTGCGCAGTGCCGAAGGTGTCGTATTCCGATTCCACGCGGCGCGGGAAGCCGGAAATGCCGTTCAGCTGGCGCAGCGTATGGAACTGTTCGCGGCGGCCGGTCAGGATCTTGTGCGAATAGGTCTGGTGGCCCACGTCCCACACGATGCGGTCCTGCGGCGTGTTGAACACGTAGTGCAGCGCGACGGTCAGCTCCACCGTGCCCAGGTTGGACGAGAGGTGGCCGCCGGTCTTGGACACCGAATCGAGCAGGAAGCTGCGCAGTTCTTCGGCCAGCGGCGTCAGCTGGTGGCGGCCCAGCTTGCGCAGGTCGGCCGGGTTATTGATGGTTTCAAGCAGTTTCATCAGATCAGTGTTCCGATTGCCTTCGCCCAGTTTAGCGAAGTGTATATATTCTTAGTTTCCACCCCATGTCCTACAGGACGCTGGCAATCGTGCGCCACATGGGTAATTTCACTGTATATAATCACAGTATGCTTTGCGATGTGTTGGCGTTCATAGCTGTTAAGCATGGCGCTTTCCTGCGTACGAGCAAAAGTAGATCTTCCCCAACCCTGCTTGCATCTCACTGCAAAGCGCGATGCGAGGCCGAGAGGTATCGCAGGATTTGGAATAAGAGAATGCAAGTGCATCGTATGCAGTGGTCATCATGGTTTTGATATCAGTGCAGCATTCAACATTCTCCGTCGCGGGCGTGCGACGCTGGTTGCAGGAGCCTGAGTCATTTCACGGTCTCAGGAGACGTCAATTAAGCCTTCCTCTGCACGATCAGGTCTGCGAGTTCACGCAGGCGCAGAGCTTGTTCTCCGAACGGCGCCAGCGCAGCGTGCGCATCCTGCCGCAGTTTTTCCGCCAGGGCGATCGATGGTTCCAGGCCGAGGATGGATACGTATGTCGGCTTGTTGTCCGCCGCATCCTTGCCCGCCGTCTTGCCCAGCGTGGCCGAATCGGCCGTCGCGTCGAGCACATCGTCGACCACCTGGAAAGCCAGGCCGATGGCGCGCGAATAATCGTGCAGCGCCGCCAGCTCGGCTTCCGTCAAATCCTTGCCCGCCATGGCGCCCAGCACGACCGAGGCGCGCAGCAGCGCGCCGGTCTTCAGCTGGTGCATGCGCTCGAGCTGTTCCAGCGTCAGGCTGATGCCCACGCTATCGAGGTCGATGGCCTGGCCGCCGCACATGCCGGCCGAACTGGCCGCATCGGCCAGCAGGCGCAGCATGCCAACCAGGCGTTGCGGCGGCACCGACTCGACGCCTGCCAGCACGCCGAAGGCCTGGGCCTGCAGCGCATCGCCCACCAGCAGCGCAGTGGCTTCATCATAGGCCACGTGCACGGTCGGCTTGCCGCGGCGCAGGACGTCGTCGTCCATGCAGGGCATGTCGTCATGCACCAGCGAATACGCGTGGATCATTTCCAAGGCGGCGGCGGCGCGGCTCAGGGCCTGCGCATCGGCGCCGAACAGGGCTCCGGCAGCATGCACCAGCAGCGGACGCACGCGCTTGCCGCCGTCGAGCACGGCGTAGCGCATGGCGGCATGCAGCTTGGTTGGAACGACATCTTCGGCAGGCAGATAGGCGGACAGGTCCTGCTCCATGCCGGCCTGGATGGTTTTCATCCAGTCGTGGAACGATGCGCTCATTGGGCGGCCTCCTCGCCTTCGGCGAAAGGCTTGAGCATATCGCCTTCCAGCACCTTGACCTGGGCTTCGACCTTGTCGAGTTGCCCGGCGCAGAATTTCACCAGTTCGGAACCGCGGGCATAGGCAGCCACCGAGGCTTCCAGCGGCAATTGGCCGGCTTCCATCTGGCTGACCAGCTGTGCCAGTTCGGCCATCGCTTCCTCAAAGGTGGCGGGCGCATTCATTTTCTTGGTCATAAAGCTATATAACACTAGTGTAGCCCGCTATTTTAGAACAAACTCCTGTGTCCGGTCTAAAAAGCGGGCTCTAATCACGTGGAAACGTTGCAATTCTCGCCATAGGAGATGCCGGGCGCCCCGCCCCAGAAAGTTCAGCGAAGATAGCCTATTCCGCGCTATAATCTCCGGTTCTGTCCGAAATACCGTTTTTATAATCTGAATTCAGGTCTTTACGGATCTTTCTCTTCTTGGTTTGATATTTAATTAAGGGGGGTTTGGATGTCCGATCTGGGTAGCCACGCCAAGCTGGCGCGTTCGAACGCGCAACTTCCGGTCAACGTCTATTTTGACGAAACGCTGCTGCAGCGTGAAATGCAGGAACTGTTCAAGAAAGGCCCGCGTTACGTCGGCCACGAGCTGATGGTGCCGAATATCGGCGACTTTGCCACGCTGGCGGCTGAAAATGAAGGCCGCATGCTGGTCCGCAATGCCAACGGTATCGAACTGCTGTCCAACGTCTGCCGTCACCGCCAGGCGCTGATGTTCAATGGCCGCGGCAATGCCGACACCATCGTCTGCCCGCTGCACCGCTGGACCTACGACCTGAAGGGCGAGCTGATCGGCGCGCCGCACTTCCCGGACACCCCGTGCCTGAACCTGCCCAAAGCAAAGCTGCAGAACTGGAACGGCCTGCTGTTCGAGCAGAACGGCTACAACGTGATGGAAAAGCTGGGCACCCTGTCGGTGACCAGGGACCTCGATTTCAGCGGCTACATGCTGGACCACGTGGAAGTGCACCATTGCGACTACAACTGGAAGACTTTTATCGAAGTCTACCTGGAGGATTACCACGTCGAGCCGTTCCACCCCGGCCTGGGCAGCTTCGTCACCTGCGACGACCTGCGCTGGGAGTTCGGCGAAGACTACAGCGTGCAGACCGTGGGCGTGAACCGCGGCCTGAAGAAGTCCGGCTCCGACACCTACCAGAAATGGCACGAGCAGCTGCTCAAGTTCCGCAACGGCGAACCGCCGAAGCATGGCGCGATCTGGCTCACCCTGTACCCGAACATCATGGTCGAGTGGTACCCGCACGTGCTGGTGGTGTCGACCCTGTGGCCGGAAGGCCCGAACCGCACCCGCAACGTGGTGGAGTTCTACTATCCGGAAGAAATCGTGCTCTTTGAGCGCGAATTCATCGAAGCCGAACGCGCGGCCTACATGGAAACCTGCGTCGAGGACGATGAAATCGGCGCCCGCATGGACGCCGGCCGCAAGATCCTGATGGAGCGCGGCGAAAACGACGCCGGCCCTTATCAGTCGCCGATGGAAGACGGCATGCAGCACTTCCATGAATGGTACCGGAGCAAACTGGAAATCTGATGCAATCACTCTGGATGCTACTTGCCAGTTTCCTGTTCGCCGCCATGGGGGTGTGCGTGAAACTGGCGTCGAGTCTCTATAGCACTTCAGAGATTGTGATGTACCGCGGGATCATCGGTATCGTGATCCTGGGAACGATGATCCGCCTGCAGGGTGGATCGTTCAAGACCACCATGCCGCTGGCCCATTTGTGGCGCTGCGTGGTAGGCGTGGCTTCCCTCTGGCTGTGGTACTACACCATTGCCGCCCTGCCCCTGGCTACGGCCATGACCCTGAACTACCTGTCGCCGATCTGGATCGCTGTGTGGCTGTTCACGCATGGATGGTGGCACCGCAAGAACCATGTCGAATGGCCGCTGATCCTGGCGGTAGCGTTCAGCTTTGTCGGCGTGACCTGCCTGCTGCAGCCGGCCTTCCAGGCCAACCAGCTGCTGCCGGCGCTGGTGGCACTGGGCTCCTCGGTGCTGACGGCCATGGCATACATGCAGGTGCGCAAGCTGGGCCTGGCCGGCGAGCCGGAAAGCCGCGTGGTGTTCTACTTCGCCTGCATGAACCTGGTGGCCGGACTGGCCGGGCATGTAGCCGGCTCGGGCTGGAACTGGACCCCGCTGACCGACGTGCGCGGCGTGCTGCTGCTCCTGGGGATCGGCGTGTTCGCCACCACCGCGCAGGTAGCCATGACGCGCGCCTACCGGGTCGGCAAGACGCTGGTAGTAGCCAACCTGCAGTATTCCGGGATCGTATTTTCCAGCATCTGGGGCGTGCTGTTCTTCGCCGACCGCTTCGACTGGCTTAGCTGGGTAGGCATGGGCATCATCCTGCTGTCCGGTGTGGCCGCGACGTTCTACAATACGCGCAGCACGGAACGTGGCAAGGCCATTTCCGAAACCGACCCGATTGCCAGCGAAGTATAAGGACCAAGCATGTTCACCACCCTGATCGACGCCAACACCCTTTCGCAGCACCTGAGCGACCCGCAATGGGTCATCCTCGATTGCCGGCACGACCTGATGAATCCGGACTTCGGCCGCAACGCGTTTGCCGAAGGCCACATCGAAAGCGCGCAATTCGCCAATATCGACACCGACCTGTCGGGTCCGAAGAAGGACGCCGACGGCGTATTCCGCGGCCGCCACCCGCTGCCGGACCGCGCAGCGCTGCTGGAAACCCTGCGCCGCTGGGGCATCAACGACGACACGCAGGTTGTCGCTTACGACGCGCATGGCGGCATGTACGCCGCGCGCCTGTGGTGGCTGCTGCGCTGGCTTGGCCATGGCGCGGTAGCGGTGCTGGACGGCGGCCTGGCGGCATGGAGCACGGCCGGCTTACCGCTGGTGACTGCGGTTACCGAGCGCCCGCGCGGCAACCTGGCCGAGAAGGCCACCCTGGTTCGTAAGGTATCGGTAGGCGACCTGGTAGAAAACCTGGATGCAAAACGCTTGCAGGTGGTCGACGCCCGCGCCAACGACCGCTTCCGCGGCGAGAACGAAACGATTGACCCGGTAGGCGGCCATATTCCCGGCGCGCGCAACCGCTTCTTCAAGGACAACCTTCAAGCCGACGGCCGCTTCAAGGACGCCGCCACGCTGAAGCAGGAACTGACGCCGATCGTCGGCACGCCGTCAAGCGCCGTGATGCAATGCGGCTCCGGCGTCACCGCCTGCCACAACCTGCTTGCGCTGGAAATCGCCGGCCTGAGCGGCGCCGCGCTGTACCCCGGCTCCTGGTCCGAATGGTGCGCCGACAGCACCCGCCCCATCGCCACCGGCCCCGCCTGAAGCCCACAGCCCAGTCCGTGTCAACCTTGGGGTCAGACCCTTTGGTTGCCACGGCCTCATCCATACGTCGGACGAGCTCGTGTCAACCTGGGCGCCTGACCCCAAGGTTGACACGAGGTCGGCTGTTAGTCGCCGCCTCCGCCGCAGCTGCTGCCGCAACTGCTGCCGCAGCTACTGCCTCCGCTGTCGCAACTGGAACTTGAGGAGTCGCTGCAGTCAACCGAGCTGCCGCAGCCGGATCCGCAACTGCTGCCGCTACTGCTGTCGCTGCTGCTGGCGGCTTGCTGGCGGGCACGCTGCTCGAAGTCGTTGAACTGGGCGGTCGTAATAAGGCCGGCAGTCAGCAAGCCGGCGGCGGCCATTTGCGGTGGACAGGTGATTTCCGAGTCGAAGCGTCCCTTTGCATCAAGTTGGCTGTAGCCCGGCTGTCCGCGTTTGACCGAGTAGCCAAAACCGAATGGCATTTTCAGTTTCTTATCCAACAGGAAGAGCGACGGCAGCCGCGGACCTTCGGGATTCAGCCCTTCGGCCTGGCGCGCCCGAACCAGGCAGACCGCCAGCGCTTCATCCAGGTTGCCGCCCATGGCAGCGCCTTCCACGTGCGGTACGGTGCGGCCAAAATGCTTGCGGCAGAAAGTCTCCAGCTTGAGCGGGGATAGGCGCAGCCAGGCGTGCCATACCGAGTCGGCAGCCTTGGATGGCAGGGCACAGGGTGTCTTGTCCTGCGCGGCGCACTCGAAGAAGTCGAGCAGGCCAATCGCGGCGCGGGCAAAAAAAATGGCATCCGTCGGGATGCCGTGGTATTCGAGTCGCGCGCTGCTTTTCCAGTAATTGTAAAGGCCGGGCGGTAATTCCTTGAGGGCTTTGCCGTGCCGCGACCGCTGCATCAAGCGCTGGGCGTACCAGCTATTCAACATTGTCCAGATCATGATGCCAGCCTAAGAAAAGATTGTGACAAGTGTATTACAACGTGGCGCGCATGCCGCATCAGCCCGCTTTTCGTTGGAAATTTGGGTGAGAAAGTGTGACTATGCTCTTGGGAGTTCGTCGGGGATAACGGGCTTGTCGCGAGAGCAAAGATATGAAAATCAGAACAGAACTGGCGGCCGCGGAATTCGAAACGCAGGACATCGTCCAGATTGCGATGCGCATTAATGTGGAGGCGGGCAGCATTCATGCCTGGATCTTCCTGAAGCAGAATGGCTTCCGGGATGACGAGATCATGAACTTGCTTCGCCACACCCCAACATTGCGCGTCGTTCACTAGCAGTTACTTTTTTTTTCCAGCTTCCTTGCGGGCCCGCTCGAACGATGGCGTCCAGAGCGGGTGTCCCTTTTCGCCCGGGCTCAGGTCGAACGACTTGTCCAGCTTG
Organism: uncultured Duganella sp.; assembly: GCA_946482635.1. The sequence continues at coordinate 6,480 of CAMLSG010000086.1, forward strand.
AAGGCCTTGACGAACTGCTGGCGGCACAGCGTGGTGCGGTTGGTGACGCAGTAGCTGAATGCCGTGTACTTGATCGCCTCCAGTTGCATCGATTTCTCGGCATTGGCCAGTTCCGGCGCGGCGAGCTGCTTGATCGCGCCGTTGAAATTACCGGCCTTGTACATTTCGATACCAGCGTTCAGCGCCTTGCGGGAGTCCGACACTTCAGGTTCCGCTGGCGGCGGAGGCGGGGCTGCCTTCTTGACCGGAGCCGGCGGGGCTTCCTTTGCAGTTGCGGGAGCGTTCGCTTGCTTGTCGTGCAGCGGGCCGAAAGATTCGCAGCCAGCCAGCAGCAGCGTGGCGGCGATCAGGAAAATCTTATTCTTCATTGTCCAAAATCATGCTTGATGGTGACCGGCTTCCTGGCGTCCACGGTGACTTTCTGGACATAGGCTGGGAAGTTGGGGTTCTCGAGGCGAACTTCATGGTCGCCCAATGGCAGCGTCAGTTTTTTCAAAGGCGGGGTGATGCCTTTCTGAACGCCGTCAACGTAGATTGTCGCCCACGGCTGCACAGCGATGCTGAGCGTGCCCGTAGTAGGCGCGGGGGCAGCGGCAGATGCTGCGCTGGCCGACGCAGCTTGCACAACCGGTGCCGCAGCAGGCGTGGCGCCGCCGTCGGCGGACGCGTTGGCACTGCTGCCGGCCACGGCAACCTGCGGCTCGGCCGCAGGCGTGCTGGCGGCAGCTACCGCGCTGGCCGATACCGCACTGGCCGGTGCTTCACCGCTTGCGCTGCTGGCCGCCTGCACCGGCGCGCTGGCCACTTCGGGCGCGGCCGGCTTGACCGGGCTGCCGTCGGCAAACCATGAGATGCCGACAACCAGCAATGCCAATGCGCAAAGGCCGCCGGCGATGACGTTGGTCGATGGGCGGGCACTGCGTGCCACCGGCATGGCCGGCTTGCTCGATTTGCTGCTGGTTTTGTTGCGGCTGGAGCGCTGCCCGGAATCGAACGGCGAACTTGCGCTCGGGCTGGAACTGGCGGCGGCATCGCCCGATGCCGACGCGCCCTTGTCGGCGTTGCGGGACGATCGAGGACGGTTGCGGCGCGGCGGCTCTGACTGCGCATTGGCAGCGCCGTCGGCGCCGGCATTCACGGCATCGGCCTCGCCAACGGTTGCGCCAGGCGCACTGCTGGTCTCGGCCGCCGGCGCCGCTGCCGCAGGCGCAGGTGCATCAAAGCCGATCAGCGCCGCAAATTCGGCGATCGATTGCGGGCGGATTTCGGGACGCACGGCCATGCCGCGGTCGATCGCTTCCAGGAACTGGTTGCTGTAGCCTTCGCGACCGCTGATGGCCAGCGGTTCGATCGGGTCGTTCAGCATGCGCGCCACCGCAGCCGGCGGCGCCTTGCCGGTGATCGCCGCGTACATCACGGCCGACAGCGAATAGATATCGGTCCACGGGCCCTGGCGCATCGACTCGTCGTCGGCATATTGCTCGACCGGCGCGAAGCCCGGCTTCAGGATCACGGTCAGCGACTGCGCCATGTCCTGCACGATCTGGCGCGCGGCGCCGAAGTCCAGCAAGACCGGCTGGCCGTCGGGCTGGATCATGATGTTTTCCGGCGAAACGTCGCGGTGCAGGATCTTGGCCGCGTACAGCGCTTCCAGCGCGCCCAGCACCGGCTGCAGCAGGCGCTTCAGCCACGCTTCGTTCACCAGTTCCGGGTTGTCGCGCACCACCGCCTTGAAAGTGCGGCCTTCGTAGTAGCGCATGGCCATGTAGGCCGTGCCGTGCGATTCCCAGAAGCGGTACACCTTGACCAGCGCCGGGTGGTCGAACTGGGCCAGCAGGCGCGCTTCGTTGATGAAGCTGCGCAGGCCGGCGCCGAAGGCTTCGGCGTGGCGCTTGGAGCGCACCGTCACCGTATGGTCGGTGGTGCGTGCGGCCAGCGCCGACGGCATGTATTCCTTGATTGCCACCGTGCGTTGCAGCGAGTGGTCGAAGGCGAGGTAGACGATGCCGAAACCGCCCTCCCCGATCACTTCGCGGATCTCGAATTCCGCGACGCGGGTGCCGATTGGCAGGCTGTTAGGCAGTTCGACTGCTTTGTTCATGGAGCTTCACCGATAAAGATTGCCTGCGCGCTGAAATTATCGCGGGCCTTGTGCACCAGGCCCGCGCGCTCGTCGGCCAGGGTGCAGATGGCGGTCAGCCATTCCTGCGCGCTGCCCGCTTTCGCCAGCAACAACTCCATCTGCGGCTCGGCGACCCATTCCCACAGGCCGTCGGTGCAGATCAAAATCGCATCGCCCGTGCGCAGCGCCATTGGCGGCATCACGGACGGCAGCACCTCATTTTCAGTGCCAATAGCAGCATACAGCACATTGCGCTTGGGATGGCTGCGCGGATCGGCGCCTGCGGCCAGGCCGGCGTCGATCATCTGCTGCACCATGCTGTGGTCGCGCGTTGCATGCAGCAAGCGGCCACGGCGGAACAGGTAGATGCGGGTGTCGCCCATATGCGCCCATGTGGCCTGGGCCCCGGCACGGTCGACCAGCGCCAGCGCCACGGTGGCGCTCATGCCTTGCAACGAAGGACGTTCCCGCTTGCTGCGAGCGACGGCAATCGCCGCTTCCGCCACCATGGCTGGCGTGGCATCGGCACTGAAGCCGGGATGCTCGCCGAAGTTGGACAAGACCGCCTGCACCACCACCTGGGAAGCGATTTCTCCGCCCTCGTGGCCGCCTGCGCCGTCGGAGACGACGAAGCACGCCAGTTCACCGCGCTCGGCACGGCCAATGGCATCCTGGTTGGATGCACGTCCGCCGACGGAGGACACCTCCGCGACGCTGAGCGCAATGCGCTGGGGCATATCGGCCATGGCTGACTCCTGTTATTCCATCTCGTCCTGGCGGCGCTCGTAGGCGCTCAGGAAAGCATCGCCCAGCGTCGCGTTGAAATCGGAAGCGGTCGCCTTGGCCAGGGCCGCGTGCTTAGCGCGGTAGCTGTCCCACAGGGCTGCCTTGCGCGCCATCGGCAGCACGGTGCCCAGTACGCTGCGCTTCTGCTGCTCCTCAATGGCCTGTGGCGAGATGCGCGCCAGCCCTTCCGCGACGGCGCCTTCCATGCCGGCCTTCACGCATTTCTGGTGGGCGGACAGGTCGGCGAAGGCATCTTCCAGTGCTTCCACCGGGCCCATGAAGCCAGGCATTTTCTTGCGCAGCATCTGGGTCTTGGCGGCCTGGCTGTCAGGCAGGAATTTCAGGGGATTGTTGTTGCGCACGACGACGACAGTCGCGTCGGCGTGGATATTGCGCTTGAGCTCAGCGCGATTCAGCAGCAGGCTATGCGCGCCGCTGATCGAAGTGCCGACCAGTTTTCCCAGCATTTCCATGAATTCTGGCGTGAGTTGCCAGTTCGGTTGCACCCCTGCGCCGCGCTGGAAAGCGGCCATCAGGGCATCTGCAGTGTGGTGTTCGGTCGAAGTTTCAAGCATGAGGGATCTCCTATCCCCCGTAGCGTAGCAAAAATGATGCCAGTGCGTAACTACTCAATGTGTATCGTGCGCGCTTCCGGTCAGGAATAGCACAATTACAACACCAAGTGCAATTAAGAAAACTTGCGGGATGGTTTCACGCATGGTCGCGCGGCGCTGCATCTGCGGCATCAGGTCGCTGACCGCGATGTAGATGAAGCCCGAGGAGGCAAACACCAGCACGAAGGGAATCAGGTTGGTGGCCTTGTCCAGCGTGTAGTAGCCCAGCACGCCGCCCGCCACGGACAGCAGGCTGCACAGCAGGTTGTAGACATAGGCGCGCGTGCGCGAGAAGCCGGCATTGAGCAGCACGATGAAATCGCCGATTTCCTGCGGGATTTCGTGGGCGATGATGGCCACGCCGGTGACGATACCCAGCTGCGGATTGGCCAGGAAGGCTGCCGCGATCAGGATGCCGTCTGTGAAGTTGTGCATGCCGTCGCCCAGCAGGATCATCCAGCCGGCGCGGCCCGCTTCGGCCTTGTCGTGGCCATGGTGGTGATGGTGGCCGTCGTGCTCGTGGTGATGCGAGTGGCGCAGGATTGCCAGTTTTTCAAGCAGGAAGAAGGCCAGCAGGCCGGCCAGCAAGGCGCCGAACAGGTGGCGCGGGTCGGTGCCCGACTCGAAGGCTTCCGGCAGGGCATGCAGCAGCGAAGTGGACAGCATGATGCCGACCGACAGGCTGACCATCTTCTCGACCACCTTCGACAGCAGGGCGAACGAAAACACCGCCGCTGCCGTAATACTGGCAACGCCGGCAATCGTGGTGGCCAGCAGGATCGAGGTCAGGACGGGGTCTATGGCGCTTCCTTCGCGTGCAAACCGGGCATTTTACCGCCCAGCCGCATTTTTCGCTAACTCAGGCTACGCCGTTGGCCTTGAACCAGGCCAGGGCGCGCTGCCAGCCGTCTTTTGCGGCTTCCGGATCGTAGCCGGGACGGTAATCGGCATAGAAGCCGTGCGGAGCTTCCGGGTAGACGTGGATCTGCGACTTGCCGTTGCCCTGGGCCAGGGCGGCGCGCATCTGCTCCACGGTGTCGAGCGGGATGCCCTGGTCTTTGCCGCCATACAGGCCGAGCACCGGCGGCTTCAAGGCAGCCGCGATGTCGACCGGCAGAATCGGCCAGGCAGCCGTGCGCTCGCCGACCAGACGCCCATACCAGGCGACGCCGGCCTTGATTTTCGGGTTGTGGTGGCTGTACAGCCAGGTAATGCGGCCGCCGTAGCAAAAACCGGTAATGCCCAGCCGATTGGTGTCTGCGCCGTAAGTGCGCGCCCACTCCACCACCCCGTCAAGATCGCGCATCACCTGCGCGTCCTCGGTCTTGCGGATGATGTTGGCCATGAGCTCGGCGATCGCTTGCTCGCGGGTGGCATCGCCCTGGCGCACGAACAGGTCGGGCGCCAGCGCCAGGTAGCCGGCCTTGGCGAAGCGGCGGGCGACGTCGGCAATGTGCTCGTGCACGCCGAAGATTTCCGAAATAACAAGGATGACGGGGAGCCGGGTCCGGCCTTCCGGGTGGGCGAGGTAGACCGGGACCGTCTGGCCATCCACCTTGATATGGATGGTGCGGGCGGTCAGGCCCTGGCTGTCGGTGCTGATCACGGTTTGCGCCTGCACAGGCAGCGTCGCCGCCGCGAAACCGGTGCCGATGGCGGCCTTGATGAAGTCGCGGCGATCGACACAGGAGGCCTGGCCGATTAATGCCAAAGCGTCATCTTGCAAATCTTTTATTGTTGTCATTTCAAGTAAGTTGACAAGGTTTGTCGGGACCTGCTGCCAAAATTTGTCAGCACTGACAAATTTTGGCGCTTGCCGGGCCGATTCAGTGCGCCTCTTCCCAATTACAGCCAACGCCGACTTCCGCCACCAGCGGCACCTTGAGCTCCGCCACGCCCGACATCAGCTTCGGCAGCATGTCCTTGACCAGGGCCAGTTCGGCGTCCGGCACTTCCAGCACCAGTTCGTCGTGCACCTGCATGATCATCTTGGTTGCCAGCCCTTCACGCTCGAGCCAGTCCTGCACCGCGATCATTGCCAGTTTGATCAGGTCGGCCGCCGTACCCTGCATCGGCGCATTGATCGCCGCACGCTCGGCGCCCTGGCGGCGCGGGCCGTTTGGCGAATTGATTTCCGGCAGCCACAGGCGGCGGCCGAACACGGTCTGCACATAGCCGCGCGCCTTGGCTTCGGCACGGGTTTCGTCCATATAGCGCTTGACGCCGGAGAAACGGGCGAAATAGCGGTCGATATAGTTCTGCGCGGCGGTACGGTCGATGCCCAGGTTGGCCGCCAGGCCGAAGGCGCTCATGCCGTAGATCAGGCCAAAGTTGATGACCTTGGCGTAGCGGCGCTGTTCCGGCTGCACGTCGGCCGGCGCCACGCCGAAGATTTCGGCGGCGGTGGCGCGGTGGATGTCCTCGCCTTCCGCGAAGGCGCGCAGCATCGCCTCGTCGCCCGAGATATGGGCCATGATGCGCAGCTCGATCTGCGAATAGTCGGCCGACACGATGTGCGCGCCGGGCGGCGCGATAAACGCTTCACGGATGCGGCGGCCTTCGGCGGTACGCACCGGGATGTTCTGCAGGTTCGGGTCGTTCGATGCCAGGCGGCCGGTGATCGCCACCGCTTGCGCGTAATTGGTGTGCACGCGGCCGGTGAGCTTGTTGATCATCTTCGGCAGCTTGTCGGTATAGGTCGACTTGAGCTTGGCCATGCCGCGGTATTCGAGCAGCACTTTCGGCAGCGGATAGTCTTCGGCCAGCTTTTGCAGCACTTCTTCGTCGGTGGACGGCGCGCCGCTCGGGGTCTTTTTCACCACCGGCAGTTCCAGCTTGGTGAAGAAGATCTCGCCGATCTGCTTTGGCGAACCAAGGTTGAAAGGCTGCCCGGCCAGCTCATAGGCTTTCTGTTCCAGCTCCAGGATGCGCGCGCCCAGTTCGTTGGACTGGGTCGCCAGCAGGCCGGCGTCAATCAGCACGCCATTGCGCTCGATCTTCTGCAGCACCACGGCGGTCGGCAGCTCGATGGTGTTGTAGATGCGGGTCAGGCCTTCGTCTCCCGAGACGTGGCCATGCATGGCCAGGTGCAGGCGCAGCGTGATGTCGGCGTCTTCCGCCGCGTACTCGGTGGCGCGGCCGATTTCAACCTGGTCGAAGCCGATCTGGCTGGCGCCCTTGCCGCACACTTCTTCGTAAGCGATGGTCTTATGGTTCAGGTGGCGCAGCGCCAGGCTGTCCATATCGTGGGTGCGGTGCGATTCGAACACATACGACTGCAGCAGCGTATCGTGCACGATGCCGCGCAGGGTCACGCCATGGTTGGCAAAGACGTGCGCGTCGTATTTCAGGTTCTGGCCCAGCTTCGGCTTGGAGCCGTCTTCCAGCCAAGGCTTCAGCTTGGACAGCACCCAGTCGCGCTGCAGCTGCTGCGGCGCGTCCGGATAGCGGTGCGCCAGCGGGATGTAGCAGGCGATGCCCGGCTCGGTGGACAGCGAGATGCCCACCATCTCGGCCAGCATCGGTTCCAGCGAAGTGGTTTCGGTATCGAGCGCAGTCAGCGCAGCGGCGTCGATGCGCGCGATCCATGCTTCCAGTTGCTCTTCGGTCAGCACGGTCTCGTAGCTGATGGTCGCTGGCGGCGCGGCAAACAGGTCGGCGGTGGCGCCCGGTGCCGGCGCGGCAGCGGCCGCGCTGCCCGGCGCCGGTGCTGCCGGAGTCAGGCCGGACAGCTCGCGCAGCAAAGTCTTGAAGCCGTACTTGGTGAAGAAGGCGATCAACTGCTCGCGGTCTTCGTCCTTGGCGCCGAGCGACTCGGAAATCGACATCATGTGCGCCGACAGGTCGCAATCGGTCTTCACGGTAATCAGCTCACGGCCTTTCGGCAGCCATTCCAGCGCCGCGCGCAGGTTGCCGCCCACCACGCCGCCGATCTTGTCGGCGTTTTCCATGATGCCGGCCAGGCTGTCGTATTCCTGCAGCCACTTCAACGCCGTTTTCGGGCCGCACTTGGCCACGCCCGGCACGTTGTCGACGGTATCGCCGATCAGGGTCAGGTAATCGATGATGCGGTTCGGCGGCACGCCAAATTTGGCCAGCACGCCCGCCTCGTCCAGCTTTTCATTGGTCATGGTGTTGATCAGCATGACTTTCGGCGTGACCAGCTGCGCCAGGTCCTTGTCGCCGGTGGAGATCACCACGTCCAGGCCAGCCTGTTCGGCCTGCACCGACAGGGTGCCGATCACGTCGTCCGCTTCCACGCCCTCCACCATCAGGATCGGCCAGCCCATGGCGCGCACCGCCTCGTGGATAGGCTCGATCTGCAGGCGCAGGTCATCCGGCATCGGCGCGCGGGTCGCCTTATAGTCGGGATACATATCGTCCCGGAAGGTCTTGCCCTTGGCGTCGAAGACGCAGGCAATGTAGGCAGCCGGGAAATCGGCGCGCAAGCGGCGCAGCATATTGACCATGCCGTGCATGGCGCCGGTGGGATAGCCTTCGGCGCTGCGCAGGTCAGGCAAGGCGTGGAAGGCACGGTACAGGTAGCTGGAACCATCGACCAGCAACAGGGTCTTTTGCATAGCGGGGGAGTGGTGTAAATCTCAATATTCCATTATCGCAGAGTTTTACAACGGGACAGGAGGGCATTTGATACAATGGTTAAACCAATAAATTGAACGAAATCCCATCATGCGCGCCCAAACTTCCTGGCTTGCCCTCCCCCTGATCCTGCTGGCTACCGGCGCCCTGGCGCAGTCTGCCCCGCCCCAGCCGCAGCAACTGGAACGCATCGAGGAAGTGGACAATCCGGTCACCGTCACGGCCAAGCCGAGCACTCAGACCAAGATTGTGGAAAAGCGCGAAGGTGGCCGCGTGACCGAAGCCAAGGTCAACAGCGGCGGAAGCACGTATACCGTCAAGCCGAATACCCCGGCTGGCAGCGCACTGCCCGGCGATGCAGCCGGCTCGGCCAATCGTGGCCCGCAGTGGACTGTGCTGGAGTTCGACCTCCTCAGCAAGAAGAAGAAACGCTCTGCCGAGGAAGCGGAAAAGGAAGACGGCCCGCCGCCACCTCCTCCGCCAGCCCAGCCGGCCGCGTCGACGAAGTAAGCAAGCGCGCGCCCCGTACGAACACTTAACCTGGTTTCTCATGGCAGTTTTTACCCCGGTCTCACTGGAAGATGTCGGCCATTGGATCAAGCAATTCCCCCTTGGCAAAGCCCTCGCGCTGAAAGGCATCGCGTCCGGCATCGAGAACAGCAATTTTTTCCTGACAACCGAGCGCGGCGAGTTCGTGCTCACGATTTTTGAAAACCTGACCTTCGAACAGCTGCCGTTCTACCTGCAGCTGATGCGCCACCTGGCTGAACACGGTGTACTGGTGCCGGCGCCCGTCCCCAACGACCAGGGCGAGCTGTGCGTGCCGCTGCACGGCAAGCCGGCCGCCGTCGTCTCCAAGCTGGAAGGCAAGCCGCAAATGGCGCCGCAACCGGTGCACTGCGCCGCCGTCGGCGCCATGCTGGCGCGCATGCACCTGGCCGGCCAGGACTTCGCGCTGCAGCAACCCAACCTGCGCGGCCTGCCGTGGTGGCGCGAAGCCACCGCCGCCGTGCTGCCGCACCTGGCGCTGGAACAGGCCCACCTGCTGCACGACGAAATGAAGTTCCAGGAAGCCCTGCACGCTTCCGCCGACTATCACGCGCTGCAGCGCGGCCCGGTGCACGCCGACCTGTTCCGCGACAACGTGATGTTCGACGGTGAGCGCCTTACCGGCTTCTTCGACTTCTATTTCGCCGGCTGCGACAGCTGGCTGTTCGACGTGGCCGTCACCATCAACGACTGGTGCATCGACCTCGCCACCGGCGCTTTGGACGAAGCACGCGTGCGTGCCATGCTGGATGCCTATCACGCCGTGCGGCCGTTCACGGCCATCGAACATTCGCTGTGGCCAGCCCTGCTGCGCGCAGGCGCGCTGCGTTTCTGGATATCGCGCCTGTACGATTTTTATTTGCCGCGCGCCGCCGAAATGCTGACGCCGCACGACCCTACCCACTTTGAGCGCATCCTGCGCACACGCATTGCCGTTCCGGCACCGGAGTTGTATTAAATGAGTAACATTCCCGCCAGCGCAGGCATCGCCTGGATCCGCGAAGGCTTCGCCATCTTCCGCAAACAGCCCGGCGGGCTGATGCTGTTGATGCTGGCCTACTTGCTGGCAGGAGTGGTGCTGGGGATCATTCCCTTCCTGGGTCAGTGGCTGCCGATGATCCTGGCGCCGGTTTTCACTGCAGTATTCGTTCAGGCTTGCGCCGCGGCCGACCGCAAGCAAACCCTGACGCCGGACATGCTGCGCCCGATCTTCCAGAAGCCAAACTTCCCACGCCTGGCCGGCCTGGGAGCGCTGTTCGTGCTGGTGCTTGCCGGGCTGGCCATGCTGTTTGCCGCCGTCGTTGGCATGGACACCATGCGCCAGCTGGCGGAGCAGCAAGTGCAGCCGGATGCGGCGGCAGCGGCTGCCGCTGCCAACGGCAACTTCGGCTGGGCCATGCTCGTGATCTTCCTGCTGTCGCTGCCGCTCAGCATGGCGATGCTGTTTGCAGCACCGCTGATCTTCTGGCAGCAGATGCGGGTCGGCAAAGCACTGTTCTACAGTTTCTTCGCCGTGTGGCGCACGCTGCGCGCCTTCCTGCTGTACTTCCTGTGCTGGGTCGCGATTGTGATGTTGCTGACCAATGTAGTCCTGCTCCTGCTCGGTAAAACACTGCTGGGCATGGCCGTGCTGCAATCGGCGCTGATGATTATCGTGATGGTGATCCAATGCTCGGTGTATGCGGCATACAAGGCCATCTTCGGCGAGCCGGAACTGCCGGGCGCAGGCCCAAACCAACCAGCGGCATAGCCTTCCGCAGGGTCGGCGGCCTGTCGCGTATCTCGAACGGGGAACACAATGGGACTTCTGACCTTCAGCCTCAACCTCACCCTCGATGGCTGTGTCGACCACCAGGAAGGCATCGCCGACGATGAGACCCACTCCTTCTTCACTCACCTTATGGACGAGGCCGGAGCGATGCTCTGGGGCCGTGTCACCTACGAGATGATGGAAGGGTACTGGCCCAAGGTCGCTTGCGGCGAGGTGGAGGCGCCGCCAGCGATGCGCGAGTGGGCGGTCAAGCTGGAGGCCAAACCGAAGTATGTCGTGTCTTCGACCCGAAGCGACTTCCCGTGGACTAATAGCCACCACATCGCCGGCGAGCTGCGCTCGGGCATACAAGAACTCAAGGACTCGACCCCGGACGGTATTCTCCTCGGCAGCGGCAAGCTCGCGACTGAACTGGACCGGCTCGACCTGATTGACGAGTACAAATTTCTCGTCCATCCGAGGCTCGCAGGTCACGGTCCTACTTTGTACGAGAGCGGCCTGCCCAGCACACGACAGCTCAACTTGATTTCGGCGAATCCTCTCCGCAACGGTGCGATCGCTTTGCATTACCGGCGCAAGCGCTGACCTGGAGCCAGATCGTTCGGCGCGTTATGGTCACCGGGCGGATACTCGTGGCGGGAACAGGGAGGACGCAGGTCGCGGTATGTTTTTCGCCCTCCCCGTCTAATTTGGTCGAAACCAGGCGAGTTTGGTCTAACAGAGTCCAGAATTTCGTTCGCGCCGCAATTCGTAGACCGAATTCGACTCCGCCAAGAAACATGTAGACCGTTTTAGACCATTGGTTCCCGCCGCTTAGACCATAGTAGACCCCTGCGGGAAACGTTTAGACTGGCGTAGACGCAGTTCGTCGGCACGGCCTCTGCAGCTCGCTGCGCGAATCCAAAACTCGTCGCCTGGATAGCGCACCCAAACGAAGCGCCAGGCATTGCGACCTTTCGCATGACGATTGGCGAACTGCGATGGCGTCAAGAAAGTGCCGTCATCGGAAACGATGTGGTCGCCAACCACTTTGGCAAATTCGATGACGCCGCTGTGGCTGGCGCGCAAGCTGGTCCCGTCGGGCAGGAAGAGATTCTTCCATTGGTAGCCGCGCATTGCATGGCCGTTCTTGCGCAGCGAGAGCCGTTCCATTTCAACGGCCAGCCAGCGATGCACCAGCTCCGTCACAAAGGCGTCGGGTTTGACGCCGGGACGGGCATCCATCAGGAAAAACTCCAGTTCAAGATAGTCGGCGACGGGTAGATACACCGGCTGCTTCGGTTCGTATTCCATGATCCAATCCCCCTTCGAAAATGGTCTAAAGATTGGATCGCGGAACGGAAATATAGTTCCGTTTAGACTTTGACTCCTTTTCGCTAGACTGATTTAGACATTCGCCCTTAATTCTTGGACTGTTCTAGACTGTGGCACGCGTCGTTCAGACCCGTTTAGACTGAAATTGCGAAGATTAGATTGAATTAGACAGGGGTAGGAATTTTTCCCCATAGGGGGTATATGTCTGCCATCGCGAAACGTGGATCAAGCCGCTATTCTTTTGAAAATTTCTGGCCGCGCCCTGGCCGAGAGCTGATCCACATGACGCCGTTCAAGAGGGCAAAAGATGCGACCACCCATCCGAAAGGTTCAACAAACACCATTTCAAGTGTCATACAGCCAGCAACCATGTACGGAATCACCGCGAGCAACTGTACGCCAACCCATATGGCTTTGTGCTTTGGCCGCGCCGGAAAGACTTGATAAGCCCTCTTCATTCGACTGTTTGATCAGCGATGGAATTCGTGAATGACGTCAATCGTACCAACGATGTTGTCATTGAGTTCCTCCAGTTCTTCCGCAGGAATCCACCATTCGGTGTGATTGCCGCCGCCGACCTTTTGAATAGGGTACCGGCTCATGAACTCTGCCTTCACTTCAAAACGCGTAACGAATCCGGCGCCGCATTCCGGCACATTCCATTCTCTGGAAATCTGAACGGCATAGTCTTCGTTCGTGACAGGATAGAAGATGGGCTGCTCCGGAAGCCTGGGTGGCCACCGCTTATAGTTCGAAGCTTCTACAAGTTCGAGCTCCTTCGGACCAGTGGGACGATAAAGCGTAATTGTCTTTTCCATGGGCGTTGAACGATAAAAAAATCTACCAAAACTTCCAACAGGGCGTTCCAACGCCCGGGGCGGCTTGTTGAAGCTTGGGAGCAGGATCGCCGCCTTTGCTTTGGATTTCGCGCTGGAAAGCCAGCCATGCCAAACTGTCTTTTCTACGATTTGGGCAATTGTATTGACTGCCAGGTGAGGCTCGCACCAAGCCGGCACAGACCCGGCCCCACGCTAGCGGGGCATCATAGGTCTGGCACTTCAGCTGCATTTGGAGAAAGCCCTGCGCAGTACCTCACCAACAGTAGCATCTGAGCCTATGAGGGTTTTGACAGCCACATCCGATAATGCGTGAAAGCCTTTTGATTCGCCCACCGCGCCGCTATTGCGCGTAGGAGTAAACGTCAAGTATTGATCATCCCACGTAACCTGGACCAACGCGGCATTTAACTGAGAAGTCCGTTCGCTTTTAACTCCAGCGGCGGCTAAGCGCGGAGCCGCCATAGACTTCCAATCGACAGGATGGGGCATTGGAGATTTCGAAAGGGCCAGAGCTTTCATCAAAATGCTCCCCAGGTCATCATTGTTGACGTCTAGCGGCAAGGCGATGAAGGGCTCTGAAGAAACCACCAATCCCGCAGTGGTCCTCTTGTCGGGCGAAACGATCCATCGGTCCTTGAAACGATAAACGGAAGCTGCTGAAACACTAGCATTTGAATTCATGGCATCCAACACGGACCGCACGATCCCCGAAACATCGGCCGGCTTCGAAATCGAGCTACGCCCGATCCACGGTGAGCCCGATGAAATATTGACTTTTTAATAAACCTCATTATGACGCCTCAGACCACATTGATCAACTCTCCACTGCAGCAATCGGCTCCTGGCCACGCCCGTTCATCCGGCCTCCCAAGCCCGCCGCCGGTATAATGGCGGGAT
>CAMLSG010000087.1 GCA_946482635.1 uncultured Duganella sp.
GCCACCAGCAGGTTCTTCACCAGTTCTTCCATGCGCGCTTTGTTCGCGGCGGGGAAGTGCTGCTCCACGTAGACTTTGCCGATGCTCTCGCCCAGCGCCTCTTCGGTCGCGCTGACGCCGCGCTTCCAGCGTGGACGCATTTCAGTGGCGCCGCCCAGTTGCTTGCCGTAGAACTCGAAGTTGGTTTCAACGAAGTCCTTGGACAGGAACGGTGCGTTGGCGCGGATGACGTTCCACGCGAAATATGGCTTGAGGGTGTCGAGCGGGGTTTCGGCCAGCAGCTTGTCCAGCGCTTTCAGGTAGCTTGGCTGGCTGACGATCACGTAGTCGACCTTGCCGGCGATGCCCAGGGCGGTCAGGTAGGCGTTCCAGTCATAGCCCGACATCAGTTGGCCCAGCTTGGCGACCGGTACCTTGTTATAGGCCTTGACCGGGTCGCGCAGCTCGACCTTGGTCCAGTGCAGTTGTGCGATCCTGGTTTCGAAGGAGACGATGGCTTGGGCGTTGGCTGCAGCGTTCTTGTCGCCGGCCAGCGCCAGCATTTTTTCAACGGTGGCCTGGTATTTGGCCAGCGTCTCGGCCATCTTGGCGTCGTCTTTTTTCAGGTAGTAGTCACGGTCTGGCATGCCGAGGCCGGACTGCACGAAGTCCACCACGTATTTGGTGGAGTCCTTGTTGTCCTGGTGGATGCCCATGTCCATCGGCGCCGCGAAGTTGTGGCGGTTGTGGTACGCGAACAGGGCTGGCAGTTGCTTCTTGTCGGTCAGGGCGGCGATGCGGGCAAGTTCGGGCTGGATTGGCGTGACGCCCAGTTGCTCGAGGCGCGCTTCGTCCATGAAGGCGGCGTAGAAGTCGCCGATGCGTTTCTTGTCGGCGGTGTCGGCGCTTTGGGCGCTGTCTTCAATGATCTTGCGCAGTTGCGGCTGGATGTCTTCGAACAGTTTTTCGAATACGCCCCAGCTGGACATTTCGGCGGGGATTTCGGCGGTGGCCAGCCATTTGCCGTTGAGGTGCTTGAAAAAGTCGTCCTGGGCGCGGATGGCGGGGTCGACGTATTGGAGTTCGATGCCGGATTTGTCGGAGGCGCTGGCCATTGTTGCCAACAGCGCTGCAGCGGCGGCGGCGAGAAGGTGTTTTTTCATTTTGGGGTCCATTTGAACCGGTAAACCGGTGTCAGACCCGCTGGGTCTGACACCCGAAACGCGGCAGTCGCGGGGCCAGTGCCTGACCCTGCGGGTCAGACACTGCAGTACCGGTTTTACCAGATGATCGCGCGGTCTTTCGGCGCCAGGTACAGCTTGTCGCCGTCCTTCAGGCCGAAGGCTTCGTAGAAGCCCGGCTGGTTACGCAGGGTGCCGTTGGTGCGGAATGGGCCTGGCGAGTGTGGGTCGGCTTTGATACGCGAAATCAGCGCAGCATCGCGGTACTTGGTGCGCCATACCTGCGCCCAGCCCATGTAGAAGCGCTGGTCGCCGCTGAAGCCGTCGATCACAGGCGCTTTCTTGCCCTTCAGCGACAGCTTGTAGGCCTTGTAGGCCACGGCCAGGCCGGAGTTGTCGCCGATGTTTTCGCCCAGCGTCAGCTCGCCATTGACCTTGTAGCCTGGCAGCGCTTCGAATTCGCCGTACTGCTTGACCAGGATGCCGGTGCGTTCCTTGAAGCGCTTGCCGTCTTCTTCGGTCCACCAGTTGCGCAGGTTGCCGTCGCCGTCGAACTGCGAGCCCTGGTCGTCGAAGCCGTGCGAGATTTCGTGGCCGATCACGGCGCCGATGCCGCCGTAGTTGACCGCGTCGTCAGCCTTCATGTCGAAGAACGGCGGCTGCAGGATGGCGGCCGGGAACACGATCTCGTTCATCTCAGGGTTGTAGTAGGCGTTGATCTGCTGCGGTGGCATCAGCCATTCGTCGCGGTCGATCGGCTTGCCCAGCTTGTTCACATTGCGTTCGTGTTCGAACTGGCTGGAGCGGATCACGTTGCCCACCAGGTCGTCGCGCTTGATTTCCAGCGCGCTGTAATCGCGCCACTTGTTCGGGTAGCCGATCTTGGTGGTGAACTTGGCCAGCTTGGCGTGGGCTTCCTTGCGGGTTGCAGGGCCCATCCATTCCAGGGTGTCGATGCTTTGCTTGAAGGCCAGCAGCAGGTTCTTCACCAGCTGTTCCATGCGGGCCTTGGCTTCCGGCGGGAAGTGCTTGGCGACGTACAGCTTGCCTACCGCTTCACCCATCGAGCCTTCGGTCAGGGACACGGCGCGCTTCCAGCGTGGACGCAGTTCGGTGGCGCCGCTCAGGGTGGTGCCATAGAATGAGAAGTTTTCGTCAACGAAGGCCTTGGATAGCTCCGGCGAGAAGGTTGCCAGCAAGCGGTAGTCCATATAGGCCTTCCAGTCTTCCATCGGCACTTCGGCGATCACTTTGTCCAGCGCCTGCAGGTAAGTCGGCTGGCTGACGATGACGTCTTTCACCTTGCCGTTGATATGCACGCCTTCGAACCAGGTGTCGAAGTCGAAGCCAGGCATCAGTTCTTTCAGCTTGGCGATTTCGTATTTGTTGTAAGCCTTGACCGGGTCGCGCAGCTCGACCTTGGTCCACTGGATCTGCGCGATGCGGGTTTCGACGTTGACCACGGCTTTTGCGGTGGCGGCGGCGTTCTTGTCGCCGGCCAGCGCCATCATCTTGGCAACGTGGGTTTCGAATTTGGCCAGGGTGTCGGCCAGCTTGGCGTCGTCTTTTTTCAGGTAGTAGTCGCGGTCAGGCATCGACAGGCCGGACTGGGACAGGTCGGCCACGTAGCGGGTCGAATCCTTGTTGTCCTGGTGGATGCCGACGTCGAACGGGCTGCTCACGCCCATGCGCGAGAAGTGCGCGAACTGGGCGGCCAGTTGTTTCTTGTCGTTCAGGGCTGCGATGCGGGCGCGTTCGCCGGCCAGCGGGGTCAGGCCCAGTTGCTCGGCGCGGGCTTCGTCCATCATGGCGGCGTACATGTCGCCTACGCGCTTGGCGTCGGCATTGCCGCCTTTGGCTGCGGCTTCTTCGATCAGGGTGCGCAGTTGCGCCTGGACCGTATCGGACAGCTGGACGAAGGTGCCCCAGGTGGAGCGCTCGGCCGGGATTTCGGTGTTCTTCATCCAGGTGCCGTTCTGGTGCTGGTAGAAGTCGTCCTGGGCACGGACGGCTTTGTCCATGTTGGCGGCTTCGATGCCGGATTTCTGTGCAGGCTTGCCGGCCGCGATAGCGGCGTTTGCAGCGAAGAGGCCGATGATGACGGCGCTCAGGATCTTGCGTTTCAAGGTTACCCTCCTAGGTAGATATGACGGTATCGCGCGACTCTAGCACGCCGTAGCGGAACGTTGAAAGAAAAGCCACGCTTGGGCGTGGCGTTTTTTCCAAAACCGGTAAATCTGGGTCTGACCCAAGGGTCAGACCCGTCACCTCCACGGCCTGTGGCTTCGAAACGTCGGGTCAGACCCTTGGGTCTGACCCCGGTTTACCGGTTTACCAGATGATGATGCGGTCTTCCGGCTTCACGTACATCTTGTCGCCTTCCTTCACGCCGAAGGCTTCGTAAAAGGCTGGCTGGTTGACCACGGTGCCGTTGGCGCGGAAGCGGCCGGCGGAGTGCGGGTCGGTCTTGATCTGCACGATCGCCTGCTGCTCGCGCATCTTGGTGCGCCATACCTGGCCGAAGCCCATGAACACGCGCTGTTCGCCGCTCAGGCCGTCGATCACCGGCGAAGGCTTGCCGCCCAGGGAGATCTTGTACGCCTTGTAGGCAATCGCCAGGCCCGAGTTGTCGGCAATGTTCTCGCCCAGGGTCAGCTTGCCGTTGATGTTATAGCCAGGCACCGGCTCGTAGGAGCTGTACTGCTTGACCATGGCATCCGCCTTGACCTTGAACGCTGCACGGTCTTCGGCAGTCCACCAGTCGCGCAAGTTGCCGTCGCCGTCGTACTGCGAGCCGGAATCGTCGAAGCCGTGCGAGATTTCGTGGCCGATCACAGCGCCGATGGCGCCGTAGTTGACCGCGTCGTCAGCCTTCATGTCGAAGAACGGCGGCTGCAGGATGGCGGCCGGGAACACGATCTCGTTGGCGGTTGGACGATAGTACGCATTGATCGTCTGCGGGGTCATGCCCCATTCTTCCTTGTCGATCGGCTTGCCCAGCTTTTCCAGGTTGCGGTTGTAGGCGAATTCGGCAGCGCGGCCCAGGTTGCCGAACAGGTCGCCCTCCTTGAATTGCAGCTTGCTGTAATCACGCCATTTGTTCGGGTAGCCGATTTTCGGGGTGAACTTGGACAGCTTTTCCTGCGCCTGCTTCTTGGTCTCAGGGCCCATCCAGTCGATGCTGTCGATGCTCTGCTTGTAAGCCACCAGCAGGTTCTTCACCAGTTCTTCCATGCGGGCCTTGCGTTCGGCAGGGAAGTACTTGGCCACGTACAGCTTGCCCATGCCTTCGCCGATCGAAGCTTCCACCACGCCGACGCCGCGCTTCCAGCGTGGCTGCTGCTCGGTCACGCCGGTCAGCACGGTGCCGTAGAAGGCGAAGTTAGCCTGGTCGAAGTCCTTCGACAGGTATGGCGAAGCGTCGCGCAGCAGGTGCCATTCGAAGTAGGCCTTCCAGGTTTCCAGCGGGGTGCTTTCAACCAGCTTGGCGAATTCGGTCATGTAGCTTGGCTGTGCCACGATCACGCTGTCGGTCTTGGCGGCGATGCCGGTAGCACCCAGGGATGCCTTCCAGTCGTAGCCCGGTGCGATTTCGGCCAGCTTGCTGATTTCCATCTTGTTGTAGCGCTTGACCGGATCGCGGTTGTCGACGCGCGACCATTGCGCTTTCGCCAGTTCGGTTTCCAGCGCCACGATGGCCTTGGCTTTTTCAGCGCCATCCTTGTTGCCGGCCAGGCCAAGGATTTTGGCCACGTGCAGCTCGTACTTGGCCAGCGCATCCGCCATCTTGGCGTCGTCTTTCTTCAGGTAGTACTCGCGGTCAGGCAGGCCCAGGCCGGACTGGCCCATGTGGGCGGCGTACTGGGTCGAGTTGCGCGCGTCCTGGCTGACGAACACGCCGTATGGCGCCGGCACGCCGGATTTGTTGAAGTGGGCGATCAGCGCAGGAATGCCTTTCTTGTCTTTCAGGCCGCGGATCTTGGACAGCTCGCCGGCCAGCGGCTTGGCGCCCAGCTTTTCCAGCTTGGCTTCGTCCATGTAGGAAGCGTACAGCGCGGCGATCTTGGCGTCGTCGCCTTTCAGGCCTTTCTGGCCCTGCAGGCCCTGGATCAGGTCGCGCAGTTGAAACAGGGTGTCGTCGCGCAGCTTGGCGAAGGAGCCCCAGCTCGACTTGTCGGCCGGGATTTCAGTGGCCTTCAGCCAGCCGCCGTTCAGGTGCTCGAAGAAGTCGTCCTGGGCACGCACGTTCTTGTCGATGTACTGCGTGTCGATGCCGGAAGTCGGTGCCGAAGTATGCTCGTGGCCTTCGTGACCGCCTGCGTGGGCGAATGCCGCCATCAGGCTCAGGGTGATGGTGCTCAGGATATGTCGTT
This sequence comes from uncultured Duganella sp., assembly GCA_946482635.1. Next base: position 5,534 of record CAMLSG010000087.1, read on the forward strand.
TCACTCTCTTTGTCCCTTTAGAATTTGGTTTCAAGTCGAACGCTCCACTGGGTGTATGTGGGGTTCAGCGTGGCTCCTTGTACGGCGAGCCCATTTGCGTTGACCAGGTTGTACCCGGTTGCATCATCCGCCAAGAGGTTGTTGGCGCTGATTCGGATTTGCGTGCGGCCGTCGAAACGCCACAGCGCATACATGTCCAGCACGCGTTTGCGGCTGGTTTCCACTACTTGCTTGTCACTGGTCCGGGTGCGGATGGCCGGCGTCCAGTTGTAGCTCGTGCCAAGCGTGAGCGGAAGGTCTTTCAGTCGGTAGTCCATGCCCAGGTTGGCTGTCTGCTTCGCCTGCTGGTCAAGGCGGTTGTCCGGTCCCGGGATACCGTCGACCTTCGACCAGAAGTGACTGTAATTGCTGCGGAAATCAATCTGCGGTGCGTTTTCCATCAGCTCGGACAGCGCGAACTTGGCTTCCAGTTCGATGCCGCTGGTGCGGGCATTGCCGATATTCGCCGGCGAAGAAACCCAGCGCGGGCCAAGCCCGGTTTGCTGCAGCGTGAGCTCGCGGCGAATCAGGTTGTCGATATTGCGTACGAAACCACTGACGCTGACGATGCCGCTGCGGCCAAGGTAGTGCTCATACGCGAGATCGAGGCCGGTGGCCAGTTCCGGCTTCAGGTTCGGGTTGCCGGTGCGGTCAGGGCTGGTGGCACTGTTCAGGCGCGACAGGAACGGCGCAGCGATCAGGTCCTGCACATTGGGCGACTTGTAGCTCTTGGTCAGGCTGGCGCGCACCTGGTCTTTTTCGTAGCCGGGAATTTTCCACACCGCGTGCAGCAGCGGGCTGAAGACCTTGCTGGTATTGCTGATGGTGCCGCTGCTGCGGTCCGAGGTAGTACGGATGCCTTCCCAGCGCGCGCCGACGTAGGCCGACCATTGCGGCGTGATGTCCCATTCGTCCTGCGCGAACAAGGCGGCGCGGCGGGTATCGGCGGTCAGGTTGTCGCCGGAGTCGGCGAATTGCGCGTTGCCGTTCTTGTCCAGTGAGACCCGCACCTGCTCGCGGTGGCTGGCCTCCAGGTCCCAGCCGGCAGCCAGCAGATGGCCGGCGCCGATCGGGGCGGTGTACTTGCCGCCGGTGTTCAGGCTCTTGTCCTTCGTTTTATCGGTGTCGGTGAAGCGGTCCAGCAGCGTGCCTTGCGTGTCGTACTGGTAGCGCAGCGAATCGCTGTCACGCTTGCCAAGGCCGAAGCCGAACTTCACATCGAGCTTGCTGGCGCCCTGCAGGCGGTGCACCCAGTTGCCGAAGCCGCGCAGGAAGGTGACGTCGCCATCGCTGGTTTGCTGCGCCAAGTTGTACTCCGGCGGCTGGCTGCCAACCGGTTGCGACAGGTTGGTCTGCGCGGCGCTGCGCGACTTCTGGTGCATCAGGAAGGTCTGGAAATTCAGCGTGTCGCCATTCTCGAACTTGTAGGAGAAGCGCGGCGTCAGGTGCAGGCCCTTGTTGCTGCCGGCGCTTTCGCTTTGCAGGAATTGTTCCTTGGCCAGCTCGCCGTCCGCTTCAACTTCCGTGTTGTGGGTGCTGCTGTTGTCGTGCTGGCGGTTGACATTAACCGAAGCCGACAAGGTGTAATTCAAGGCGCCCGATTTGCCAGGCGCAGTCACTGACAGTTCAGGCGAATGGCGGCCCTGCTCGATGCGGTCGGACGCCCTCACCTGGATGTCGCGCATCTGGTAGCCGTCGCGCAGCACGATATTGATGGTGCCGGCGATGGCGCGGGTGCTGTGTTCCGCCACCGGGCCGCGCATGACTTCAATGCGTTCGACCTGGTCAGGCGACAGCGATTCCATCGAAAAGCCGGCCGGCGGCCGTTCGCCATTCACCAGCACCTGGGTGTAGCCGCTGCCCAGGCCCCGCATGCGCACTTCGCCGCCGCGACCGGCGCGCCCGCCGAGGGTGATGCCCGGCAGGCGCTTCAACACGTCGCCGATATTGCTGTCGCCGTTGCGGTCCAGTTCTTCACGGCCGAAGACCTGCTTGCCTGCCGTGGAATTACGGCGTTCCGTCATATCGTCCTGGCGGCCGCCGCTGATGGTCACCTGGGGGATGACTTTATCGGCGGGCTTGACGGTTTCCTGCTGGGCTGCGGCACCGGTGGCCGCTCCCAGGGTGACCAGGGCGAAAGGGATCAACTTCTTCATGAATGGACAATGTTGCGCGCGGCAGACCGGTTGGCGCCGCGCAGGCATTGTAATCCCCACCCCGGCGGCTGGCACAGGGCCCCCGCCATTGTTACTTTACGATACTTGCTACATGCCGCGGCCGGAACCGCCGCCGATGCTGACGCCTCCGCCGCCTGGGCCGCCCGGCCCGCCGCGTCCACCATGCCCACCCCGATGGCCGCCCTCCTCGCCCGCTGGCCGCTCGCCGCGCCCACCGCCGGGGCCATCTTCCATGCGGATAAGTTGGTCAACGAGAAACTTTGCCGCTGCCTGGCGCTGGCCATCGTCCAGTGCATCGTTGATGCCCAGCCACCATTCACGCAACTGGCGGTCTTCGGCTGCCGTGGCGGCTTGCTCCGCTTCCAGCCCAGCCTGCAGGTCGCGCAGTTCGACATTCTGGGCCTGCAAGCCCTGGCGGGTCGCTTCCTGCAGGCGTTCGCGGCGCGCCTTGCGCTCACGCAGCAACGCCTTGCTCTGGCTCTCGACCTTGGCCCACAGGGTTTGCTGGTTGGCATTCAGGTTGAGCGATTTGCGGAATTCGGAGGCCATGGGCACCAGGTCTTCGGCGCGCATGTCCATGACCGGCACGGCAAAGGCCGGGGCGACGGCCATGGCCAATACCAGCCAGGCTGCACGGGCAGTGCGTATCAGTTTCATATGATTGCTCCGGAAAAAAAGATGCCCGCGGGAGTGCCGCGGGCCGAAACCACTTCGGGTAGAGAGAAATAGCGAACCCAGTGTAGGCCCGGGATGCCGGCCGATCTGCCTTTCTTACAAATACTTACTCCGGTAAACACATTGGCAAACACCTACAAAGTTATGAATTTATCGTGGCTTTTAATCGGTTTTATTCCATGCTGGCAGCTACGATTGCTGAGAATCAGGTTTATACTGAATTCCAATGGCGGACGAGTTAACCGCTGTATTTGGAACAGGTGACACATGGGCAAGAAACTCAAGAACGCTGGCCTGATCGGCCTTGGCGTAGTCGCGGGGGTGGCGGTATCCCTGCAGTTTTCCGCGATGGCACAAAAGCAGGCCGACCCGGGCCTGCCGCTGGAAGAGCTCAAGCAGCTCGCCGATGTGTACGGCCTGATCAAGTCCGATTATGTGGAAGCAGTGGAAGACAAGAAGCTGCTGACGGAAGCCATCTCCGGCATGGTCGCCTCGCTCGACCCCCATTCCGCCTACCTGGACAAGAAAGCCTATGCCGAGCTGCGTGAAGGCTCTCAGGGCAAATTCGTTGGCCTCGGCATCGAAATCGCCCAGAGCGACGAAGGCTATATCAAGATCGTGGCGCCGATCGAGGATTCGCCAGCCTACCGCGCCGGCATCAAGCCGGGCGACATGATTACCCGCCTCGATACGACTTCGCTGAAAGGCCTGAGCCTGGACGAGTCGGTCAAGAAAATGCGCGGCGAACCGGGCACCAAGGTGATGCTGACCATCATGCGCAAGGATGAGCCGCAACCGCTGGAGTTCACCCTCAACCGCGAAGAAATCCACCAGAAGAGCGTGAAGGCCAAGATGGTCTCGCCGGGCTATGCCTGGGTGCGCATCTCGCAATTCCAGGAACCGACGGTGGACGACCTGGCCGCCAAGATTACCGAGCTGTATCGCCAGGACCCGCACCTGAAAGGCCTGGTGCTGGACCTGCGCAACGACCCGGGCGGCGTGCTGCAAGGCGCAATCGGCGTGGCGGCAGCTTTCCTGCCGAAGGACACCCCGATCGTCTCGACCAACGGCCAGCTCCCCGATTCGAAACAGATTTTCTACGGCCGCGCCGAATACTACTCGCTGCGCGGCGACGGCGATCCGCTGGCCAAGCTGCCGGAAGCGGTCAAGCACATCCCGATGGCCGTGCTGGTGAATACCGGCTCCGCCTCCGCCTCCGAAATCGTGGCCGGCGCGCTGCAGGATTACAAGCGCGCCACCATCATCGGCTCGCAAACCTTCGGCAAAGGCTCGGTGCAGACCATTCGCCAGCTGACCGCCGATACCGCCGTCAAGCTGACCACCGCGCGCTACTACACGCCGCACGGCCGCTCGATCCAGGCCAAGGGCATCTCGCCTGACCTGGCGGTGGACGAGAACGAGGACGGCGACGGCCTGAACAGCCTGCGCATGCGCGAAGCCGACCTGGCCAAGCACCTGAGCAACGACCGCGATCAGGAAGCCGGCAAGGCCCCGCGCGACGAGCTTGAAGAGCAGATGCGCATCCTGGCGGCCGAGAAAAAGCGCAAGCCGCTGGAATACGGCAGCGGCGACGATTTCCAGCTCAAGCAGGCGCTCAACCACCTGCAAGGCGTTCCAGTGCAGCTGGCCAAGGCCGATTCCAAGCTGGTCAAGCTGGACCCGCCACCCAAGAAATAAAGCTGGCCAAGATCAAGGCGGCGTCCCCAGGGACGCCGTTTTTCGTTGCAGATGCGGTAAAATCGGCCATCTTACCGGTCGCCTGACCCATTCTAAGAAAGAAATATTGATCATGAAACAAGCCGTCATCAGCGGAACCGGCCTCTTTACCCCAGCGAACTCGATCAGTAATGAAGAACTGGTCACCGCCTTCAACGCCTACGTCGAACTGTTCAACGCGGAAAACGCCGCCGCCATCGCGGCCGGCACCGTGACCGCCCTGGAGCCATCCAGCGCCGCCTTCATCGAAAAGGCATCCGGCATCAAATCGCGCTACGTGATGGAAAAGACCGGCATCCTGGACCCGAAACGCATGACCCCGCGCATCCCTGAGCGCAGCAACGAAGAACTGTCGCTGCAGGCCGAGATCTGCGTGGCGGCCGCCCGCCAGGCCCTGGACCGCGCCGGCCGCACCCCGGCCGACATCGACATGGTGCTGGTGGCCTGCTCCAACATGCAGCGCGCCTACCCGGCGATGGCAGTGGAAGTGCAGCAGGCGCTGGGCATCGACGGCTTCGGCTTCGACATGAACGTCGCCTGCTCCTCGGCCACCTTCGGCATCCAGACCGCGGTTGGCGCGGTGCAGAGCGGCCAGGCGCGCGCCGTGCTGATCCTGAATCCGGAAATCACCTCCGGCCACCTCGACTACCGCGACCGCGACAGCCACTTCATTTTCGGCGACGCCTGCACCGCGATCATCGTGGAAGGCAAGGAAGGGGCCGTATCGAAGCACCAGTGGGACATCCTGGACACCAAGCTGAAGACCAGCTTCTCCAACAACATCCGCAACAACTTCGGCTTCATGAACCGCTTCGACGAAAGCGGCATCGGCGCGCCGGACAAGCTGTTCAAGCAGCAGGGCCGCAAGGTCTTCAAGGACGTGTGCCCGATGGCAGCGCAAATGATCAAGGATTCGATCGACCGCGCCGGCCTGAAGGTTGAGCAGATGAGCCGCTTCTGGCTGCACCAGGCCAACCTGAGCATGAACCAGCTGATCTCCCGCACCATCCTCGGCCGCGACGCCGAGCCGATGGAAGCGCCGGTGATCCTGGACACCTACGCCAACACCTCGTCGGCCGGCTCAATCATCGCCTTCCACAAGCACCAGGACGACCTGCCGTCCGGCGCCTACGGCGTGATCTGCAGCTTCGGCGCCGGCTACTCCATCGGCTCCGTCGTCGTCCGCAAGGCATAAATCGCAGCGGGCATGCGGTTATACTCCTTGCGAAAGGAGTCCCGCATGCCCCATGACGTCAGCCTGATTACCACCATCGCCGCGGCCCTTGGCTTCGGCCTTGTCTTCGGCTTTATCGCCACCCGCCTCAAACTTCCCGCCCTGGTCGGCTACCTCGCAGCCGGCATCCTGATTGGTCCCGCTACCCCTGGCTTTGTCGCTGACAGCGCGCTTGCCGGCCAGCTGGCTGAAATCGGCGTGATGCTGATGATGTTCGGGGTCGGCCTGCATTTCTCGCTCGATGATTTGTGGGAGGTGCGCAAGGTGGCCCTGCCCGGCGCCATCCTGCAGATCGCGGCGGCGACCGGCATGGGCATGGCGCTGGCGCATTTCTGGGGCTGGAGCCTGGGCGGCGGCCTGGTATTCGGCCTGGCGTTGTCGGTGGCCAGCACCGTGGTGCTGCTGCGGGCGCTGGAGGAACGCGGCACGCTGGATTCGTTCAATGGCCGCATTGCCGTCGGCTGGCTGGTGGTTGAGGACCTGGTGACGGTCCTCGTACTGGTCCTGCTGCCTGCGCTGGCAGGCGCGCTGGGCGGCAATGCGGGCGATGCGGCGCATGGCCACGGCGCGGCCGAGGGCGGCGTCCTCAAGGCGCTGGCAGTCACGCTGGGCCAGGTGGCGCTGTTCGTCGGCTTCATGCTGCTGGTTGGCCGCAAGCTGTTCCCGTGGATCCTGTGGCAGGTGGCTCGCACCAATTCGCGCGAGCTGTTTACGCTGTGCGTGATCGCGGCAGCTGTAGGCATCGCATATGCGGCAACTGTGCTGTTCGGCATCTCCTTCGCGTTGGGTGCATTCTTCGCTGGCATGGTGCTGCGCGAATCCGAGTTGAGCCATCGTGCCGCGCATGAATCCCTGCCCTTGCGCGACGCGTTCGCGGTGCTGTTCTTCGTTTCGGTCGGCATGCTGTTCGAGCCGATGATCCTGGTTGAACAGCCCCTGCGCGTACTCGCCGTGGTGGCCATCATCCTGTTCGGCAAATCAATTGCAGCCTTTGCGCTGGTCGTGTTGCTGCGCTATCCAGCCAGCACGGCGCTGATGGTGTCGGCCAGCCTGGCGCAGATCGGCGAGTTCTCCTTCATCCTGGCGGCGCTGGGCATCTCGCTTGGGCTGCTACCGCATGAAGGCCAAAGCCTGATCCTGGCCGGCGCCATCCTGTCGATCGCCTTGAACCCGCTGATGTTCCTGCTGGCTGGCCCGCTGGAGCGCATGCTGGGCAAGAACAAGGTGCTGGCGGCGCAGTATGCGCGCACTGCCGACCCGCTGGCGGAGTTGCCGATGACGACCGCGCAATCCAAGCTGGAAGGACAGGTAGTGCTGGTCGGCTATGGCCGCGTGGGGCGGAATATCGCTGAATCGCTGGCGGCCCAGGGTATCCATTACGTTGTGGCGGAGCAGAATCGCGAGCTGGTCGACCAGTTGCGCCAGCAGGGCATCGCCGCCGTGGCGGGCAATGCCGGCGAACCGGCGGTGCTGATCCAGGCCCATATCCACAAGGCGCGCATGCTGGTGGTGGCGACTCCGGATACCTTCCACGTACGCGCCATGATCGAAACGGCGCGCGCGCTGAATCCGGATATCAAGATCGCGGTGCGCACGCACAGCGAGGAAGAGGCCGCACTGCTGCGCAGTGAGCGCGCCGGCGTCATCTTCATCGGCGAGCAGGAGCTGGCCAAGTCAATGGCGGCGCATATCGCCGGAGAAATCGGCAAGACGCACGCCTAGCGAGCTTACAGGCGCGCCGCCAGCTCCGCGCCTTCCTTGATGGCGCGCTTGGCATCCAGTTCGGCTGCCAGGGCGGCGCCGCCGATCTTGTGGAAGCGCGGAGTGCCCGCTGCTGCGGCTTCGCCTTCCGGCGGCATCAGTTCGGTCAGGCTCTCCTGGCCGGCGCAGATCACCACGTTATCCACCGCCAGCAGGCGTTCTTCTTCGCCAACCTGAATGTGCAGGCCATGGTCGTCGATCCGCTTGTACTGCACGCCGGGAATCATCACTACGCCGTTGCGCGCCAGCACGGCACGGTGCACCCAGCCCGAAGTCTTGCCAAGGCCGGCGCCCAGCTTGCTGGTTTTGCGCTGCAGCAGGTAGAGCTGGCGCACCGGCTCCGCCGCCTTGGCCGGCACCAGGCCGCCGCCCGTCTTGGCGTGCAGGTCGACGCCCCATTCGGCCGTCCAGTGCTCTTTCGCCAGCGGCAGCGAATGCTCGGGGTTGTGCAACAGGTATTCGCCGACGTCGAAGCCGATGCCGCCCGCGCCGATAATGGCGACGCGCTTGCCGACCGGCTTCTTGTCGCGCAGCACGTCGAGGTAGGACAGCACTTTCGGATGGTCGATGCCGTCGATCTTCGGCTTGCGCACGCGGATGCCGGTGGCGACGATCACGTCGTCATAGCCGCCCGCCAGCAGTTCTTCGCGCGTGACGCGGTGATTGAGCTGCAGCTTGACGCCGGTCAGCTCGATCTTGCGGCCAAAGTAGCGCAGGGTTTCGTTGAATTCTTCCTTGCCCGGGATCTGCTTGGCAATATTGAACTGGCCGCCAATGCGGTCGCCGGAGTCGAACAAGGTGACATCGTGGCCGCATTCAGCCGCCACCGTCGCTGCCGACAGGCCGGCTGGGCCGGCACCGACCACCGCGACCTTGCGGCGTGCCGCAGCGGGCTTGTACACCAGTTCCGTTTCGTGGCAGGCACGCGGGTTCACCAGGCAGCTGGCGCGCTTGTTCTGGAAAGTGTGATCCAGGCAGGCTTGGTTGCATCCAATGCAAGTATTGATTTCGTCGGCGCGCCCGGCAGCCGCCTTGTTGACGAATTCGGCGTCGGCCAGGAATGGACGCGCCATCGATACCATGTCGGCATCGCCGCGCAGGATGATGTCTTCCGCCTCCGCCGGCATATTGATGCGGTTCGAGGCCACCACCGGAATGGTCACTTCCTTGCGCAGGCGGCCTGCCACTTCGGCAAAGGCGGCGCGCGGCACCGAGGTAACGATGGTCGGTACGCGGGCTTCGTGCCAGCCGATGCCGGTATTCAGGATGGTGGCGCCGGCATGCTGCAGGGCCTTGGCAACCGTCACCACCTCTTCCCAGGTATTGCCGCCATCCACCAGGTCCAGCAAGGAGTGCCGGTACATGATGATGAAGTCGCGGCCGACTGCATCGCGCATGCGGCGCACGATCTCCACCGGCAGGCGCATGCGGTTTTCGATGCTGCCGCCCCAGCGGTCGGTGCGCAGGTTGGTGCGGGCGCACAGGAACTGGTTCAGCAGGTAGCCTTCGCTGCCCATCACCTCGACGCCGTCGTAGCCGGCCTTCTGCGCCAGCTTCGCAGCGCGCACGTAGGCCTTGATGGTCGACTCGATGCCGCTCTCCGTCAGCGCCTTCGGCTTGAAGGGCGAGATCGGCGATTTCTTGTCGGAAGCCGACACGGCGAACGGCTGGTAGCCATAGCGGCCTGCATGCAGGATCTGCATCAGGATCTTGCCGCCTTCTTCGTGCACGGCGCTGGTCAGCTTGCGGTGGTTGAAGACGTCGCCGATGAAGTTCATGGTGCCGCCGAACGGCAGCAGCCAGCCCTGGCGGTTCGGCGAGATGCCGCCGGTGACGATCATGCCCACGCCGCCCCTGGCGCGCTCGCGGTAGAAGGCGGCCAGCTTGTCATAATTGAAGAAGCGGTCCTCCAGCCCCGTGTGCATGGAACCCATGATGACGCGGTTGCGCAAGGTGGTAAAACCCAGGTCGAGGGGCGAAAGGAGATGCGGGAAATTCGTGGTCATAGCGGGAAGGCGGGAGTTCAGTGCGCTGTCTAACGATGGAAGCGCGCGGCGCTTGTATTCTGCCACCAGTTCCCTTACGCTGGTAGCATGAAGCGACTGTTATTAGTACTGTTCCTCGGTTTTACCGCGCCTGCCTTTGGCGCGGGCCAGGCGGCCCGGTTGGAAGTTCCCAAGCTGGAAGTGTCCGTCAACCGGGTGAAGGCAGACGCGCAGCAGCTCTATGAAGTAAACGCCAGCGGCACCGTTCATGCATCCCTGCCAACGGTCTGGCGCACCCTCACCACCTACGATCGCATGGAAGAATTCGTGCCCGACATGGCGTCGTGCCGGGTGCTTTCCCGCAATGGCAACGAAGTCATCATTGAGCAATTTGGCACGGCGCGCTTCCTGTTCATGTCGCGCTCCATACATCTTGTCGTGCGTGCAACGGAGCAGCCTATGTCGTCGATCGACATCGCCCTGGTCTCGGGGGACATGAAACATTACGAGGCACGCTGGGAATTGATTCCCATTCCGGAAACCGGCGGTACCCGCGTGGTCTACACGGGACGCCTGATGCCGAACTTCTATGTGCCGGGCCTGCTGGGCACCAACATCATCCGCGGCGATATCGAGCGCATGATGAATGCGGTGCTGGCCCACCTGGAGCGCCAGCCGGCGCTGCCGAAACAGTCGGAGCTGGCACGTGGCCTGGGCGGAGTGCCCAGCGTTCCTTAAGCCGTGTAGTGATCGCGGTCGCGTACTTCCGCAAAATTCTCAAGGCTGCCGATGCGGATCACCACCGGATTCATGGTGGATGCGGTCTGCATGGAGCGCCAGGCGAATTGCCATTCTTTCTCCATCGCATCTTCACGCGTCTTGCTAAAGGCGGCGCCCAGGGCGGCGCGGCCGCCGTATTCGATGGCGCCATCGATGCCGGCCCAATTCGGCAAGGTACGCTGCACTGCACGATGGATGCGCTCACCGAATTCCTCGGTGTTGTGGATCACCAGGCAGCTGTCAGCGCCAAAGTGGTCGAACAGGTCGCGGTTCCAGGCTTGCGAGAAGCTCAGGGTCAGGAAGCTGCCCACAGGGCGCAGCACGAACTGGCCGTCCTTCAGGGCTTGTTCGAGTTCGCTGCGCGGGCCGTAGCGGTGCAGCGTAGGTGGGCGTTTGTAATCGTGCATGATGATTCTTAGTTTGGATTTCTTTCGATGTGCCGCACGTGGCGGTGGGCACGCATGAATGTCGAGGCGATGAAGATCTCGCGCAGCAGGTAGCCGAAGTTGCCGATCAGGCAGATCATCGCGGCGATGAACAGGCCGGCGATGTACTTGTCCAGCGCGACGTTGGTGGCGTCGCCAACGAACAGCAGGGCCACCACCAGGCAAACGAACAGGCCGCAGGCCGTGCACAGCGCGATGGCAACGTTGATCAGGTGAGAGCGGCGGTACAGGATGTCCAGCTCGTTGATGTAGGTGTCGTTATAGGCCACGTCCAGGCGTTCTTCCAGCACGCGCGAGCGGTCGATGATGCGGGCCAGGCGGTTCAACAGCACCAGCAGGTTGGTGCAAACCGTGGACAGCATGAAAACCGGGGCAATTGCCAGCTGGATGATGTGGGCGATGTCGCCGAGCTGCAGGTTCATTATGCGAAGCGTCCTTGCTGACGGAATTGTTCGGTAGCGTTGACCAGGGCGCGGCTGATGCCCTGTTCCATGGCGCCGTGGCCGGCGTCCGGGATCATCTTCATCACCGCATTTGCGCCCCAGGCCTGCTGCAGGCGCCAGGCCGATACCGGCGGGCAGATCACGTCATAGCGGCCCTGCACGATCACGGCCGGCAGGTGGGCGATGCGCGAGACGTTGGACAGCAACTGGCCGTCGGTGAAGAAGCCCAGGTTGGCCATGTAGTGCGATTCCATGCGGCCGACGCCCAGGTCCAGGGTGTCCGACGGCGGTTCATCCGGCTGCGGCAGCAGGAAGACGCGGCGGCCTTCGAACTTGCTCCAGGCGCGCACGGCGGGCCAGTGCACGTCCGGGTTCGGGTCCATGATGCGCTTGACGTAGGCTTGCAGCAGGTTGCCGCGTTCCCCGGACGGGATGGGGGCGACGAATTCGTCGTACACCTCGGGGTGGAACCATTCGGAGCCTTGCAGGAACCAGTCAATTTCCTTCTGGGTGCAGAGGAAGATGCCGCGCAGGACGAAGCCCAGGCAGCGCTCCGGGTGGGCCTGGCCGTATGCCAGCGCCAGGGTTGAGCCCCAGGAACCGCCGAATACCAGCCATTTTTCGATGCCGAACAGCGTGCGCAGGCGCTCGATGTCCTGGATCAGGAATTGGGTGGTGTTGTTCTGCACCTCGCCCAGCGGGGTCGATTTGCCGGCGCCGCGCTGGTCGAACAGGATGACCCGGTAGTGTTCCGGATTGAAGAAACGGCGGTGCTGCGGCGACATGCCGGCACCCGGGCCGCCATGGAAGAAGACGACCGGGATGCCGTCCGGGTTGCCTACCTCTTCCCAATAAATTGTATGGATGTCATCGACTGCCAGCATGCCGCTATTGCGGGGCTGGATCGGCGGGAACAGGTGTGGCAAGGCGTCGGGCATGGATATCCTCTGTGCGTGAAGCCAAGATTGTAACCGCTCAGAAGAAGGTATTGATGGCCTGCAGGACGTTGTACGTGTCATCCACAACCAGCATCATGGGCCACTTGTCGAAGGTGGTGCAGGGGTGGGAGATGCCGCAGCCCACCAGGTCGCCCACTTGCAGGCCGGCCTGGAGGCCCTCCGGCCAGCGCAGGTAGGCGTGCTGGTCGTTCATCTTGTCGATCACGGCGCCCTCCGGCAGTGCCAGTGCGTCACCGCCCGGCCTGTGCGCGGCGATCGGGCGCGGCAGGCCAAGGTCGTGCGATGCATCGCGCTTGCCCATCGCCAGGATGGCCAGGTTGGGTTCGGGCAGCGACAACACGGTGGTCCAGACTTCCAGCGCCGGCCGCAGGCCCTCCCCTGCCGCCTTGCCCTCGCGGCTGGCCAGCTCGCTGGTCAAGCCGCCGTAGTAGCCATGGTCATTGGTCAGGTAGCACCCGCTGCGCAGGATCGGCAGTACTTTCTTGCCCTGCACCGCCAGTCCGGCAAATTCGCGCGCCACGCGGTCGAAATAGGCCGAGCCGCCGGCGGAAATGATCACCTGCTCGCCACCGAACAAGCCTTCCGCTGCAGCGGCCTTCAGCATTTCCGCCATGCGCTGCAGGAAGCCGTTGACCACCTCCACATCCGCCGCGCGGTTATCGGTGACCACCAGGCCTTCGTAGCCTTCAATGCCAGCCAATTGCAGGCCCGGTGCGGCGGCGATGGCGCGCGCCACGGCCATCACTTCTTCCGGATCGCGGCAGCCGGCACGCTTGCCCTTCATGCCCAGCTCCACCAGCAGCGGCAAGGGCCGCACCAAGCCGAAGTCCTGCACTGCGCGCGACAGGCGCTCGACGCCTTGCAGCGAATCGGCGAGGGCAAAGAACTCGAAACTGTGATCTTCCTGCATCAGGTGCAGCACGGCACGGATATCCGCTGGCGCCACCAGTTCATTCGCCAGGATTACGCGCCGCACGCCAAAGCGTGCCGCAACCTGCACTTGCGGGATGGTGGCCAGCGTGATGCCCCAGGCCCCGTTCTCGATCTGCGCCGCGAACAGCTGCGGGCTCATGGTGGTCTTGCCGTGCGGCGCAAGCAGCACTCCGTGACGCTCGCAGAAGCCGCGCATCCAGGCCAGGTTGTGCTGCAGCGCCGACGCCTTGAGCACTGCCACTGGCAAGCTGGTGTCGGCTGCCAGAATGTTCCAATGCTGGGAGCCGATCATGTGCTGGCGCAGCGGCTCCACAATCGGCAGGCCTTTAACACCTGGCTGCAGGATTTGTTCATCGAGTTCGGGCAGCGCGTACATAAGTCATCCAATCATCGTCAGCCGGGCGCTGGCTCGGCAGTATTAAATGCCAACTGTGCCGCAAAGGCCCGCTTGTAGGCGGGGCGCGCTTCGCCGCGAGCCACATATGCGGCCAGTCGGGGGAATTCACTCAGGATACCTGATGGCTTGACCCTGAGCAGCACCGAAACCATGACCAGGTCGCCCGCACTGAAGTCGCCATCCAGCCATTCTGCATCACCCAAGCGTGCGGAGAGTTGGCCCAGCCGAGTGCGTATCCGATCCATGATCAGGGGCAGGCGCTCTTTGCCCCAAGGCTTGTCGCCTTCCTGGAATTTGGCGATAACGATTTCCAGGATCGGCGGCTCAACCGTGTTGAGTGCAGCAAACATCCACGTGATGGCGCGTGCCCGGGCATTGGGGTCATCCGGCAACAGGCCCGGATAATGCGAAGCGATATGGAAAATGATCGCGCCCGACTCGAACAGCGTCAAGTCGCCGTCCTCATAAGTCGGTATCTGGCCGAAGGGATGCAGGGCAAGGTGCGCAGGCTCCTTCATCGCGGCGAAGGAAACCGGCCGTACCTCGTAAGCCTGGCCTGTTTCTTCGAGCGCCCAGCGGACGCGCGTATCGCGTGCCAGGCCCATGCCGCCATCTGGCGAACGTTCGAATGCAGTAATGGTTT
>CAMLSG010000088.1 GCA_946482635.1 uncultured Duganella sp.
TGCGTCCGCTATGCCTGATTAAACTGCTTCGGCACCGGTTTCGCCGGTGCGGATGCGGATCACTTGCTCGATATTCTGCACGAAGATCTTGCCGTCGCCGATCTTGCCGGTGCGGGCCGCCTTGATGATTGCATCGACAGCGGTATCGACCACGCTGTCGTCCACCACCACTTCCACCTTCACCTTCGGCAGGAAATCAACCACGTATTCCGCACCGCGATACAGCTCGGTGTGGCCTTTCTGGCGGCCAAAGCCTTTCACCTCGGTCACGGTCAGGCCGGTCACATTCACTTCGGCCAGCGATTCGCGCACTTCGTCCAGCTTGAATGGCTTGATGATGGCGGTAATTTGTTTCATTGCGTTCTCCTTATAGTGGTTTAAGCGTCAGGCACGGTTTTCAGGTTTTCCAGCCAGGCAGCAGCCTCCGAATCGCTCGGCGCGCGCCAGTCGCCGCGCGGCGACAGCGAACCGCCGGAACCGACTTTCGGCGCATTCGGCACGCAGGTGCGCTTGAACTGCGAAGTCTGGAAGAAGCGCTTCAGGAAGATGCCCAGGTTGTGTTTGATGTCTTTCAGCTCGTATTGGTTGCGCACCACGTGCTCGTCCTCCGGCCATTGGCCCACGTCGCGGTCACGCCACGCATGGTAAGCGAGGAAGGCAACCTTGGCAGGCGAAAAGCCGAAGCGCAGCGTGTAGTACAGGTTGAAGTCCTGCAGCTCGTAAGGGCCGATGAAGTCCTGCGTGACTTGCGCCGGCGCCGCGTCGCCGGACTTGCCGGGCACCAGCTCGGGGCTGATTTCGGTATTCACCACGGCCAGCAGCACGCTCGAATTGACGTCGCCGAACTGCTTGCTCTCGGCCACCCAACGCACCAGGTGGGTGATCAGGGTCTTCGGCACGCTGGCGTTCACGTTGTAATGCGACATATGGTCGCCCACGCCGTAAGTGCACCAGCCCAGCGCCAGCTCGCTCAGGTCGCCGGTGCCGATCACGATGCCGTTGTGATGGTTCGCCATGCGGAACAGGTGGTTGGTGCGCTCGCCGGCCTGCACGTTCTCGAAGGTGATGTCGTATTGCTCCTTGCCCTCGCTGTACGGGTGGCCAAGGTCCTTCAGCATCTGGATGCAGCTAGGCCGGATGTCGACTTCCATCGCGGTGGCGCCGACGAACTGCATCAGCGCCCTCGCCTGGTCCAGCGTGCGGCTGCTGGTAGCAAAGCCCGGCATGGTCGCCGCGATGATATTGGTGCGCGGCAGGCCAAGGTGGTCCATCGCCTTGGCGCAGACCAGCAGCGCGTGGGTCGAATCCAGGCCCCCCGAGACGCCGATCACCACTTTCTTGATGCCGGACGAAGACAGGCGCTGTACCAGCGCGCTGACCTGGATGTTATAGACCTCGTTGCAGCGCTTGTCGCGCAACTGCGGATTGGACGGCACGTAAGGGAAGCGCGCCACGTTGCGCTCCAGCGGCAGCACGCGATGCGAAGGCAGTTCGACCGGGAAGCGCGCGGTACGGAATTGCGCCACCTCCGCTTTATGGCGGCGGCTCGAATGGCCGAAAGTCGTGGTGCGCATGCGTTCGCGCGACAGGCGCTCCAGGTCCACGTCGGCAAAGATGATGTGCGATTCTTCCGCGAAGCGCTCGGACTCGGCAAGCATTTCGCCGTTCTCGTAAATCAGCGCCTGGCCATCCCAGGCCAGGTCGGTGGTCGACTCGCCGCGGCCGGCCGAAGAATACAGGTAAGCCGCGATGCAGCGCGCCGACTGCTGGCCCACCAGTTGGCGGCGGTAATCGGCCTTGCCGACCAGGATATTCGAGGCCGACAGGTTGACCAGCACGGTCGCCCCTGCCAGCGCAGCGAAAGACGACGGCGGGATCGGCACCCAGACATCCTCGCAGATCTCGATATGGAATTTGAACAGCGGCAGGTTCTCCAGCTCGAAAAGCTGGTTGGCGCCGAACGGCACCTGCTGCCCAAGCAGCGAGATTTCCGTGGAAAACGCCTCATCGGCAGCGCTGAACTGGCGCGCCTCATAGAACTCGCCGTAATTCGGCAGGAAGGACTTCGGCACCACGCCGCGAATCACCCCGCCGGAGACCACGACCGCGCAATTGAACAACTGGTGATCCACCCGCAGCGGCGCCCCCACCACCATCGCCGTCGGAATGCGGCTTGAAGCCTCCACCACGGACTGCAAAGCCTGCAGCACCCCATCCAGCAATGCACGCTGGTGGAACAGGTCATCGCAAGAATAAGCCGACAGCCCCAGTTCCGGGAAAGCCACCAGCACCGCCCCTTTCGCTGCCGCGTCCTCCGCCAGTTCAATCGTCTGCGCCGCATTAAACAGCGGATCAGCGACCCGGCAGCGCGGCACGCCAACCGCCACGCGGGCAAAATCATGGTTGTACAAATTATGGAAGGAATGCGACATAGCTCAGCAAGGCCAAAGGTGATGGCGAAGATTTTAACATTGCCCCCGCCCCAACGTACTGCCGAGCCCGTGTCAACCAAAGGGTCTGACCCCAGGGTTAACACGGGCTCGGCAGTATTTCGCTAGAATGGCCGGATGGAATACCGTACCAGCGTCCTTTCTTCCCTCGCCGATGTCGTCCCTGCCGATTGGGATCGGCTGGCGGCGGGCAATCCCTTCCTGTCGCACGCCTTCCTGCACGCCCTGCACGAGTCGGGCAGCGCTTCCGCGGAAACGGGCTGGCAGCCGCAATTCCTGGCCGTATGGGACGGCGACAAACTGGCCGCAGCCATGCCGCTCTACGTCAAATCCCATTCATATGGCGAGTATGTCTTCGACTGGGCCTGGGCCGACGCCTATCACCGCAATGGCATCGAGTACTATCCCAAGCTGCTCTCCGCCATCCCCTTCACGCCGGTCACCGGCCCGCGACTGCTGGCGCGCGACGCGGCGGCACGCAAAGCCCTGCTGGCCTTCCTGTGCGAGCAGCAAGGCGCCGCCGGCATGTCCTCCACCCACATCCTCTACCCTCCCGAGGACGAGGCGGAGCAACTGCGCGAGGCCGGCTTCATGCTGCGCTCCGGCGTGCAATTCCACTGGCTGAACCAGGGATATGACAATTTCGACCAGTTCCTGGAAACGCTGGAGCAGAAAAAGCGCAAAAACATCCGTGCCGAGCGCCGCAAGGTAAAGGAAGCCGGCATCGCCATGCGCCAGCTGCGCGGCCATGAAACGACCGAGCAGGACTGGCGCTTATTCCACCGCTGCTACAGCAATACCTATGCCGAGCACCGCTCCTCGCCCTACCTGAATCTTGATTTCTGGCTCCGCCTTGCCCGTACCATGCCGCAAAACCTGCTGCTCGTAGTAGCCGAGCGCAATGGCCAGCCCGTTGCTTCATCGCTGGTGATCCACACCGGAGACACCTTGTACGGCCGCTATTGGGGCGCAATGGAACACATCCCCTGCCTGCATTTCGAAACCGCCTACTACCAGCCGCTCGAATTCTGCATCGCCAATGGCATCAAGACCTTCGAAGGCGGCGCGCAGGGCGAGCACAAGATGGCGCGCGGCTTCCTGCCGCAGAAAACCTGGTCCGCGCATTGGCTCGCCCACCCCGCCTTCAGCGATGCGGTGGAGCGCTTCCTGGAGCGCGAGGCAGGCGGCATCGATGCCTACCTCGATGAGCTGAACGAACATACCCCGTTCCGCCGCTAGCGTGGCGGCCGGTGGCTGCTGCCGTGCTGGCCCGGCACTGGCCGGATGCCCGCTTCGTCGTCGTCCAGTTCTTCCGCAGCCAGCGCCGTGTTGGCGGGACCATGCAGCACTTCGCCCTCGGCTGAAAAACGCGAACCGTGGCAAGGGCAGTCCCAGGACCGCTCGGCCGGATTCCAGCTCACTGCACAACCCAGGTGCGTGCACGTCGCCGACATCGCATGCAGCCCGCCATCGTCGTCGCGATATACCGCCACCTTTTTCGCGCCGCGATTCAGGACAGCGCCCTGCCCCGGCGCAATTTCCACCGCTGATTCCACTTCGCCGCCACGCAGCCAATGGCCGTACTGCGCCAGCGTATTGAGCTGCTCCTGCATGAATTCCTTCATGCCATGGAAAGGTTTGCGCGCCGGATCATACAGCTCGGCCCACGGATTCTCGCGCCCGACGACCAGGTCGCGCACGATCATCGCGCCGAGGGTGCAGTGAATCATGCCGGTTCCGGAATCGCCGCTGATTACGTACACCTGGCTGTCGTCGGCCGGATTGCGGCCCAGGAATGGCAGGCCGTCCGCAGGCTCCATGACTTCACCTGACCAGCGCAAGGTTACCGCCCCGGCCATCGGGAAGTGCTCCCTGGTCCATGCCTCAAGCTGGTCGTGGCGATGGCGCGGGTCGTCATCCTGTCCGACCTTGTGGTCGCAGCCACCCACTATCAGCACCTCATGCCCCGGGCTGGCCCCGCTTGATTCAAGCCGCACATAGTAATAAGGATCGCCGGTATCCCACAGCAGCATGCGCGGCAAGGAACCTCGCGGCACTTCCATTCCGATCACATAGGTGCGGTAACCATTCTGCTTGGTATGCAGGACCACGCGGTTATTGAACGGCGTATTGGTCGCCACCACCACGGCATTGGCTACCACGCGCCCGTGAGCCGTATTCACATGCAGCTTGTCGCACACCCGGTCGATGCCGGTAGCGCGGCTGCCGCAGATAATGCGCCCCTCGCGCCGGCGGATGCAGCCTGCCAGCCCGTCCAGGTATTTCAGCGGATGGAACTGCGCCAGCTGGGCGTAGCGCACGCAAGTGCCGCTTTCAAACGGCAGGCCAGGCACCTGGGGCAACAGCTCGCCTTCCAGCCCGGCACGCGTTGCTGCCTCGCACTCGCGCCGGATCTCATTCGGATCGCCGGTCGCCGAGTACAGGTAGCCGTCGAGCCGCTCGAACTCGCAATCCAGCCCTTCGCTGCCCACAATTGCCGCCACCTGGTCGATGGCCGCCATCTGGCCGGCGGCAACCAGCCTGGCATTTACAGAGCCGAAGTTTTCCTCAATGCAGTGGTACCACTCATCCGGTGGCATCAGGTGGGCGGTGGTACGGCCGGTTTCGCCGCTGCCCAGTTCCCGCGCTTCCAGCAGCACGACACGCCGCCCTTCGAGCGACAGCAGGTATGCTGTGGTGAGGCCGGCGATGCCGCCGCCGATGATGCAGGCGTCGGCCTGCAGTTCGCCGCTCAATTCAGGCATTGCGGCGGTAGGGGCGGTCTTCGCCCAAATCGACAATGATCCTTCCATATTGCGTCCTCCCTGCAAGGGTGCACGCAACGACTATACAAAAAAAGCGCCCCGCGGGGCGCTTTCTTCGTTCAGGCTTATTTGCCTTCTTGCTGGGCGGCTTGTGCCACGCCGTGCATGATTTCCTTCTTGGCTTCTTCAGGACCGTGCCAGCCATCAACCTTGACCCACTTGCCTGGCTCCAGGTCTTTGTAGTGCTCGAAGAAGTGCTGGATCTGCTGCAGGCGCAGGTCTTGCAGGTCTTCCGGCTTCTGCCAGTGCTTGTAGATCGGCAGGATTTTATCGACTGGAACGGCCAGCACTTTCGCGTCTTCGCCGGACTCGTCGGTCATCTTCAGCACGCCGATAGCGCGGCAACGCACCACCACGCCTGGGATCAGCGGGAATGGGGTGATGACCAGCACGTCAACCGGGTCGCCGTCATTGGACAGGGTGTTAGGGATGTAGCCGTAGTTGCATGGGTAGTGCATGGCGGTGCCCATGAAACGGTCGACGAAGATGGCGCCGGATTCCTTGTCCACTTCGTACTTGATCGGATCCGCGTTCATCGGGATCTCGATAATCACGTTGAAATCGTTCGGCAGGTCTTTACCGGCCGGTACTTTGTTCAGGCTCATGTTTTCCTCGGATTAATGCATTTTTGGACAGTCTAACCTTGCAATTATAGCCTGATCCAACGCAAGCCGATACGCCGGGCGCGGCGTAAAATGGAGTTTCCTTGCAAGGATTAGCCATGAGCCCGAAAGATCCCGAGAAATTAGCTGAGCAGGAATCCGACTACGACCAGTGGTTCAGAGAAGAGGTCGAAGCCGCACTGCGCGAGGCAGACGATCCGACGACAGAATGGATTCCGCATGATGTCGCCATGCAAGAATTGCATGATCTTCGCACCGAAATCGAAGCGCGCATCGCATCACGCAAGAAAAAATGAGCCAAATTGAATGGTCGCCAGCGGCAAACAAAACAAAGCTGGCGATTGTTCGGAGACTAATGGGCGCCAATCTCCAGGCAGCCCTGCGACTAACCGTAGTTATCGAAACTGAAATTTCCCGCCTGGCCAAGTTCCCCGAACTGGGTCGGTCAGGCCGGCTAACAGGCACCCGTGAGCTGGTAATCGGGCGGACCAAATACATTGCAGTGTACAAAATCAGCGGCGCAGGTCGGATAACGATCCTGCGCCTCTTGCACAGCGCCCAGCGCTGGCCGAAATAGCCTGTTAGAGAATGGTAGCCAAGGCGCACTGGCGATAGTGATTCGCCGCTTCTTCGGGCTGGGACAGCGCTTCGTGCAGCTGCGCCAGCTTGAGGTGGGACTCGCGCACCATGCGCGATTCGGAGGCATCGGACAGGGCTTGCTCCAGGTAGCGCTGGGCCTTGCCCCACAGCTTCTGCTTCAGGCACAGCGAACCCAGGGTCAGCGCCAGTTCGGCGTCGTTCGGGCGCTCGCGCACCCAGCCTTCACAATGCTCGATCTGCACCAGCAGCGCGGCGGAACCGACCGGTGCAGCCGCGTCGCGGTAGGCGCGCAGCACGCGTTCGTCCCAGTTGGCGGCCAGCGATTCTTCGCACACCACGCGCGCTTCGTCGTGCAGTCCGCGCGCATTCAGGGCCGTGGCGGCACGGCACGCTACGTATGGCTTGAGGCGATCGGCAGTCGGGATGGTGCTCCAGACGCGCTGCAGCGATTCCGCATCGTGCGAATTATCGGACAGCAGGTCGTCGTAAGCCAGTTCGCGCAGGCGCGCCGACAGGGCCGGATGCAGGGCTTTGTGCTTGTCCAGCAGGCGCACCAGGCGCAGCACTTCCGGCCAGTTCTTGGCTTGCTGCTCGGCCTTCAGCGACCATTGCAGGGCATGGATATGGCGGGTGCCGCTGGCATTCAGTTCGCGCACGGCTTCCAGCGCAGCTTCCGGCTGGTGGTCGTCGACCAGCAGTTCGGTCATAGTCATCAGGCGCGCGGTTTTCATGCCATTGTCGCTGGCGATGCGGGCCAGCCACTGGTCGCGGCGGGCCTGCTGGCGCATGCGGTGTGCGGCACGGGCGCCGATCAGGGCGGCGACGCCGGCGTTTTCCGGCAGTTCTGCTGCGCGCAGTGCGGCTTTCTCGGCATGGCCGAAGCGGCCTTCGAACAGGGCCTTCAACGCATCGCGCAGGCCCTTGTTGCCGTCGCGCTCGCGCTTGTTCTGGCGGTAGGCGGCCACTTTGCGCGGCATGTCGACAGTGGCGTTGAAGGCGCGCACCAGGAAATGCACCAGCAGGAAGGCTGCAACCAGCAGCACCAGGAAGAAGTTCAGCGACAGGTCAACCCGGTACGGCGGATAGAACAGCACCACATTGCCGGGGTTGAAACGTGCGGTCACGGCGATACCGATGGCCGCGGCCATCATTACAACGAGCCAGATAAAGAGACGCATTATGGCTTCGCCTTGTAGTTACGCACCGCGTTCAGGCTGTCTGCCAGCGTCGGCATTTCGATCTGCAGGTTGCTGCCCTGCAGTTGGCGCAGGAGCTGCTGTGCTGTCTTGGTCTGGGTGGTCTTGGTATCGAAGTAGCGTGCCAGCGATTCCTGCGCGGCCAACAGGTCGGCGCGGAAGGCGGCTTCGTTACGGGACAGCAGGGCCATGCGCGCGTTCAGCAGGCGCAGTTTCAGGTTCTCGCGCAGGAAGTAGGCTTCTTCCGGCGCCAGCATGATCGCGTCCGGCGTTTCGACGCGGCGCACGCGGATCAGGGTCGACACTTCCGACCACATGTCGCTGCTCCAGTCCTGCCACACGGTCTTCAGGCGGTTGCCCCAGCTGTCTTCATCTTCGGCCGGTGCGGAAGCAGCTTCCTTGCTGGCGGCGCCCTTCCCTTTGGCCTTGGCCTGCGCTGGCGCGTGGGCCTTGCGCTCAGGTGGCGCCGGCGGCGTTGGCTTGGCATCGGACAGCATCGGCAGGCCATCGACCTGGGCGATCACGTTATCCAGGCGCACCGCCAGGCCGACGTTGTCGACGTTCGGCAGCGCCTTCAGGCGTTCGATGTCCTTGGCGATGGCGCGGCGGATGGTGATGAATTGCGGCTTGTCGGAACGGGACAGGCTACGGTCGGCATTTTGCAGCGCGATCAGCGCGCCAGGCACGTTGCCGGCCAGTTGCAGCTGCTGGCTGGCAGTGGACAGCACTTGCTCGATCTCGGCCAGCGCCCACTCGTCGCGGTTCTTCGACATGTCCTGGTAAAGCTGCTCCAGCGCCAGCTGCTGCGCCTGGGCTTCCTGCTGGCGGTTTTCCAGCACGCCTACCTTGAGCTGGATTTCCTTGGTCGTTTCCTGGACGTTCTTCGCCAACTGGCTAGTCTGCCCGTTCAGCGAATCGCCCTGCTGCAGGCGGCGCGCCATCTCTTCACGCAGGCGGAACACCTGGTTCTTCGAGTAGAAGGCTTGCGCGGCCAGCAGGATGCCAAGCACCACCACGGCGATCGTCAGCGGCTGGCGAAAAGCATCGCGCTCCTGTGCCGGCGGGGTCGCTGGCGCAGCCTGGGCGGTGTTGGGAGTTTCGACGGCCGGCGTAGTTGGCGTCGTTGGCAAGTTGTCAGTTTGGTTAGGCAAATCGTTCATGGACGTGATTGTAACGCGGCGAGCACCCGTTCGTCGCCTGATCCTGTGAGAGTCACATTCGGGAAGCCCAAATCCCTTGCTGTTTCGGCAATGCGGGAATGAGGCACGATCAAATGATGATGTTGCAACGATGCAACGATTGTCAACTTGTTTAATTCCTTTAGCAGCCCGACAAGGCCGCGCAGGGCTTCGGAACTGGTGATGATCCAGTCGGCTGGCGTAGCGGCCAGCGCAGTCAAACGCTCGGCCAGCGCCAGCGTCAGTTGCGGCACGGTGCGGCGGTAGGCAGGCAGCACGGTGACTTCGGCGCCGGCAGCGCGGAAGGAATCGGCCATCAGTTCGCGGCCGGATTCGCCGCGCACGATCAGGACCTTAGCGCCGCGCAAGGCTGGCAAGTCGAGGGCTTGCAGCAGGTGTTCGGTGTCGCTGTGGGCTGGGTCGGCGGGGCTGGCGATCTGGCCTGGTGGAACACCTCGGGCGATCAGCGCCAGGCGGCTGGCCTCGCCCACCACTGCGGCTTGCAGGCCTTGCGGCCATGCCGGGATGTGGGCGAAGGCTGCGTCGATGGCGTTGGGCGATACGAAGGCCACCAGCTGGTAGCTCGCCAGGGGGGCCAACGCGTTGTGCAATGGCGTTTGGTCTGGAAGCGGGCTGATTTCCAGCAGCGGCAGCACTTCGACCTCGCGGCCGAGGGCGCGGATGCGGCTGGCCAGGGGTTCGGCTTGCGCGATCGGGCGGGTGAGGATGACTGGGCGTGGCATTTAAAACCCGGTAAATCCGGGTCAGACCCTGGGGCCTGACCTTGGTTTGCTGGGGTTGCGGGGAATGGCTGGCATCCGGGCGGCGCTTAGGCCGCGGGGGCGGCGTTGGGGTTCATGGCGTCGGCTTGCTCGGCGGCGCAGACAGCGAGGATGGCTTCGGCGTCCTGTGCGCGCAGCTGTTCGGCGACCTGGGCGCCAAGCGCTTCGGCATCGGCGGCGGCGCCAGTGATCTCGGCGCGGGCGACGCGGGTACCGTCCGGCGTGGCGACCATGGCGCGCAGGTGCATCTGGCCGCCGTCAACGGTGGCGAAGGCTGCCAACGGTACCTGGCAGGAACCGCCGAATACCTTGGATACCTTGCGTTCGGCCGTCACGGCTTGCGCGGTCGGCAGGTCGTTCAACGGCGCCAGGATCGCCTTCAGGTCCAGGCCGTCGTTACGCTCGGCGATCTCGATCGCCATCGCCCCCTGCCCCGCGGCCGGCAGCGAATCCTCCGGCGCCAGCAGCGATTTGATGCGCTGCGGCAAGCCGAGCCGTTTCAGGCCGGCTGCGGCCAGGATAATGGCCGCATAATCGCCGCGATCCAGCTTGCCGAGGCGGGTATCCAGGTTGCCGCGCAGAGGCTTGATCACCAGGTGCGGGTAACGTGCCGAAATCAGGGCCTGGCGCCGCAGGCTGCTGGTGCCGACGATGGCGCCGGCCGGCAGTTCGGCCAGCGAGGAATAATCGTTCGAAACGAAGGCATCACGCGGGTCTTCGCGCTCCAGCACGGCCGCCAGGGCAAAGCCTTCCGGCAGCTCCATCGGCACATCCTTCAGCGAATGGACGGCCAGGTCGGCGCGGCCTTCTTCCATCGCCACTTCCAGTTCCTTCACGAACAGCCCCTTGCCGCCCACCTTGGACAGCGCCCGATCCAGGATCTGGTCGCCGCGGGTTGTCATCCCCAGGATCTCAATGCTGCACTGCGGATATAATTGAGACAAGCGAGCGCGGACGTGTTCGGCCTGCCACATGGCAAGGCGGCTTTCGCGCGAAGCGATCACCAATTTGGAAGGGAGCTGTTGGGCCATTTCAGGAGTATTCAAGACCAGTTCTTTCGCTGTTGCTAGCGCCAAACCGGCGTTCACCAGTTTATTGCGCGTGATTGGGACCACAAATTCTAGCATGCGCGCCCCTATGCAGAGAGCGGGCCACAAGCCTATTGCACGACCATTCTTATCTTTTGACTGATTAACTATGGCAAATCAAGTAAGTGCAACAGACGAAGCAAACCAGAGCGCCGATAAAGACGCGCCGTTGAAAGAAGATATCCGCCTGCTGGGCCGCCTGTTGGGCGACGTCCTGCGGGAACAGGAAGGAGAGGAAGTATTCGCCGTCGTCGAGACGATCCGCCAGACCGCTGTCCGCTTCCGCCGTGAAGCCGACGCCGGCGCCGCCAAGGAACTGGACGGCATGCTGAAGATCCTGACGCGCGAACAGACCATTACGGTGGTACGCGCCTTCTCCTACTTCTCCCACCTGGCCAATATTGCGGAAGACCAACACCACATCCGCCGCCGCCGCGCCCACCTGTTGGCCGGTTCGGCGCCGCAAAAAGGCAGCATCAGCTTTGCTCTCGACAAGCTGAAAGAATCCGGCGTCGAACTGGACACCGTGACCAGCTTCTTCAAGGAAGCCCTGATCAGCCCCGTCCTGACCGCCCACCCGACCGAGGTGCAGCGCAAGTCCATCCTGGACGCGGAACACGATATCGCCCGCCTGCTGGCCCAGCGCGACCTGCCGCTGACGCCGAAGGAGCGCACCGCCAACCTGCACATGCTGCGCGCCCGCATCGCCACGCTTTGGCAGACCCGCATGCTGCGCTACTCCAAGCTGACCGTGGCGGACGAAATCGACAACGCCCTGTCTTACTACCGCATCACCTTCCTGCGCGAACTGCCGGCCCTGTACGACGATATCGAGACCGAGATTGCCGAACATTACGGTCCGGCCGCGCCTGCCATCGACGCCTCCTACGTCCAGATGGGCAGCTGGATCGGCGGCGACCGCGACGGCAACCCGAACGTCAACGCCGGCACCATGCAGCATGCGCTGGAGCGCCAGGCCACCACCATCCTCGACTTCTACCTCGACGAAACCCATGCCCTGGGCGCCGAGCTGTCAGTGTCGACCCTGATGATTGGCTGCTCGCCGGCGCTGCAAGCGCTGTCGGACGCTTCGACCGACACCTCCGACCACCGCAGCGACGAGCCTTACCGCCGCGCCCTGATCGGCATGTACGCCCGCCTGGCAGCAACCGCCCGCGCACTGGGCGCGACCAACATCCTGCGCAAGGAAGTCGGCCACGCCGATCCTTACCCATGCCCTGCCGATTTCTCGGCCGACCTGCAGGTGCTGATCGAGTCGCTGGACGCCAACCACGGTTCCGTGCTGGCCCGCCCGCGCCTGACCACCCTCAAGCGCGCCGCCGACATCTTCGGCTTCCACCTGGCGTCGCTGGACATGCGCCAGTCGTCCGATATCCACGAACGCGTGCTGGCGGAGCTGTTCGCCAAGGCCGGCGTGCAAGCCGACTACCCGTCGCTGGACGAAGATGCCAAGGTCAAGCTGCTGTTGGCGGAGTTAGCGCAACCACGCCTGCTGTATTCGCCGTACATCGAATATTCGGAAGAGACCACTTCCGAGCTGACCATCCTGCGCACCGCGCATGACATCCGCCAGCGCTACGGCAAGCGCGCCATCCGCAACTACATCATCTCGCATACGGAGACCGTGTCCGACCTGCTGGAAGTGTTCGTGCTGCAGCAGGAAACCGGCCTGCTGCGCCAGGGCGCCGACGGCGAACGCACCTCGGACCTGATGGTGATCCCGCTGTTCGAGACCATCCCCGACTTGCAGCGCGCCGCCGGCATCATGGAAGCGCTGATGGCCGTGCCGATGGTGCAGAAGCTGATCGCCAAACAGGGCCAGATCCAGGAAGTCATGCTGGGCTACTCCGACTCCAACAAGGACGGCGGCTTCATGACCTCCAACTGGGAACTGTACAAGGCAGAATTGGCCCTGGTGGAAATCTTCGCCAAGGCCGGCGTCAAGCTGCGCCTGTTCCACGGCCGCGGCGGCACCGTCGGCCGCGGCGGCGGCCCAAGCTACGAGGCGATCCTGGCGCAGCCCAAAGGTACCGTCAACGGCCAGTTGCGCCTGACCGAGCAGGGCGAAATCATCGCCTCCAAGTTCTCCAACGCCGAAATCGGCCGCCGCAACCTGGAGCTGCTGGTGTGCTCGACCCTGGAAGCGAGCCTGATGCCACCGCCGGCCGACGCCTGCCACGGCCCGCGCCTGGCCGGTTTCGAAGCCGTAATGGCGGAAATTTCCGAGCTGGCCTACAAGGCTTACCGCAACCTGGTGTATGAAACCCCGGGCTTCACCGACTACTTCTTCTCGGCCACCCCGATTGCGGAGATCGCGGAACTGAACCTCGGTTCGCGCCCGGCTTCCCGCAAATCGACGCGCCGGATCGAAGACTTGCGCGCCATTCCATGGGGCTTCAGCTGGGGCCAGTGCCGCTTGCTGCTGCCGGGCTGGTACGGTTTCGGCTCCGCCATCGGCGCCTGGATTGCCGCCGGCAACAAGGAGGAACGCACGGCGCAGCTGCGCGACATGTTCCAGCACTGGCCGTTCTTCGCCACCCTGCTGTCGAACATGGACATGGTGCTGGCCAAGACCGACCTGGCGATCGCCTCGCGCTACGCCGAGCTGGTGACGGACAAGGAACTGCGTGAACGCATCTTCAAGCGCATTACCGAGGAATACCACCAGACCCTCGACTGCCTGGAATCGATCACCGGCACCCGCGACCGCCTGGCAGGCAACCCGCTGCTGGCGCGTTCCATCACCAACCGCTTCCCTTACCTCGATCCGCTGAACCACCTGCAGGTGGAACTGATCAAGCGCCGCCGCGCGCTGGGTAACGAAGAAGAAAGGGCCGATCCGCGCGTCAATCGCGGCATCCACCTGTCCATCAACGGTGTCGCCGCAGGCCTGCGCAACACCGGCTAAGCCGCACCGGCAAACGGGCCCGGGGAAACCCGGGCCCGCTTAGCAAAAAAGCCACAACTAAGTCATAATCATGCGCTCTGATATGAGGAGAACGTATGTTCCGTTTGACGCTGTTAGCTGCACTGCTTTTACCCTCCCTCGCCCTGGCCGACGACCAGGTCCGCAAGTTCGACGCCTTCTACGGCATCAATGTCAAAGGCCCGATCAGCGTCTACGTTGATGTCGGCAAGGAGCAATCGGTCAAGGTCAGCGGCCGCAAGGAGTACATCGACAAGGTCAGCACCGTGGTTGAAGGCGGCGTGCTGCGCGTAGTCTACGAGAACACCAACAAGGCCCCGGTCAACGTCAAGGAAGGCGACAAGATCACCGTCACCGTGCCGGCTCTGACCAGCTTCCGCGTGCTGGGCGCGGGCGAATCCCGCGTCACCAACATCAATGGCGAGCGCATCGACATCAGCTTTGAGGGCGCCGGCGCGCTGTATGCCAGCGGCAAGGTCAAGCTGCTGCGCATGAAGGGGCAAGGCGTTGGCCAGGCCGAGCTCAAGGACCTGCATGCCGAACGCGCCGACGTCAACTTCACCGGCATGGGCGACATCAGCATTTATGCCAGCGATACCCTGAACCTGATTGTGGAGGGCATGGGCAATTTCACCTATTACGGCAACCCGAAGCACATCAACAAATCGGCCAAGGGTATCGGCAACGTCAGCCCGGGCAAATAAGGCGCGCGTGCGGCAGCTCGCGCGTTGCCGCAAAGCCCATCGAGCGGTACAAGGCCTGGGCGCGGGCATTGGCCGCTCCCACGTGCAGCATGGGGCGCACGCCCTGCTGCTGCATGCCGTACATGATGAATTCCACCAGCTTGCGCGCATAGCCGCGCCCCGTGAACTCGGGATGCGTGCAGACTGCGCTCACCTCGCGCATATGGCCCAGGTCCATGCGCTCCCCGCTCAGCGCCACCAGCCGCCCGCCTTCGTCATGGATGCCGGCATACTTGCCCATCTCGCCCGTGCGCGGCCGGAAATAGCCGGGGAAAGCGATATTGGTCAGCTCCACCATCGCCGGATCGTCTGCCGCCAGCACGCGGATCATCGAAGCATCGGGCGCCGCGACCGGGCCGCCTTCGTACACCATCTGCAGCACGCCGGACAGCGGCTGCAGGGACCAGCCTTGCGGCAGCGCCGGCATCGCACCGAGGAAGTAATAGCCATCGCCCACGCCTTCCAGGTCGACTGGCGTCAGCGCCACGCCCTCTTCCGCAACTGCGATGAAGGGCGCCACGGCGGCCGGATAGCGGCGGGCCGCACCAGTCGGAATGCTAAAATGTCGCTGTGCGCTGTCTAGCGCTGCCCATATAGGGTTTTCCAATTCCTGCATACGAGTTCCAATGTCCAATTTCCCAGCCTGCCCAAAATGCCAGTCCGAGTATACCTACGAAGACGGCGACAACTATGTTTGCCCTGATTGCGCCCACGAATGGCCAAAGCAGGCCGCCGAAGCAGCCGGCGAAACCGCACGCGTTTACAAGGATGCCGCAGGCAATATCCTGCAAGATGGCGACACTGTCACGGTGATCAAGGACCTGAAACCGAAAGGCTCCGGCGGCGTGATCAAGCAAGGCACCAAAGTGAAGAACATCCGCCTGGTCGACAGCGATCACGATATCGACTGCAAGATCGACGGCTTCGGCGCCATGAGCCTGAAATCGGAGTTCGTGCGCAAGGTCTGAGCATTACAATTTGAGAATATTTTTTACTAATTCTCATATATAGTCTCCGGAACAATTCTTATTTACCGGAGACTGCCTATGAAGCCTGCTTCGCTCGCCCTGGTCATCGCCCTGGCCCTGCCCTTCGCCACCGCCCACGCCCGCGGACCGATGGGGGAGCGAAAAACAGAGTCCAGCTCCATGACGGGCATTAACGCAGCAGGCGAGTCGGTTGGCGAAATCAAGAACGAAGACGGGCGCCGCCGCGCAATCCTGATGTCGCAAGGCCGTCGTATCGAAATCGGCACCTTGGGCGGCAGCGACAGCACCGCCAATGCCATCAACGACCAGGGCGTCGTCACCGGCGGCGCGCTCACTGCCAGCAACGCCTGGCACGCCTTCCGCTACGACGAAGCCCAGGGCATTCGCGACCTCGGCACACTGGGCGGCAGCAGCAGCGTCGGCACCGCGCTCAATCAATCGGGCCACATTGTCGGTTATGCCGACACCTCAGACGGCGATTACCACGCCTTCGTCGACAATGGCATCGGCATGCTGGACCTTGGCACCCTGGGCGGCAAGAACAGCTACGCCACCGCCATCAACGGCAACGGCTATGTGGTCGGCGCCGCACAGCAAGCGGACGGCTACCGCCGCGCATTCCTGTACAAACCAGGCAGTGGCATGATAGAGCTGCCTACGCTGGGAGGCCGCATCAGCGTGGCGACCGGCGTCAACGACCAAGGAGTGGTGGTTGGCGCGTCCGAAATGCCTGACCGCAGCTGGCATGCCTTCATGTACGAGAACGGCCGCATGATCGATCTCGGCGCAATGATTGCCCACGGCTCCAGCTTCGCCAATGGCATCAATAACCACGGTGACATCGTCGGCACGGTGCGTATCAAAGACCACGATGCACCGCATACATTCATCTATAAGAATGGCCGGATGCAGGTGCGCTCGGCCTACGGTAGCCTGTACCTGACGCGCGACATCACCGAAGAAGGCAAGGTGATCGGCTCCTCCTATACCGGCCACGTACTGAAATCCGGTTCTGTCGATTCGACCAGCCAGAAGGAGCGCGGCCTTAAGCCGGTCGACTTGCTCACTCTTGGCCTCCTGGCGGTCATCGCGGCCGTCGCCGCGTTCAAGGCACGCGACCGCATCCGCAAAGGCCTCGACTTCGGCGCCAGGATGCTGTCGCTCGCCTGATGCGCCGCGCCGCCCTCTTCCTGCTGGCCGCCACCCTGTGCGGAACCAGTCTTGCCGCATTTGCGAGTCCTTTCGGCGCAACCGGTGAAACCAGCGTCGCGAAGGATATGAACAATTCCGGCGCCACGGCGCTGGACATCGCCGACGACGCCGGCTACCGCCGCGCCATCCTGCGCCAGGATGGCCGCCGCATTGATCTTGGCACTTTTGGCGGGCGCGAGAGCGTCATGGCCGGCATCAACAATAGTGGCGTCGCCGCCGGTTCGGCGCAGACCAGCGACTCGGCCTGGCGCGCCTTCCGTTACACGCCGTCCGGTGGCATGCGCCAGCTCGACACCCTGGGTGGCCGCAGCAGCAATGCCACGGCAATCAACGAGCGTGGCGACATCGTCGGCCATTCCGATACGTACGAAGGCAGTTACCACGCTTTCGTCGATACCGGCATTACCCTGCTCGACCTGGGCACGCTGGGCGGCAAGAACAGCTACGCGACCGCCGTCAACGCCGACGGCATTGTCGTTGGCGCGGCCGAAAATGCCGGCGGCTACCGCCGCGCCTTCATGTACAAGCCGGGCATTGGCATGATCGAACTGCCGGGAACCGGAGAACGCCACAGCGTCGCCACCGGCATCAATGACCACGGCGCAATTGTCGGCGCCATGATGATGCCCAACCGCCGCTGGCACGCCTTCAAGTTCGACGGCAATCGCACCATCGACCTGGGCACCATGCTTGATGCGCGCAGTTCCAGCTTCGCCACCGCCATCAACAACCGCGGCGACGTCGCCGGCAAGGTTCAGCCGGTGTCACAGAACTCGCCGATGGTTTTTGTCTACAGCGGCGGCCAGATGCAGGTGCGCGACAACTACGCGCGCCTGGACCTTGCGCACCGCATTACGGATGATGGCCAGATCATCGGCGCCAGCATGATCGCGCACAAACTGCAGGCGGCTCGCATGGCGCGCCAGCAAGTGGAGAACATCGACGGCCCGTCGGCAGCCGATTACCTGACCTATGCCTTCCTGGCGATCCTGGCGACAGCCTTCCTGTACAAGATCCGCGAACACCTGCATGAGGGAATCGACTTCAGCAAGCGCCTGATGCTTTCTATCGCATAGCAGCAATGTAACGCCATGTTTCGCGCGTGCCACCCGCTGCGGTGGCACGCTTTTTCTATGCAATACTCAACGGATGAAAACAATCATCCGAACCCTTCCAGCCCTGATGCTTGCCGCGAGCTGCGTGCATGCCCAGGAAAAGCCAGCGGCCGAAGGCGCCGCCAAAGCCTCGGCAGCCGCCGAACGTCCGGCCGAGACCAAAGCATTCGACCGCACGCTGAAGGCCGAATCTTCCGTCACAAAGAACAGCACCGTCACGATCAGGGGCAAATCCGTACCGTACAAGGTCACCGCCGGCACCCAGCCGGTATGGGACAAGGACGGCAAGGTGGTCGCCTCGCTGTTCTACACCTACTACCAGCGCAGCGATGTCGGTGACAAGTCGCGCCGCCCGCTGGTGCTGTCGTTTAACGGCGGCCCTGGTTCGGCCTCGGTGTGGATGCATATCGCCTACACCGGTCCCAAGGTGCTGAACGTCGATTCGGAAGGCTATCCTGTCCAGCCTTACGGCGTGAAGGACAACCCGAACTCCATCCTGGACGTGGCGGACATCATCTACATCGACCCCGTCAACACCGGCTTTTCGCGCATCCTCGACCCGAAAGCCGACCGCGCGACATTCTTCGGCGTGAATGCCGACATCAAATATCTGGCCGACTGGCTGCAGGCTTTCGTGTCGCGCGAGGGCCGCTGGACTTCGCCAAAATTCCTGATTGGC
Source organism: uncultured Duganella sp. (assembly GCA_946482635.1). Next base: position 18,428 of record CAMLSG010000088.1, read on the forward strand.
GAAAGCTACGGCACCGCGCGGGTTTCGGGTCTGGCGCTGGAGCTGCAGAACTCTCACTGGATGTACCTGAACGGCGTGGTGCTGGTATCCCCGACCGGCCTGGGCTTGAAGCGTGACGGCCCGGTTGGCCAGGCGCTGTCCCTGCCCTACTACACCGCTGCCGCCTGGTACCAGAAAGCCCTGCCGGCCGACCTGCAGCAAAAGGACCTGAAAGACGTGCTGCCGGAAGCGGAATCGTTTGCCGTGAATGAGCTGATTCCGGCGCTCGCCAATGGCGGCTTCCTCGACGCGCAAAGGCGCAACGCGGTCGCAGCGAAAGTAGCGCACTATTCAGGCTTGCCGGAAAAGGTCGTCCTCCAGAACAACCTGAGCGTGCCCGTCGGCACCTTCTGGAAGGAACTGCTGCGCGACAAAGGCTACACCATCGGCCGCCTCGACTCGCGCTACCTCGGCATCGACAAGAAGGATGCAGGGGACAAGGTCGACTACAATGCCGAGCTGACCTCGTGGCTGCACTCCTTCACGCCGGCCATCAACTACTACCTGCGCGACGTGCTGGGCTACAAGACCGACCTTACCTACAATATGTTCGGTCCTGTGCATCCATGGGACAACAAGGACGACAACACCGGCGAGAACCTGCGCCAGGCGATGGCCGCCAATCCCTACCTGAAGCTGATGGTGCAATCAGGCTACTTCGACGGCGCCACCACCTACTTCGACGCCAAATACACCATGTGGCAGCTCGACCCGAGCGGACGCATGAAGGACCGCATGCGCTTTGAAGGCTACCGCAGCGGTCACATGATGTACCTGCGCGCCGAAGACCTGGTGAAATCGAACGACGACCTGCGCGACTTTATCCAGAAGGCGTTGCCGGGCGCCGGCGTCCCCGCGAAATACTGACAAAAAAAAGGAGGCCGAGGCCTCCTTTTTCTTTTGCTGACAGGCGATTACTTCTCCGTCAGGAACGTCTTCAGCTTGTCCGACCGCGAAGGCTGGCGCAGCTTGCTCATTGCCTTGGCTTCGATCTGGCGGATACGTTCGCGGGTCACGTCGAACTGCTTGCCCACTTCTTCCAGCGTGTGGTCGTTCGACA
>CAMLSG010000089.1 GCA_946482635.1 uncultured Duganella sp.
CGACCACGAACCAGAACACGATGAACATGCGGTCCAGGAACGGGATTTCGGCCACACCCGCCTCGGTCACCTTGGCAAAGCCGATCGGCACCAGGAAGGACAGGTCCATCATCCCTGGCAGGAATTTCAGGAAGATCGAACCCACCAGGCCGCCCACGGTGGCGAACATCGCGGCGCCGGAGGTGGTTTTCTTCCAGAAGAAGCCCATCAGGAACATGGCCAGGATGCCCGGCGAGACGAAACCGGTGTATTCCTGGATGTACTGGAAGCCGCCTTTCTTGTCGATGCCCAGCAGCGGCGCAATCAGCACGGCCAGGGCCATGGACACCACCACGCTGACGCGGCCGATCCACACCATGCGTTGTTCGGTGGCCTGCTTGTTGAAGGTCTTGTTGTAGATGTCCAGGGTGAAGATGGTGGCAATGCTGTTTGCCTTGCCGGCCAGGGACGCCACGACAGCGGCGGTCAGTGCGGCAAACGCCACGCCTTTCAGGCCGGACGGCAGCAGGTTAAGCAGCACAGGGTAGGCGCGGTCCGGATTCAGTTCGCCGCCCTGGCGCATGGCGTCGCCCAGGGCGCCGGACTTGTCCAGCGCGTAGGCCGCAATACCTGGCAGAACCACGATCACCGGCATCAGCAGCTTGAGGAAGGCAGCGAACAGCAGGCCTTTGCGGGCGGTCGGCAGGTCGGCGCCCAGGGCGCGCTGGGTGATGTACTGGTTGCAGCCCCAGTAGTTCAGGTTGACGATCCACATGCCGCCCAGCAGGACCGACAGGCCCGGCAGGTCCATGTAGTTCGGGTCTTCGCGCTTCAGCACCATGTCGAAATGGCCGCGGGCCACGCCGAACAGTTCGGACAGGCCGTCGATGGCGCCTTTCTTGCCCGCCAGGCCGGCCACCAGGTCCAGTGCCAGCCAGGTCGTCACCAGGCCGCCCACCACCAGGCAGGCCACCTGCACCACGTCGGTGTAGCCGATCACCTTCATGCCGCCCAGGGTGATGACGGCGGCGAAGATGGCCAGGAACAGCATGCAGGGAAGCAGGGCGATGCCGGACAGGCTGGAAATCGCCAGCGCGCCCAGGTAGAGGATGGAGGTCAGGTTGACCACCACGTACAGGCCAAGCCAGAACAGGGCCATGGTGGTTGCCACCGCCTTGCCGTAACGCTGTTCGAGGAACTGCGGCATGGTGTAGATGCGGTTTTTCAGGTAGACCGGCATGAAGAACACGGCCACGATGACCAGCGTGGCGGCTGCCATCAACTCGTAGACCGCGATGGCCATGCCGATCTTGTAGCCGGAGCCGCTCATGCCGATGAACTGCTCGGCCGAGATGTTGGAAGCAATCAGCGAGGCGCCGATGGCCCACCAGGTCAGCGAGCCTTCAGCGAGGAAGTAGTCATGCGAAGCCTGGCCGGAACTGCTTTGCTTTCGGCGGTAGATCCAGATGCCGTAGCCGGCAACGGCAATGAAGTAAATCAGGAAGACGAACAAGTCTACGGTTGAAAAAGTACTCATGCGGTGCTCACAAAGTGGGTTGTCTCTGGCCTGGCGCGCGTGGGCGGCGCACCGGGCCTGTTTTTCGAATCGGTATCGGAAGATCGTAGGCGAAGGGGCCTTTCCATTTCCAATAACACTTTTGCGTGCAGCTATATCAAATTTGACATAGGACGGCGGATCTGGCCCGTCCCAAGGAGGCTGCGCAGGCATTATTGCCGATTCCCGGGCGCCGGAAACCCCTTTGCTGCGCTCTTGGCCAGAATCGTTCGATGGCTTGGTGATTTTAGTAATTGAATCGCCATGCGCCGGATTGCAGAATGGCATGGTGCCAATGGTGTGCACAGGAAGCCCGATCTTTTAATGATGACCAAACGTTTTTCAGGCACCGCGCCCGAAGCGGACGAATACCGCTTGTTTACACTCAGGAACGCCAGCGACATGGTGGCGACGATTACCGAACGCGACGCCGCATTGTGGTCCTGGCGGGCGCCCGACCGCTACGGCCGCATGGCCGATGTCCTGCTGGCGCCCAAGGGCGCCGCCAATCCGGTGCTGTGGCAAGGACGCCACGCCGACGGCGGGGTGACGCTGTTGCGCACCGGGGCCGGGGGCGCGGTGGCCCAGTTGGCGAAGTATCGGCTGGACGACGACGGCTGCTTGAGCGTGGAACATGAAGTGGTGGCCATGGCGCCCACGACGCTCGAACTGGGTGCTTGTCCCGCCTTCAACCTGAACGGAGGCATCGCCGATGTGGGCGACCATATGGTGCAGATCGACGCCGACTACTACGTCGAGGTGGATGCGGACGGCATGCCCTCCGGCGTGGCGGCCGTAGCCGGGACGGCGTTCGACTTCCGCCAGCCGGCGCCGATCGGCGCGCGCCTGCGCTGGCCGGACAGCCAGATCTGCGGCAGGGGCGGTTTCAATCACAGCCTGTTCGTGCGCAGCCACTTTGCCGGCGGCCAGGGGCCGCTGCGCACCGTGGCCCGCATCGTCGATCCGGGGTCGGGGCGCTGCCTGCAGGTCCAGACCACCGAGGCCGCCGTGCAGTTTCGCGCCGGCCACCAGGGCGGCTTCAGCGTCGAGGCGCAGGCGCGTCCCGAGCTGGCCAGCGCGGCCTGGCCGCACGTCATCGTGTCGCCGGGGCAGGTGTACCGGCAGACCACCGTCTACCGGCTCACGCTGCAGGCCTAGGCGGGCTTCAGGCCGCGGTAGGTGAACTGCCGCGCCCTGACTTCACCGGAGCCGGCACTGTAAATGCCGACCTTGAGGCTCATGAAGCCGCCGAACACATTGTGGTGGAAGCCCGACACTTCCATTTGCCATGGATGCCTGGTCCACGCCACGCCGTCGCTGGAGTAGTGGAAGTTGACGATGTTGGCGCGGTTCGCCAGCCGGATATGGATGGCCCGGGCGGCCACCTTTTCGCGCATCCAGCTTTGTTCTTCGCTGCAGTGGTAGGTGAACATCTGCGTGGGGCTGAAGCCGATCCCGCAGTAGCCGCGCTGGCTGTAATACAGCAGCAGTCCGCCTTGCGCGCCTTCCGCAATATCGAGCACCGCCGACACTTCGTAATCGCGGTCGCCGACGATGCAGGTGAGGGGGGAGCAATCGGCCGGCGAGCTGCCCTTGGCCTGGATGAGCAGGCCCTTGCCGTCATAGCTGGCGCGCCGCATTTCGTCGGGTCCGGGCGCGAAGAAGCTCCACTGGATGCCGAACCTGTTGCTGGAAAAGTCGTCGGACAGCGCCTGGCCGGCCGGCGAGGCGCGGCCACCCTTTGGTTTGCGCAGGGGCTTGTCCAGGGTGCCGCCGCGTGCGCGGAACCAGCCGTCGCCGCTCCATTCGATCGGTTCGAGGATGGTTTGGCGGCCCAGCGTGCGGAAGCCGTTTTCGTAGGCGTGGTAGATCATCCACCAGTCGCCGCCGGGTCCTTCGACAATGCTGGCGTGGCCGCGCGACCACCAGGGTTCGTCTGCGCTGCGGGTGCGGACGATGGGGTTGGCGGGGCAGTCCTGCCAGGGGCCATGGATGGAGCGCGAGCGCGCCACGGTGACCATGTGGCTGGTCGGCGGGCCGGAGGTGCCGCCGACGGCGGCCACCAGGTAGAACCATTCGCCGCGCCGGAACAGCTTGGGGCCTTCTGGGGCGAACATTTCCACCACCCAGTCTTCCGGGTAGCGCCAGGGATGATAGACATGCTCCAGCGGGCCGACGGTCGACAGGCCGTCATCCGCCAGCGCAATGCGCCGCACGCCGTTGAAGAACAGGTAGCGCTTGCCGTCTTCGCCCACGGCGTGCCCGGGATCGATGCAGCCTTGCAGCTTGAGGTCTACCGGCTCGCTCCAGGGACCGCGGATATTGTCTGCATGGACCACGTAAATCGAGTCGCCGGCCGGGATGTACAGGAAGTAGCGGCCGCCATGCTTGGCCAGGTCCATCGCCCACACCGAGCCAAGCGGTTTTTGCAGCGCGGCGCAGATGGGCGACCAGTTGACCAGGTCGCGCGAATGCCAGATGACGGCGCCGGGGTAGGAGTAGAAGGACGAAAACGTCATGTAGTAATCGTCGCCGTCCTTCAGGATGGTAGGGTCGGGATGGTCGCCCGGCACGATCGGGTTCACGAACATGCCGTTCCCCAGGTCCGCCTTGCGCTGGCCTTCGATGCCGTAGGCCGGCTGCAGGGCGGCGCCGGGCGGGGTGCATGGCGCCGCTGCGGAAGCGGCAGCCGCCGGGGCCAATGGCGCCGCGGCCGCACCGGCGCCGGCCAGGGCCAGCTTGAGAAGGCTGCGGCGGCGAGCCGGGTCCGTCGGTGCCGGGTCCCGGCTCATTTGCCCACCACTTTGGTGATGCCCGGCGCCTTGCGCGACAGCTCGCTGTCGCCGTTCACGGCCAGGCGGCCGGTCGCGTCATTCCATGCCAGTTTCGCCAGCGTGCCCTTGCCTTTTTCGTAGTCGTAGGAGACGCCATCGTCGTCATACAGCGCGAACTCTCCGTCCTTGCCGGGATAGACGCGGATTTCGGCGATCGCCTGCTTGCTGGCGGTGGACTGGATGTCGGCGCCCAGCGGCACGATGGAACCGGCGCGCACGAAGACGGGGATCTGGTCGATCGGCGCGGCGACGCGCACCCAGCGCCCACCTGCCAGCTTCTCGTTGGTCCAGAAGTTGTACCAGTCGCCGCCTGCCGGCAGGTAGACGTCCTTCTCTGTCTGCCCCTGCTCGGTCACCGGGGCGACAAGGAAGGCGGGGCCGAACATGTACTGGGTGCCGATGTCGGCCACTTTCGGATCGTTCGGGAAGTCCATCCACAAGGGGCGCATGAATGGCGCGCCGTTGTCCCAGGTGGCCTTGGCCTGGCTATAGATGTAGGGGATCAGCTGGTAGCGCAGGCGGTCGTAGCGCGCCATGATGGTTTCGGCCTGCTGGCCGAATTCCCAGATTTCCGCGTGCTTGCGGTCGCCGTGCAGGCGCAGTGTCGGCAGGAAGGTGCCGTACTGGAACCAGCGCGTGAGCAGTTCCGGATAGTCGTGGTTCTGGCCGATGGTTGCTTCGGCGCCGCGCGGATCGACCAGCGGCGCCCTGGTGGCCTTGGTCGACTGCGGCAGCCATTGCCAGCCGCCGATATCGTTGCCCCAGTAGGCGATGCCGGAAGCGGTCATGTTCAGGCCAGTCGGCACCTGGCGCGCCAGCGCTTCCCACGAAGGATGGATGTCGGAAGACCAGAACAGGGCGCCGGTGCGCTGCGAGCCGAGGTAGGCCGCGCGCGACAGGATCAGGGCGCGCTTGTTCGGCTTCCAGGCGCGCATGCCTTGCTGTACGCCTTCCACGTGCAGTAGCGGGAACAGGTTGCGATAACGGTCGCCGCTGCCGATCGAATAGAAAAATCCATCCGGGACCAGGTCCGGTTCCGTCTCGTCCAGCCATGGGTAATCGAAGCCTTGCGACAGGATGTTGTCACGCACGCGCTCCCAGAACCACTGGCGCGCGGCCGGGTTGGTGGCGTCGATCAGGGCGCCGGTGCGGTCGGAGCGGAACGGCAGGCCATCGACCGTCTTGCCGTCCTTGTCCTTCAGGAAGTAGCCCTTGGCATCGAGTTCGTTGAAGTAGCGGCCGGAGGTTTCGAAGCGTGGCCACACCGACACGATGGACTGCATGCCAAGGTCGTGCAGTTCCTTGTTCATCGCTGCGGGTGCCGGGTATTGCGCCGGGTCGATGTCGAGCTGGCCCATGCGGGTCCAGTAGAACCAGTCGACCACCATGACGTCGAGCGGGTACTTTTTCTGGCGGTAGGTATTCGCCACGCGCAGTACTTCCTGCTGGCTGTCGTAGCGGGCCTTGGACTGGATCAGGCCGAAAGCGGCCTTGGGCGGGATCGGGGTCTTGCCGGTAACGCGGGCGTAGCCGGAATAGATTTCCTCCGGCGTGCTGCCGGTGATGACGAAGAAGCTGACGCGCTCCCCGACATTGGACTGGAAGGACGTGCGGCCGTTGACGCCAGCGACAAAACGGGTGGCCGACGGGTTGTCCCAGACAATGCCATAGCCCTTGGACGAGACCATGAACGGCATGCACACGGTTTCGCCGGCCGGGGCATCATACCAGTGCTTGCAGTCCAGGACGCGGCCGCGCAGGTCGAGCGGCCCGGTCGATTCCTGGTTCTGGCCCATGCCGTAGTAATGCTCGTCGGCCTGGACGCTGAAGCTGGCGCCGGCCTGGTAGGTCTTTTCGGTGTTGACGGTCTGCGGCGACAGCTCCCAGCCGGTCATGTCGAGCACCAGGTCGCCCTTGGCGTTCCTGACCTGCAGCGCAACCGGCGCCAGTTGCGGCGCGAAGTATTTTTCCGACTGTGACGGGACCCGTGGCTGGGGGGCCGGGGCGACGCGCAGGTTCAGCGCCGCGGAGGCGAAGGTGTCGCCGTCCTTGCCGCTGGTGTGGCGGAAGGCGGAATTGTCCGCATTTTTGGGCAGGATGCCGAAGCCCGGGCCTTTCAGCGCTTCGGCCTTGTCGGCGGCGATCGTGATGTGGACGACGTTCGGCCCGTAGGCTTCGACCGAGACCCAGGCGCCGTTGCGGTCGAGGGTGGTGATCGGCGCGCCGGAGGCCACGCTGGCGGCGCCAAGTGCGGCGGCGGAAACCGCGGCCGCCATGATCCGGCGCTTGTATTGCACGTTCATTGATGCTCCTGTGTTGTCGATGTTATGGAATCAGTTTGCGGTCGCGCAGCCATTCTTCGGCGCGGCGCGTCCAGTTGGTGGCAGTCCCGTTCCCGGTGCGCATGGCCATGCCGTGGCCGCCGTGCTCGAAGATGAACATTTCGGCCGGCACCTTGGCCCGCGTCAGGGCCTGGAAATACAGGATGCTGTTGTCGGCCGGGACCAATCCGTCATCCTGCGAGTGAATCAGCAGGGTGGGCGGGGTCGCGGCGCTGACCTGTTTTTCCACCGACATGAGCTGGACCATGGCTGCGGATGGCTTGGCGCCAAGCAGTGCATCGCGCGAACCGGCGTGGACAGCCGGCGCTTCCATGGTGATCACCGGGTACATCAGGATGGCAAAGTCCGGGCGCGTGCTGACGGCATCGAGTTCGCCGCCGGCACGGCCGGCAGGGTGGTTGAACAGGGTGGAAGCGCTGGCGGCGAGGTGGCCGCCGGCCGAGCTGCCCATCACGCCGATGCGGTCCGCCGCAATGCCGTATTTCGCCGCCTGGGAACGCACCAGGCGGATCGCGCGCAGCACGTCCTGCAAGGGCGCGGGGTGGCCATAGTCCGCGAGGCGGTACTTCAGCACGAAAGCGGTGATGCCAAGGCCGGACAGCCACTGGGCATATTGCTGCCCCTCGCGCGTATTGGACAGGAACTGGTAGCCGCCGCCGGGGCAAATGATGACGGCGGTGCCGGATTGGCGGTCGAGGGCGGCCGGGTAGACTGCCAGCGTCGGCTCGCTGACGTTGCTGATACGTTCACCGTCGACCCGTTCCGGGCCTGCGTGCGCACGGGCGTTCGGCACGCCCTCGGGCCAGACGGGAATCACGCTGGTTTGCGCAAGCGCGCTGTTTGCGGCCAGGAAGAGCATGGCCAGGATCCAGGATCGCATGGTTTTTCATCCTTCATTTTGATAAACCAGGCCATCTTTGCAGACTGCCCGAAGCGCTGCAATTATGAAAATCACCGACCCGCTGAATGATTTACCGCAAGAGGCGTGCCAGCAGTTCCCGCGATGATTTTGCAGTGCTAGCATCGCCCGGTCCATCAGTTGAAATGAGGAGCCTGGAAAGATGATTCACCTGCATCGTATCGGCCTCGCGGCGCTTGGCGCGGCCTGTTTTTTCACTACAGCTGCCATTGCGGCGCCACGCAAGGTGGTGCTGGATGCAGCCAAAGCCGAGCAGCCGCTCGACCGCTTCTTCGACCTGTCGGTCGGTTCCGACTATCCCGGCACCTTGCAGCGCGACGACAGCATGGCGCAGCTGAAGACGGTGGTGGACGAAACGGGCTTCCGCTATATCCGCTTCCACGCCATCTTCCATGACGTGCTGCAGACCGTGAAAAAGGAAAACGGGAAGCTGGTCTATGACTGGACCGGAATCGACAAGCTGTATGACGACCTGTTGGCGCGCAAGATCAAGCCTTTCGTTGAACTGGGCTTCACGCCCAAGGCGCTGGCCACGTCGAATGCGAAGATCTTCTACTGGGAGGGCAATACTTCGCATCCCGAGCTGAATGGCTGGCGCGAGCTGGTCACGGCTTTCATCAAGCATTGCCAGCAGCGCTATGGCGAAGCGGAAGTGCGCAGCTGGTTCTTCGAGGTGTGGAATGAGCCGAACCTCGACGGATTCTGGGAGCATGCCGACCAGAAGGCCTACTTCGAGCTGTACGACGTTACCGCGAAGGCGATCAAGGCGATCGATCCGGCCCTGCGCGTGGGCGGCCCTTCCACCGCAGGTGCGGCCTGGGTGCCCGAGTTCCTCGACCATGTTTCAAAGAGCGGCGCGGCAGTCGATTTCGTGACCACCCACACCTATGGCGTGGATAGCGGCTTCCTGGACGAAAAGGGCGTCGAGGACACCAAGCTGTCGCCGTCTCCCGACGCCATCATCGGTGACGTACGCCGGGTGCGCGGGCAGATCGCCGGGTCGAAGTATCCTCAGCTGCCGTTGTACTTCACCGAGTGGAGCACCAGCTACAACCCGCGCGACAAGGTGCATGACTCTTATGTCGGTGCCGCCTACATCCTGAGCAAATTGAAGGGCACCAAGGGGCTGGTGCAGGGCATGAGCTACTGGACGTACACCGACCTGTTCGAGGAACCGGGGCCGCAAAACAAGCCGTTCGAAGGCGGCTTCGGCCTGATGAACCCCCAAGGCATTCGCAAGGCGCCGTATTTCTCCTACAAGTACCTGCACGCCTTGAGCGGCAAGGAGATTCCGGTCAAGGATGGCCAGGTGATAGCGGCCGCCGACGGCAAGGCAATGCGCGCCGTGGTGTGGGACTTCCAGCAGCCGAAACAGGAGCTGAGCAACCGCTCCTTCTACAGCCGCGTGCAGCCGGCAACGCCATCGCAGCCGGCCGAGGTGGAGTTCCGCAATGCGAAGGCGGGCAAATACCGTCTGCAGGTACGCCGCACCGGCTTCAAGGCCAACGATGCCTACACGGCCTATCTGGAAATGGGTGCGCCCGACAAGCTGACGCCGGCGCAGCTCGAGCAACTGAATGCCCAGACCAAGGACTCGCCCGAAACGGACCGCGTGGTCACGGTTGGCAAGTCAGGCGACTTTAATTTCAAGGTACCGATGCGCAGCAATGACGTTGTGCTGGTGACGCTGGAGCCGATAAGCCATGATTGACCAATCCCGCCGCAAACTGTTTGCTACGTCCGTGGCCGCTGCTGCAGCCGCAACCCTTCCAGCCACCACGTTCGCCGCGGTTCCAGGCGCCGCGCGCAGGAAGGCGCTGGCGCCAACGCCGCCGATGGGCTGGAACAGCTGGAACTCCTTTGCCACCACTATTACCGAGGCCCAGGCGCTGGAAAATGCCCGCATCATGGTGGAGAAGCTGCTGCCTTCGGGCTACGATATCTTCACTGTCGATATCCAGTGGTATGAGCCAAATGCCAACAGCTATGAATACCGCAAGGATGCCGAACTGACGATGGACGAATACGGACGCCTGCTGCCGGCGCCCAACCGCTTCCCGTCGGCGGCGCAGGGCAGGGGATTCAAGGCGTTGGCCGACCAGATGCACCGCATGGGCCTGAAGTTCGGCATCCACGTCATGCGCGGCATCCCCCGCCAGGCAGTGCGCAGGAACACGCCGATCCTCGGGACGCGCTGGCATGCGCAGGACATCGCCGACACCAAGGCCATATGCGAGTGGAACGGCGACATGTACGGCATCGACATGAGCAAGCCCGGCGCACAGGAATACTACGACTCGATCTTCAAGCTGTATGCGTCGTGGGGCGTCGATTTTGTCAAGATGGACGACATGTCGCGGCCTTATGAACGCAACTGGCCCGAAGTCGAAGCCGCGCACAAAGCCATCCAGGCCTCCGGGCGCGCGATCACGCTAAGCCTGTCGCCGGGTGAAATGGACCTGCGCTGGGATGCCCACGTGCCGCATTACGCGCAGATGTGGCGCATTTCGGACGACTTCTGGGACGAATGGAAGCTGTTGAAGGAGCAGTTCCAGCGCCTTGAGAACTGGAACCCGGTCATGGCGGAAAATTCCTGGCCCGATGCGGACATGCTGCCTCTTGGCCGGCTTGCGATGAACTCGCGCGACACGAAGTTCACACCGGACGAGCAGCAGATGCTGATGACCTTATGGAGCATCGCGCGCTCTCCGCTGATCATGGGGGGCGACCTGCGGCACCTGGATGCGCCGACCCTGGCCTTGCTGACCAATCCGGAAGTGCTGGCCGTGAACCAGAAAAGCCACGGCAACCGGCCGCACCGCGCCGAAGCCGGCACGCGCATCTGGACTGCCCGCCCGAATGGTTCCGAAAGCGCTTACTATCTGGCCATGTTCAATACGGAAGATGCGCCGGCGCAGATTGATTTCGACCTGTCACGCCTTAACCTGGGTGGCCGGAGCGTAACGGTGCGCGACCTGTGGCGGCGGGCCGACCTCGGTCAGGTGCGGGGGAGTATTCGCCAGGCACTGGCTCCGCATGGCTCGGCACTGCTGCGCGTGAGCGCCCGATGAAGTCGCCGATCTTTAAACGGCTTGCCGGATTGGCCGCACTGGCGTTTGCCGTGGGCGTGCCGTCTTGCGCGGCGGCGGCCACCTGTGCCCCGGATGCCCTCGGCACCACGCGTGTCCTGACCCTGAAGCGCGAATATGCGCGGTATGGGGCGGCGCAATACGCAGCGCTTCCTTTGCAGAAGGGCGAAGTGGTCCTGACCTTCGACGATGGGCCGGTGCCTGAAACAATCGACCGGGTGTTGCAAACGCTTGCGGCGCACTGTACGCAAGCGACTTTCTTCATGACCGGCGCAAATCTTGCAAGGAATCCTGAGTTGGGTGTGCGCGTCGAGCGCGCTGGCCATACCGTAGCGCTGCACAGCTTCGCTCACCCATCACTGAAGTCGATGCCTGCATCCGAACAGCTGGCGGATCTGGAGAAAGGGATGCAGGCTTTTGCCGGCGTGTTCGGCCGAGCACCGGCGGCTTACCGCTTTCCGTTCCTGGAAGAGACGGCCCCTGTGCTGGCGGCACTGAAGGAGCGCCAGGTCACGGTGGCCTCGGTCGACCTGGGCATTGACGACTGGGCACCCAATGACATGCGCGTCGAAACGCTGGTGGGACGTCTTGTCGATCGACTGAAGCAGGCAGGGGGCGGCATGATCCTGATGCACGATGCGAACGGAGCCACGGCCGACGCGTTGCCGGCCTTGCTCAAGGCAATCCGCGACAACGGCTATAAGGTTGTGTCCCTGCGCTGGGAAGGCGCCGAGCCTGGCCGGTAGTGCCATTCGACGCTGTCAGTGGCGTTGCCGGCAGTGACCTCAATGTGATTGCCGCCTTCGGCCAGTTGCAACTGCCAGGTCGCAATGCGGCCAGTCACGGGCCGCGTGCCGAGATCGACGCCGTTGACGCGCAGGCTGGCCGTGTCCTGGTTGCTGTACACCTTCACTTCAACGCTGGCCTGCTGGCGTTGCGTGTGGCGCCGCGAAGTGATGTGTATCATCGGTACGCTGCTCCAGTTGGCCTGGTACCAGAAATACGCATCCTTCTTCACGCTGCGATCGAAGCTGACCAGCCCCTTGTCGTTGAAGCCCGGCGTATCGCCTTCGTCGCGGCCTGCCGAGGGAAAGTCGAAACCGGCCCAGATGAAGTTCGCCCATAGCCACGGGCGCGTTTCCAGCTGGCGCCAGGCTGCTTCGTGATACAGCGCCTGGTACTGTTCCGGATGCCAGCGCCCGCCCGGCTTCGGCCGCTGCGGCGGATCCTCCTGTTGCAATGCGCTGGCGCCGGCGCCGTATTCGCTGACCGACAGTGGCGTGCCCGGGCGCTTGGCATGGTTCGCATCGAGGAAAGGGCCGAGGTCCGGGAACTCTCCATCGTACCAGCCGAAATAAACGTTCGAGCCCACGGCGTCGGTATGCGAGGCTTGCGGGCCGTCGATCGGCCCGCAGCAGTTGGCGTAGGCGGTTGGCCGGCTTGCGTCTTCCTCATGGGCCAGACGCTGCAGTGAAGACAGTACGCGTGCACTGTCCGCGTTGGACTGGTAGATCTCATTGCCCAGCCCCCACACCATGACCGACGGGTGATTGCTATTCTGCCGCACCAGTTCGCGCAGTTGCTGCTCGCTGCTGGCCAGGAATTCCCTGGAGCCGTTGACTGCTGCCGTAAGCGGCAATTCGGTCCAGACCAGCCATCCGGCGCGGTCGGCATGGTCGTAAGCGCGCTGGGGGTGCTGGTAATGGGCGTAGCGCAGGCCCGTCACGCCCAGGTCGGACAGGATGCGATAGTCGGCATCGATGTCGGCGTCGGTGGCGGCAATGCCTTTGCCGGGCAGGGAAGTCTGGTGCACGTTGACGCCATGCACGCGGTAGTTGGCGCCGTTCAGCACAAGGCCGCGTTGTGGATCGAGCCGGATGTCGCGGATGCCGGCCTGGAATGAAATCCGGTCGCGCGTGCCGCTAGCGCTTCCCGCCGCAGCCAGCTCGGCCTCACTGGTGTAAAGATACGGATCGCGCACGCCTTGCCACAGGCGGGGCGAGGGCAGGGTGGCCTGCAGTGCGACCTGCACCGTGCTGTGCGCCGGAAGCAGGACCGGTTGGCGCGCTGAAGCGACTACCTGGTGGCTTGCATCGCGCAGGCGGGTTGTGACGACGGCATGCACAGCGCGGCTGCTGTCGTTGCGGGCGCGCGCGGTCCACGACAGCGCGGCGCGCTGCTGCGACACCTCGGACGCCTTGAAATACACACCTGGCCCGCCGTAATCGAGCATGTCGAAATGGACCTTGCTGGTCGAGACCAGCCGCACTTTCCGGTAAAGGCCACCGTACATTGTGTAATCGCCTGCCAGTGGCGCGATGCTGCTGTCCGGCGCATTGTCGACACGAACCGCAATCTCGTTGCCGCCTTCCTGCAGCAGTTCGGTGATGTCAAAACGAAAACGCGCAAAGCCGCCGGCGTGGCGTCCGGCATGCCGGCCGTTGACCCACGCTTCAGTGACCAGCAGGGCGCCATCGAACTCGAGGTAGTGACGTTCTTTGTCGCGTGCATGCGACAGGTGCAGCGTGCGGCGATACCAGGCCGGCCCACGATATCCGCCGAAGCTGTGGGGCACGTTGACCGTTTGCCAACCATGGTCGCCAACCTTGTGAAAAAGCCACTCGCCATCGAGCGGAATCGAAAGTCGCGCCTGGGCGCTGGCGGCCACTGGCGCCAGCAGCGCGATGCATAAGCATGCCTGGATCGGGTTCATAGCAGCGCATTCTCCATGCTGCGGCCGCGTACTTCAATCACCCTGCAAGATTTCATTGAACGCCTTGGTATTTTTCACAATTGCGTGCAGCCATGGCCACTTGCAGAATCCAGAACATAACGGAGACGAAGTAAATGGTATCGGTATACAAACGCATCGTGGTCGTCGGCGGAGGTTCGGCCGGCTGGATGGCCGCAACGGCGCTGGCGACAGCGCTCCCTGGCTGCAGCGTGGAACTGGTCGAATCGGAGGAAATCGGTATCGTCGGCGTCGGCGAAGCGACGTTCCCCTCGATCCGGGCCTTGCATCGCATTCTCGGCATCGAAGAAGCGGAGTTCCTGCGCGCCACCAACGGCACCTTCAAGCTTGGCATCGAGTTCCGCGACTGGCGTGCGCACGGCGAACAGTATTTCCACACTTTCGGTGATATCGGAGGGCTGAGCGGTCCGCAAGCGCTGTGGGGCCAATATCGCCGCGTTGGCGATGAAACCCTTGGCGCGCTGGGCGAGCAATGCCTGCCCAGCGTCATGGCCCGCGAAGGACGGTTCCAGGGCAGCGCGTCGGAGCAGGAACGCCAGTTCAACTACGCCTACCATTTCGACGCTGTGTTGTACGCCGCTTTCCTGCGAAAGCTTGCGTTGCAACGCGGCGTGCGCCGCACCGAAGGGCGCATCGTGCATGTCGCGCGACGTGCCGACGGCGGCGTCGAGCAGCTCAAGCTGGCCGATGGCCGCGTAATCGAGGGCGACCTGTTCATCGATTGCTCCGGCTTCGCCTCGCTGCTGCTTGGCCGCACGCTGGAAGAACCCTTTGTCGACTTCAGCCACTGGCTGCCGGTGGATCGCGCCTGGGCCTGCCCGTGCGAGCGCAGTGGTACAGCGTTGATGCCTTACACACGCGCCACAGCGCTGGAAGCCGGTTGGGCGTGGCGCATCCCGCTCAGCAACCGCACGGGCCACGGCCACGTTTTCTCCAGCCGCTATATCGATGAAGGACGCGCCTGCGAGCAGTTGCTGCGCCGGCTCGATGGCGTGCCGGTCGCCGAACCGCGCCTGCTGCGCTTTAGCACTGGCCATCGCGCGCGTTTCTGGGCGCACAACGTGGTGGCGCTGGGCCTCTCCTCCGGTTTCCTCGAACCGCTGGAATCGACCAGTATTTTCCTGGTGCAGAGCGGCCTCGGTCGCCTGATCGAAGTGTTGCTGAAAGGCGTGCGTCCAACGGAAGCGTCGGTTGCCGCCTACAACTCCGGCATGGTGCGCCAGTTCGAACGGGTGCGCGATTTCATCATCCTGCACTACTGCCTGACTGCGCGCCGCGACAGCCAGTTGTGGCGCGACATGGCCAACATGGAACTGCCCGAAACGCTCGCCTTCAAAATCCACGCCTGGCGCCAGGCCGGCGTGCTACACCAATACGACGAGGAAGGCTTCGACGCCACCAGCTGGCTCGCTGTGCATGCCGGCATGGGCCATTGGCCGGGGCGTGCCGATCCTTCACTGCGCGACATGCCGCAAGAAGATGCCTTGCGCGCCTTGCGGTTGCGGCGCGACAGCATTGCTGCCGCCGTGGCGGCCATGCCAAGCCACGAAGAATACCTGAGCAGCGTGCTGGCACGCTGAAGACAAAACGTAGATAGGAATATTGATGAAACGCCGAGACCTGCTGAAACACCTGGGCGCAGCCGTGCCCGCAGTCGCGCTGTCGGGAACTGCCGGCGCCGCGGCTGACGCCATGGCGCCAAACGCCAGCCTGCCGATCGCCTCCGGCCCGTTCAAGCCGGAATGGGATTCGCTCGACAAATACCAGGTGCCGGACTGGTTCCGTAACGCCAAATTCGGCATCTGGGCACACTGGGGCCCGCAATGCCAGCCCGAATTCGGCGACTGGTACGGCCGCCTGATGTACCAGGATGATACCGACGTCCACAAGCACCACCTGCAGGCTTACGGCGACCCCGCGCAGGTCGGCTTCAAGGACATCATCAATCAATGGAAAGCTGACAAATGGAATCCAGATGAACTGGTGGCTTTGTACAAGAAGGCCGGCGCCAAGTATTTCGTGGCGCTGGCCAACCATCACGACAACTTCGACCTGTACAGCAGCCGCTACCAGCCGGAATGGAACTCTACCCGGATCGGTCCGCAGAAAGACCTGATCGCCGGCTGGAGCAAGGCTGCGCGGGAAAACGGGCTGCGCTTCGGCGTCAGCGTGCACGCGGCCCATGCCTGGACCTGGTTTGAGCCGGCGCAGAAGTTCGACGGCAACCTGACCCGCCTGGACGGCGTGGGCAAATGGTGGGAAGGACTTGATCCGCAGGGCCTGTATGCGCAGCGCCATCCGCTCAGCAAGACTGGCGGTGAAGGTGGCGTGTGGGACGCCCAATGGCACTGGGGCGGCGGCGCCGCGATCCCCGACAAGGCATATGGCGAAAAGCTCTTCAACCGCACGCGCGATCTGATCGATTCCTATGACCCGGACATGGTCTACTACGACGATACGGTGCTGCCGCTATGGCCTGTCAGCGATATCGGCCTGCGCCTGGCCGCCCATATGTACAACCGCAGCATCGCCACCAAAGGAAAGCTGGAAGCGGTAGTCAACGGCAAGATCCTCAACGAACAGCAGCGCCGCAGCATGGTGTGGGATATCGAACGCGGACAAAGCAACCGCATCGAGGAATTGCCGTGGCAGACCTGTACCTGCATCGGCAGCTGGCATTACGATCGCCGCGTTTACGATAACCATGCCTACAAGAGTGCAAAGACGGTGCTGCATACGCTGATCGATGTGGTCAGCAAGAACGGCAACCTGCTGCTCAGCGTGCCGGTGCGTGGCGATGGGACCATCGATAGCCAGGAACGCGCCATCGTCGAGGAAGTAGGGCGCTGGATGGCGAAGAACGGCGAAGCCATTTACGAAACGCGTCCCTGGGCCGTATTCGGCGAGGGCCCCGTGATGGAAGAAGCGGCTGCGCCGATGTCGGGCGCGGGCTTCAACGAAGGCAAAGGCAAACCGTTTTCCGCCGCCGATATCCGCTTTACCGCCAAGGGCGACGCGGTGTACGCCTTTGTCATGGGCTGGCCGCAGGACGGAAAAGTGACCATCAAATCTTTGCGCAGCGCCACGCCGCACCTCACTAAACGCATCGCGCGCGTCGAGTTGGTGAGCAGCGGACGCCCGCTTGCCTTCCGCCAGACTGCGGAAGGTTTGCAGGTGACGATGCCGGCCGGTCAGCCTGCGTTGAGCTACGCCAATGCGCTGAAAATTACCTGAACGAGAAACTGTTCCGGTTTTTCGTTTGTTGTATTGGTGATTTTCGCAATTGCCGCTGCATAGGCCTGTAGGCAGAATGGTTTCATCGCACCGACGATTAGAAAAAATAGACGGAGACATTCCATGAAGTTCCAAATTCTAGCCGCGCACAGCGGCGAAATCGCAAGCGCCAATTGAGGCGCAGCGCGGGCGCCGGGCGCATCCTGTCCGGCTTACCACATCGACGCGCAGTCCACGCACCAACACGGCCGCGTGCCCGCGCAATTGAGCAAGCCGTCATCACACTTATAAGTTAGAACGAGAGGATTCACAGTGAAACACTTGAAGAAGACAGCGATCGCCGTGGGGGCGGCACAAATCGCCTTGCTGGCAGCCGGCGGTGCCTTCGCGCAGACCGCAACGGAAAGCAAGGACAACTCCAACACCGTGGTCGTGGTCGGCCAGCGCGCCGCGCTGGAATCGGCACAGAAGCGCAAGCAGGATGCGGAAGAAATTGTCGACTCGATCGTCGCCGACGACATGGGCAAGCTGCCGGACAAGTCGGTGACTGAAGTGCTGCAGCGCATGCCGGGCGTCACCATCGACCGCACCATGAACCGCCAGGACCCGCAGCAGGGCGTGGGCGACGGCATTATGCGCTTCGCCGCCGAAGGTACCGGCGTGTCGATTCGCGGCATGAGCTATGTGCGTTCCGAACTGAATGGCCGCGACTCCTTCTCCGCCAACGGCGGCCGTTCGCTGAGCTTCGAAGACGTGCCACCGGAACTGATGGCAGGCGTGGACGTGTACAAGAGCCCTTCCGCGGAGCAGATCGAGGGCGCCGTCGGCGGCCTGGTCAACCTGCGTACCGCCATGCCTTTCGACTTCAAGGGATTCAAGGGCGCCGTTTCGGCGGAAGCCTCCCGTTCGAAACTGCGCGGCGAGACCGCGCCATCGTACTCCGGCATGGTGTCGAACCGTTGGGATACCAGCTTCGGCCAGTTCGGCGCGCTGATCGACGTGGCCCGTTCGCAGATCAAGACCCGCAGCGACGGCATGTCCGTCTCGCCATTCATCCCCCGTACCGATGCGGTTTCGGGCGACAACAGCGGCGCGCTGCGTTGGATTCCGAGCGGCGGTTCCTGGAACCGCGGCAATTTCGACCGCGACCGCGAGGGCTTGTATGGCGCCCTGCAGTGGAAGAAAGACACGCTGTCTTCCTCCCTGACGTATTTCCGCTCGAAGTACGAGCTGGAATCCACGGAAGCATCGCTGTTCCAGACTGCCAACCCGGCCACCATCGTGCTCGATCCTGGCGCGACCTTCGACGATCGCGGCGCGCTCTTGACTGGCACCTTGCGCGCACCGACCGAACCTGGCGTAGGTTTCGGCACCAACACCCGTGCAGTCGGCCGCGCAGCCGATACCCGCGACGTGGCGTGGAATCTGACCTGGCGCGCCAGCGACCGCTGGGTGTTCAAGACCGACCTGCAGCACATCAAGGCAAAGACTGACGGCTTCGACAACACCGTTGGCCTGGGCGGCTACATGCCGAAGGAAACGCTGGACCTGCGCAGCTCTCCGCCGCAGTTCGGCTTCGACGCCGCAGACCGTGCCCACCTTGCAAATCCGGCCAATTACTACTGGGGCTTCGCCCAGGAACACCGCGACCAGGCCGAGGCGACCCAGACCGCGGGCCGCCTGGACGCCAAGTTCATCTTCGACAGCCCGGTGCTGCAGGACCTGCGTTTCGGCGTACGCTTCACCGACCGCGAGGCGGAAACCCGTTCGACGCACGATTCCGAATGGGCACAGATCACGCAGCCGTGGGCAGTTGGCGATTCGTGGCAGCCACTGAGCCAGCTGGCCTATCTGAGCGACCCGCGTTTCGCTGGCGGCACCACGCCGGTCTCCTTCGGTAACTTCTTTGGCGGAAAAATGCCGACGCCACCGCAATTCGTGGCGCCCGACTTGTCCTGGTCCCTCGGTTCGCCGCCAGGCGGCTTTGCCAAGCTGCATAGCTACACCGACATGGTCTGCAAATCCTCCCCTTGTTCGCAGCACTGGACGCCTGCCAAGTTCGGTGACGACAAAGGCCTGAACGTACAGCGCGAACGCACCAAGTCGGCCTACGGCCAGCTGCGCTTCGGCTCGGACAGCTGGCTGCCGTACCCGGTAGACGGCAACGTCGGCGTGCGCGTGGTGCGCACCGATATGTCGGCCGACGGCTACACGCTGTTTACCCCGCCAACCAATCCGATGCCGGGCGTGCCGATCATTCCGGCGCAGGCCGACAAGCAAACGTTCAACAACAGCTACACCAACGTCCTGCCAAGCCTGAACCTGCGCCTGAAACCAAGCAACGAGCTGCAGTTCCGCGCCGCCTTCTCGAAAGGGATCACGCGTCCTGACTTCTACCAGATGCAGGCCTACACCACCCTGAGCCAGGACGTGAAAACGCACCAGGACCCGGTGACCAACCAGGCGGTGCTCGATTCGATCAGCTATAAGGGCGATGCGCGCGGCAATCCGAACCTGCGCCCGGTACGTGCGAACAACTTCGACCTGACCGGCGAGTACTACTTCGGCAAGAGCAGTTCGCTCACTGTGGCCCTGTTCAACAAGAAGCTGAAGGACGTCATCATCGGCCGCACCTCGACGTATACCCTGACCGACAACGCAGGCCAGCCGCACGACTTCCTGATCCGATCGCAGGTCAATGATGCGTCCGGACGTGCACGTGGCGTGGAAATCGGCTACCAGCAGTACTTCGACAAGCTGCCCGGCCTGCTGTCCGGCTTCGGCATCTCGGGCAACTACACCTACATCGACAGCGTCA
>CAMLSG010000090.1 GCA_946482635.1 uncultured Duganella sp.
GAGCGGATCCCTTACAAGGATTAGGTCGGGAGTTCGACCCTCTCAACGCCCACCAAAGCTTAAACAAAATGTAGTACCTGTGTTGTGAATGCTGGAGCGGTAGTTCAGTTGGTTAGAATACCGGCCTGTCACGCCGGGGGTCGCGGGTTCGAGCCCCGTCCGCTCCGCCAGCAAACGCACACACACTACCTGGAGCGGTAGTTCAGTTGGTTAGAATACCGGCCTGTCACGCCGGGGGTCGCGGGTTCGAGCCCCGTCCGCTCCGCCAGAATCCCGAGAAAGCCCCACAAGTCCAAAAGACGGTGGGGCTTTTTCATTTGCAACATCAGCAACTGCCCTGTAAAATCGCGCGAGCAGTTTTAAAGCCTCCACTCTAGGAAACCACGCTGACATGTTTGATTTCGTACGTACGCATCAAAAGCTGATGCAGATTATCCTGGCGCTCCTGATCGTGCCGTCGTTTGTGCTGGTCGGCGTGAGCGGCGTCAAGCTGTTCGGCGAAGACGCGAATACCATTGCCAAGGTGGCCGGCTATCCGCTGACCCAGCAGGAATGGGAAAATGCCCAGCGCCGCCAGCTGGACCAGATGCGCCAGCGCTTTGGCGCACAGTTCGACCAGAAACAGTTCGATACCCCGGAGTTCAAGCAGGGCATCCTGGATCAACTGATCGCCCAGCGCGCCGTGAACGCGGAAATCCGCAGCGCCCACCTGACCACCAGCGAGCAGAAGGTGCAAGAGGCTATCACGACCCAGCTGCCGCTGTTCAAGGCTGATGGCAGCTACGACAAGGAACAATACCTTCAGATCCTGGCTGCACAAGGCATGACCGCCGGCATGCACCAGGAGCAGATTCGCCACGACCTGGCGCTGCAACAAGTCGCCAGCGGTGTTGAACTGAGCGCCTTTGTGCCGCGCACCGTTGCCAAAGCGATTTCCGATTTCGGTTCGCAAGAGCGTGAAGTGCAGGAGCTGGCACTGCCGGTTTCGCAATTCCTGCCGAACGTGAAGGTCACCGACGAAATGGTGAAGGCCTTCTACGACAAGAATACCAAGCTGTTCGAGATTCCTGAGTCGGCCAAGATCGAATACGTGGTATTCAACGCGGATGCCGTTGCTTCGCAAGTCACCGTCAGCGACGAAGAAGTCGCCAGCTACTACAAGTCGAACGAAAAACGCTATACGGCTGAAGAAGCACGTCGCGCTTCGCACATCCTGATCGCTGCAACGGGCGACAAAGCTGCTGCCAAAGCCAAGGCTGAAGCAGTTCTGGCCGAAGTGCGCAAGAATCCGGCCGACTTCGCCAAGATCGCCAAAGCCAAGTCCGATGACTCAGGCTCCGCCGCGCAGGGCGGCGACCTGGGCGTGTTGGCGAAAGCTTCCAACCCGGCCGAAGTTGCCGCGTTCAAGCTGAAGCAGGGTGAAATCAGCGAGCTGGTGGAATCGGATTTTGGCTACCATATCGTTACTGTGACCGAACTTAAGCCGGCGCAGGTGAAATCACTGGACGAAGTGAAGGGCGAGATCGCTGCCGAGATCAAGAAGCAGAAAGCCACCAAGCTGTACTCCGACCTGTCGGAGCAGTTCACCGACACCGTATATTCGCAGTTCGAAAGTCTGAAACCGGCTGCCGACAAGCTGAAGCTGAAGATCGAAACCATGGATGGCGTTACCCGCCAGCCTAACCCGATCCTGGGCGCTGCTCCATTCAACAACGCCAAGTTCCTGACCGCCTTGTTCTCGGACGATTCGCTGAAGAACAAGCGCAACACCGAGGCAGTTGAAGTTGCGCCGCAAACCCTGGTAGCTGGCCGCATCGTGGAATTCAAGCCAGCCTCGAAGAAACCGCTGGCCGAAGTGGAAGCCGCGATCAAGCAGCAGGTAGCGCTGGAAGAGGCCGTGAAAGCAGCGAAGAAAGCCGGCGAAGAAAAGCTGGCTGTCGCCAAGAAGTCCGGCGACGCTGCAGGCTTCGGCGATGTGAAGACCATCTCGCGCGCCAAGGCGGAAGGCATCAACCCTGCGGCCGTCGCTGCAGTGATGAAGGCCGATGTCTCCAAGCTGCCAGCCTACGTTGGCGTGGAAATTCCAGGCCAGGGCTACGGCGTGTACCGTATCGGCAAGGTTGGCCAGCCAGCGGAACAGGATGCTGCCCGTCGCGAACAGGAAGGCCAGCGTATCAACCAGATCATTTCGCAACAGGAAATGACTGGCTACATCGACGCGCTGAAGCAGAAAGCAAAGGTGAAGATCCTGCATCCGGTCGCGACGATCAAGCCGCAAGCCGAGTAAGCAGCTAAGCGCTCTATGAGAGCCGGTGTCCGTGCAAACGGACCCCGGCTTTTTTCTTATGTGCGGATAATGTCCTGCGGGGCGGCGCCCCGCCGTCCATATCTTGGAAGGAGCACATCATGCACATGATCCGTTTAGGTCTCGCTGCGCTGTTCTGCGTCTGCGTCAGCGCCGCCGGCGCCCAGGAATCGCCTGCCGCGCCCGGCACCAGCCATATCGTCCTGCAGCTGTCTGACCTCGAATTCAATGCCTATTCGCTCGATCCGCTAGGCGGTACAGCCGCGGCGGGCCTGCTCGGGCAGCAGTATCGCGCGGCGGCGAAAGTGACTGGAACGCGGGAAGAGTTTTCCCGGGAGTATGTCGGTACCCGCCCAGTCGGGGCCCATGCGATTGGCGATTCAAGCCGCATGGACAACGCCAGCAGCATCTTTATCGATTGGGATTCCTTTTCCGGCGGCACGGACTACGCTTTCAATGCGCATGCCGAGCTGCGTGATCCGCTGAGTCAATGGTACCTCGCGGAAGGAACGGCGAGTTGGGACGCCACCATACACCTGACGCCGAACTCCGCGCTGGTGGTGAGCGGCCATCTGTTCGGCATGCAGGAAGTCGGCGCCGGGTCGCCCTTCGATGCAGCTGCAGGCGGGTTCTTTGATATCGGGCTTGCAGGCGCCGACGCTGCAACGGCTTATACAAGAAGCTTCGGGTCGGACGGCGCGCAACCTGGCATCGACGAATTCTTTTCGCTGTCGATCTTCAACCGCAGCGACACGGACAAGGACTTCAGCTGGAGCGTTACGGCCGGCGTGAGCGCCGCCAAGGCCATTCCGCCCGTGCCAGAACCGTCCGTCCTGGCGATGACCCTGTGCGGATTGCTATTGCTCGCTATGCGCCATGCAGCCTGCGCGCAGCGGCGATGAAGGATTCGGGCGAGATGTCGGCAAGCGCCAGTTCGGTGGCTTTGTCGTATTGCACGAAGTTGCGGTGGATCGATTTGAGATAGGCCGGGTCGTAATGGTCGACCAGGAGTTCGTCGACCAAGGCGGGCATCTCGCCTGCAGAGGCCATGGCCTGCCAGCGCTCGATGCGTTCGCGGCCGTGCAATTGCACCAGGAATTCCAGCTGCGCATTGAGCGCCGGGGCGTTGCAGGCGAAATGCTGGTAGTCCTCGATCAGCAGCTTGACGCGGTCTTCCCGCGCCACCTGCATGGCGATGCAAGGCGAAGCCCGCATGCGTTCCATCAGCGCGCCCGGCACGCGCAGGCTGCCCACCTTGCGGCTTTCCGATTCGACGAAGACCGGCAACTGAGGGTCGAAACGGCGCAGGCGGTCCCAGATCGACGTTTCGAAGGCCTTTTGCGAAGGCTGCGGCTGGCAAGGAATATTGCCCAGCACCGAGCCGCGGTGCGCCGCAAGCTGTTCCAGGTCCAGCACTTGCGCCCCGATCGCCTCCAGCGTGTCGAGCAGGCGGGTCTTGCCGCTGCCGGTGGTGCCGCAGATCACGCGGAAGTCGAGTTCCGGCGTCTGTTCCAGCTGTGCGTTGATGGCGGTGCGGAAGGCCTTGTAGCCGCCATCGAGCTGCACCACGGGCCAGCCGATCTTGGCCAGCACGGTCGCCATGGAGCCGCTGCGGTTGCCGCCGCGCCAGCAATAGATCAGGGGCTTCCAGTCGCGCGGTTTGTCCAGCCACAGCGTCTCGATGTGGTAGCCGATGTTCTTCGAGACCATGGCCGCGCCGACCTTCTTCGCTTCGAAAGAGCCGACCTGCTTGTACATGGTGCCGACCGTGATGCGCTGCTCGTCGTCCAGCACCGGGCAATTGATCGCGTTAGGCAGATGATCGAGCGCGTATTCGGAAGGGCTGCGGGCGTCGATGATGGTGTCGAAGTCGTCGAGGCGGGCCAGGACGTCTTCGATAGGCAGGATTTCTGGATACTTCATTTTGTTTTCAGTATTGGCTGGAGGTGGGGCCAGATATTACCCAGGATGATAGGATGGGCTGACGCCAGCGGGTGCAGGCGGTCTGGCTGGAATAGTTCCGGTTTCTGCGCGACGCCATCGAGCATGAAAGGCGCCAGGGGCACTTTCACGTCCTTGCTCAGGGTGCCGTACATGGCAAAGAATTTGTCGGCATAATCACGGCCGTAGTTTGGCGGCATGCGCATGCCGACCAGCAGCACCTGGGCGCCGGCCTTGCGTGATTCGTCAACCATGGCGCGCAGGTTGGATTCTGCGGCGGCGACCGGCAGGCCGCGCAGGCCATCGTTGGCGCCCAGCTCGATGATCACGATATTCGGCTTGTGCTTGCTCAGCAGGGCCGGCAGGCGGGTGCGGCCGCCGCTGGTGGTTTCGCCGCTGACGCTGGCGTTGACAACCGTGGCAGGAAGTTTCTGGTCCTTCAGGCGCTGGTCGAGCAGGGCGACCCAGCCGGCCCCGCGCGAGATGCCGTATTCGGCCGACAGGCTGTCTCCCACCACCAGGACGGTTTTTGATGCAGAATAGGCGTTCGTGGCGGCGCTGAACATCAGGATCAGCACTGCGAAGAAGCGGACACTATTTTTGAACATGATCATGCGTGATACTCCTCAAACTTCCGGCCTGGTGGCCAAGTCGGCGATTGCCGTCTCCGGCCTGGGCAAGCGGGTGGCCGACGCCAGCGGCGAACTGACCATCCTGCATGGGGTGGATTTTACCGTGCAAAAGGCGGAAACGCTCGCCATTGTAGGGGCTTCCGGCTCCGGCAAATCAACCTTGCTTGGGCTGCTGGCCGGCCTGGATACGCCGACCGAAGGCAAAGTGGTGCTGGATGGCGTCGACATATTCGCGCTGGACGAAGATGGCCGGGCCGCCTTGCGCAAGGAAAAGCTGGGCTTCGTCTTCCAGTCCTTCCAGTTGCTGCCGCATTTGACTGCGGTTGAAAACGTGATGCTTCCGCTGGAACTGTCCGGCGACGGTGCGGCGCGCGAGAAGGCCGAGGCCATGCTTGGCCGTGTAGGGCTTTCCAGCCGCTTGAAGCATTACCCAAAATTCCTCTCCGGCGGCGAGCAGCAGCGAGTAGCCCTGGCCCGCGCCTTCGTGACGCAACCGCCATTGCTGCTGGCCGACGAGCCGACCGGCAGCCTGGATGCGGCCACCGGCGAATCGGTGATCCAGCTGATGTTCGAGTTGAACCGTGAACATGGATCGACCCTGGTGCTGGTCACGCACGACACGCACATCGCAGCGCGCTGCGGGCGCGTCATCACGATCGCGGCCGGCCGGATCGCCTGATTTTTTTTCAGCTGCCGTAATCAGCTGCCAGGCGGTTGACTTCAGCGCGGATGGCCGGGATCAGTTCGCCCGCGGTGAGGCCGATTGGGCCCGCGCCTTTGGTGACAAGGAGATCGGCCGCCATGCCGTGCAGCCAGACGCCGGCCAAAGCTGCTTCCCACTCCGGCCAGCCCTGGGCCAGCAGGCTGCCGCACAGGCCGGACAGCACATCGCCCGTGCCCGCCGTCGCGAGGGCCGGGTTGCCGGTAGTGTTGATGACAATGGCGCCATCGCGCGCCGCGATCACCGTTCCTGAACCCTTCAACACGACGGTTGCTGCGAGCCGTTCTGCCAGTGCACGGGCCGCCGCCGGGCGGTCGGCCTGGACGTCGGCTGCACTTATCCCCAGCAGGCGCGCGGCTTCCAGCGGGTGCGGCGTCAGGATGCAGGGCGCCTTACGCTGTGCCAGTTGCGTGCGCAAGGCTTCGGAGCCTGCCAGCAGGTTCAGGGCGTCGGCGTCGAGTACCACTGCGCTTTGACTGTGCAGGGCGCTGGCCAGCATTTCGGCGCTCGCTGCCGAGCCGCCCATGCCGGGGCCGATCACCAGCACAGCGCTGTTGAAGTCATATTCCTGCGCGCTTCGGCACATTAGTTCGGGTTGGGCGGCATCGAATGCCGGGGGCTCGCCGACGAAGCATGCGTAAACGCGGCCAGCACCGCTGTTGAGTGCAGTGCGTGCTGCAAGAAGCGGCGCGCCGGCCATGCCGCGGGCGCCGCCAACGACGGCTACGCTGCCATGGCTGCCTTTGTGGGAGCTATGGCGGCGCCGGCGCGCGCAGTGCGCAAACAGCGCCACGTCATTCAGTTTCGCGCCGGCCGCCGGGAACAATTCGTGGTCGATTTCAAGGCTGTTGACGATGACCAAGCCGGCATGATCGCGGCCCTCGGCCGTGTGCAAGCCAGGCTTGTCGCCAATGAAGGTCACCGTGTGGGTGGCGCGTACCGCAATGCCGGTCGATTCCCCGCCAACGATGGCGCCGGTGTCGGAATCCAGGCCGCTCGGTACATCGAGCGCGATGATGGGGCAGGCCAGGTCATTGACCGCTGAGACCAATTCTGCAAAGTCCCCGGCAATCGGCCGTGTCAGGCCGATGCCGAACAGGCCGTCGACAACCAGGTTCCATTCGGTGCTACTCGCAACGGCGCGCGCGTCTGCGGCGCTGTTGATCGCTGCGAAGCTGGCGGGCGAGCTGCGTGCCCGCTGCAGCGCATCGATCCGTTCCGGTGCGGCCGTGCCAGCGGGCGGGAAATGCAGGATGGTAACCTGGGCGCCTGCATGGCCGAGGTGCGCCGCGGCTTCGAGCGCGTCGCCGCCGTTGTTGCCGGGGCCGGCCAGCACCAGTACTTTGGCGCGATCGATGGTGGATGGCAGCAAGCCGAGCGCTGCATTGGCGCCAGCCTGGCCGGCGCGCTGCATGAGCGCACCGCCGGGCAAACGCTGCGCCGCAGCGTGCTCGATCGCGCGAAGCTCTGCAATCGTAAAGAGGGGCGTCATGCGGGGCATTCTAGCACTACAATAACTGCTTCACGACGAGAGCGAGGCAGCGCAATGGATTGGCAATTCTGGATCGACCGTGGCGGTACTTTCACCGATATTGTGGCGCGCAAGCCCGATGGCAGCCTGGCGACCCACAAGCTGCTGTCGGAAAGTCCCGAACATTACCGTGATGCCGCCATTGCAGGCATCCGTCATTTGCTGGGTGTTGCGGCCGCCGGGCCGATTCCGGTCGAGCGGGTCGATGCCGTCAAAATGGGCACGACGGTTGCGACCAATGCGCTGCTTGAGCGCAAGGGGGAACCGACCGTTCTGGCGATTACGCGCGGCTTCCGCGATGCCTTGCGCATCGCCTACCAGAACCGCCCACGCTTGTTCGAGCGCCATATCGTTCTTCCCGAGCTGCTCTACCAGCATGTGGTAGAGATTGACGAACGCATCGGCGCGCATGGCGAAGTGGTGCAGCCGTTGCATGCTGCCGCCGCACGCGCCGGCCTGCAGGCGCATTACGACAAGGGACTGCGTTCGATCGCTATAGTGCTGATGCACGGGTATCGGTACACCGCGCATGAGGCGGCGGTGGCGCAGATTGCCCGCGAAATCGGCTACACGCAGGTATCCGTTTCACACTTGGTCAGCCCTATGATGAAGCTGGTGGCACGCGGCGATACCACCGTGGTGGATGCCTACCTGTCGCCGATCCTGCGCCGTTATGTGGACCAGGTGGCATCGGAACTGCCTGGCGTGAACCTGCAGTTCATGCAGTCCAACGGCGGCCTGACCGATGCCCGCACCTTCCAGGGCAAGGATTCGATCCTGAGCGGCCCGGCAGGCGGTATCGTCGGCATGGTGCGCGCCAGCCGCGCGGCGGGATTTGAGAAGATCATCGGCTTCGACATGGGCGGCACCTCGACCGACGTTTCGCACTTCTCGGGCGAATTCGAGCGCGTGTTCGAGACCCAGGTGGCCGGCGTGCGCATGCGCGCGCCGATGATGAGCATCCACACTGTGGCGGCGGGCGGCGGCTCGATCCTGCATTTCGACGGCAGCCGTTTCCGTGTTGGCCCGGATAGCGCGGGCGCCGATCCCGGCCCCGCCAGCTATCGGCGTGGCGGCCCGCTGGCAGTCACGGACTGCAATGTGATGCTCGGCAAGATCCAGCCGGAATTTTTCCCGAAATTGTTCGGCAGCGACGGCGCGCAGGCGCTCGACGCTGCCGCTGTGCGCGAAAAGTTCAGCGCCATGGCGGCTGACATCCAGGCAGCGACGGGTGCTCCCTCGTCGCCGGAGCAGGTGGCGGAAGGATTCATCGAGATCGCCGTCGGCAATATGGCCAATGCGATCAAGCAGATTTCCGTGCAACGTGGCCACGACGTGACCGAGTACGCCCTGACCAGTTTTGGCGGCGCCGGCGGCCAGCACGCCTGCCTGGTGGCGGATGCACTGGGGATGAAGACAGTCTTCATCCATTCGCTGGCGGGCGTGCTGTCGGCCTACGGCATGGGCCTTGCCGACCAGACTGCGATGCGCGAGGGCGCCGTCGAATTGCGGCTGGCAACGGAAGTACGGGCCGTGCTGGAGGCCCGCCTGGAGGCGCTTGGCGCCGAAGCGGTGGCCGAGCTGCACGCCCAGGCAGTAGCCGATGAACGTATCAGTGTCGTGCGCCGAGTCCACCTGCGTTATGAAGGCACGGATTCGGCCCTGATCGTCCTGTATGACAGCATCGACAGCATGAAGGCGCAGTTCGAGGCAGCCTATCGCAAGCGCTTTTCCTTCCTGATGCCTGCCAAGGCTCTCATCGTGGAAGCAGTATCGGTCGAAGCGATCGGCAAGTCGGACGCTCCGCCGGAAGCCGCGCCGCAGCAGGCGCCACGCCATGCGCCGCTGGCGCCATCGCAAACCGTGCGCATGTACAGCGCCGGACAGTGGCACGACACGGGGCTGTTCAAGCGCGATGCCACCCGCATTGGCGACATCATCAAGGGCCCGGCCATCATTGCCGAAGCCAATGCGACGACCATCGTTGAACCAGGCTGGCAAGCCGAAGTCACGCCGCAGGACCACCTGGTGCTGACCCGCGTTGAAGCACTGCCGGTACGCCGCGCCATCGGTACCACGGCCGACCCGGTCATGCTGGAGATCTTCAACAACCTGTTCATGTCGATCGCCGAACAAATGGGTTTGCGCCTGCAAAATACCGCTTACTCGGTCAACATCAAAGAGCGCCTGGACTTCAGTTGCGCCATTTTTGATGCCGAAGGCAACCTCATTGCCAATGCGCCGCATATGCCAGTGCACCTCGGCTCGATGGGTGAAAGCATCAAGACGGTGATGCGCGAGAATGCCGGACGCATGCATCCCGGCGATGTTTATATGCTGAACGACCCTTACAACGGCGGCACCCATCTGCCGGACGTCACCGTCATCACCCCGGTTTTTGACGAGGCAGGCAGCGAGATCCTGTTCTATGTCGGCTCGCGCGGCCATCACGCCGATATTGGCGGCAGCACGCCGGGATCGATGCCGCCCGACTCGCGCAATATCGAGGAAGAGGGCGTCCTGATCAATAATTTCAAGCTGGTCGACGGCGCATCCGGCAGCCAGCTGCGCGATGCCGAGGCGCGTGCCTTGCTGGCCGGCGCGCGCTACCCTGCGCGTAATCCGGACCAGAACATGGCCGACTTCCGCGCCCAGGTTGCGGCCAACCAGAAGGGTGTCGAGGAACTGCGCAAGATGGTCGCGCACTTCGGCCTTGACGTGGTGCGCGCCTACATGGGGCATGTGCAGGACAACGCTGAGGAGGCGGTGCGCCGCGTTATCAGCGCGCTGCGCAATGGCAGCTTTGAACTGAAACTCGATAACGGCGCCGTCATCAACGTCTCGGTTCGCGTCAACGCAGCCGAACGCAGCGCGGAGATCGATTTCAGCGGTACTTCGGGGCAGCTCGATAACAACTTCAATGCACCGTCGGCGGTTTGCATGGCGGCCGTGCTGTACGTGTTCCGCACCCTGGTCAATGACGACATCCCGCTCAATGCCGGGTGCCTGAAACCACTGCATGTGATCATTCCACCGGGCTCGATGCTGAACCCGCATTACCCGGCGTCGGTCGTTTCGGGCAACGTCGAAACTTCAACTTGCATTACCAATGCGCTGTACGGCGCGCTGGGCGTGCAGGGTGCTTCGCAGGGAACGATGAACAACTTCACGTTCGGGAATGCGAAGTACCAGTATTACGAGACCATCAGCGGCGGCTCCGGCGCGGGCGACGGCTTTGACGGCACCGACGTGGTCCAGACCAATATGACCAATTCGCGCCTGACGGACCCGGAAATCCTGGAGTTCCGCTTCCCGGTAAGGCTGGAAAGCTACGAAATCCGCCAGGGCTCGGGCGGTGCTGGGCGATGGCATGGGGGAAATGGCGGCGTGCGCAAGGTGCGCTTCCTGGAACCGATGACGGCAGCGATCCTGTCGAATAACCGGATTCATGCGCCGTTCGGCATGGCAGGCGGCGAGCCGGGCGCATTGGGCCGCAACACAGTTCTGCGCGCCGATGGCAGCACCGAACAATTGGGGCATATCGGCAAGACCGATATGCAGCCCGGTGATGTTTTCGTTGTGGAAACGCCGGGGGGCGGCGGCTTTGGGAAGCGTTAAGCGGTCGTAGAAATACCGTATTTGCGCTGGGTGCCCGAATATTGCATCAGGAGGGCTTCCAGCGCAGGGCTGCCAGAGTCGAGACGGCGGATGCGGTCGATCAAGGCGCCCGCCTGGTCGCCAAGCGGCGCCTCCCAACCCAGTTCGTCCAGCTGGCGCAGGATGGCCTGCACGGCGGCATACAGCACCTTCAGGTTGCCCGGCGTGCGGCGCAGGGCCTGGTGCAAGGTTGCCACTGCCGCGCGGTGATCGCCCTGGCGGGCCATGGATTCGGCCTCCGTCACCAATTCCTGCATGACGTTGTCGATCTTTTCGCCAACGCCTCGCGCCAGGTCATGGCGGCCGGCTTTTTCGAAGACACTGACGGCTTCTTCCATCGTAATCGGCTTCTCATTGTCGTTCATCATGTGCATCACGACGTCGGCGGCGTCCTTGTCCAGGCGGTGTTTGAGGCAGGAGTCCACCAGCCCGATGCGCAGGCGATTCGACAGGCCGCGCGCCATGCCGACGGCCGTTACGGCATTCGAGAGTTCGGAGGCGGCTTCGGTTGCATGCCCGGTCACGTCCAGCAGCAGGGCCGACGAAATATGCTTGCACACTTCTGTATTGGCGCTGGCGCGCAGCGTGCGCTCCATGTCGCGGATCACGCCTGATGCCTGGTTGACATCGCCCTTGCGCACCAGGGCGCGCACCAGGTTCACGTGGTCCTCCGGATCGCGGAATTCGGAATAGCGGGCTTTGGTGACCACCTGGCGGAAGGCTTTCTCCGCCGCGGTAATATCGCCGGTGCCGTAGGCGACTTCGCCGAGATGGCGCAGGCGCCGCACCATGTTCGGCGACATGGAAACCGCATCTTCCAGGATTTTCTTGGCCTGCTGCGACTGGCCCATGGCCTCGTATGAGCGGGCCAGCAGGTCGTAGGCCGCCATCATGTTCGGATTGGCTTCGAGCAGGCGCTCGAGCGTGCCCATCGCATCGGCATATCGTTCAAGGCCGAACTGGCAACGTGCCAGGCCCAATTGCGCCCAACCGGTTGGACGGCCGATCAGGATCGCCTGGTAAAGCAGCTCCGCCTGGGCGAGCTCGCCGGCTTCGTAATGCAGTTCGGCGCGCAGGCGGGCGAAATCCGTAGCATAGCGAGGATTGGCCGATTCGGCTTCCTGGCAGGCGTCGATCGCTTCGCGCTGTTTGCCTTGGGCGATCAGCTGGTAAATCGGCATGAAGACCGCGCGGCGCTCCGCCGCGCGGCCGATGCGCTGCATCAGGCCATCCACGGTGAAAGGCTTCAGCACATAGTCGGTCGGCGTCAGTTCAGCGGCGCCAATGACCTTGGTCTGCACCGCTTCCGAGGTCAGCATGATGAAGATGGCCGAGCGGTCGATCAGTTTGTGGTGGCGCAGGTCTTCCAGCAGTTGCTGGCCGTCCTGGCCATTGTCGTCGTTACCGCTGCCCAGGTCGTATTCGCACAGGATGACGTCGAAGCGCTTGTTGGTCAGTTGGCGGATCGCCGTGCCCGAGCTGACGGCATACTCGATCCGCGTGATCGAGGCCTGGTTCAGCATATTGTGCAGGTTGCCCCGCATTGCCGGGTTGGGGTCGATGATCAGCACCGACAGGTCGCTATACGATTGCATTGACTTCGTCTCTTATTGTTTGCCCCGCAGGGTGACATATTGTGATGATAACGCAGCCAGCATGGGATGATGGGGATCGGCCTTGCGCATTCGTACCAACAGCGCCGCACATTGTTCCCCCAGCGCCGTTTCCCAGCCGCTGTCGCCCATCAGGCGCAGCATGGCGGAGGCGAGGGCGGAGATCAGTCCGGCATTCTCCGGCCGCCGCCGCACGGCCGCCTGGAGCACTTCAATCGCGCCGCGCTGGTCGCCCTGGCCGCTACGGGCGGCCGCCTGGCGGACCAGGCCGTCAAGATAGCGCTCAACACTGTCGCCGTGGTTTTCCGCCAGTTCCTTGCGCCCGGCGCGTTCATAGACCGCTGCCGCATCGGATTCGCTGACGCCGCTGGCCGGGTCGCCTGCCAGCGCATCCAGCAACTGCATGCCTTGTTCATCCATTCCCTGGTGAAGGCAGTTTTGCGCCAGGCCCAGTTTCAAAGCGCTGGAAAGGGCGGCGGCCTCGCCGGCTGCCCGCACCGCATTCGCCAGTTCGGCACGCGCCGCGTCGGCATTGCCGTTCAGTTCCTGCAGCAGCGCGGCTGAAAAAGCCTTGCAGGCGTCCGTCGCAGGTCCGCTGCGCGCTGACCGATCCAGTTCACGCAAGGCATTCGCAGCGCCGTTGGCATCGCCTTTCCGGACCAGGGCCTGCACCAGGTGCACATGGTCTTCCGGATCGCGGAATTCCGAGTACTTCGATTTGGCGACCACCTGTTTGAAGGTTTTTTCGCCCGCATCAAGGTCGCCCGAGTCGAGTGCCAGCTGGCCGAGGTGGCGCAGCCGGCGAACCATGTGCGGCGAAATCGAGACTGCCGTTTCCAGTGCCGCGCGGGCATCGGCAATGTGTCCCAAAGCTTGCTGGGTACGCGCCATGAGATCGTAGGCCGCCATGTACTTGGGGTTGTCGTCGATCAAGTGCTGCAGGGTGTCCAGCGTTTCAGCGAGCATGCCCTGCTGGAACTGGCAGCGGGCCAGGCCAAGCTGGGCCCAGCCGAGAGGCCGAGTTTCGAGGATTTCCCGGTAAAGCGTCTCCGCTTGCGCCATTTCGCCCAGTGCCGCGTGGGCCTCGGCGCGCAAGCGCGCACATTCCGTAGCGTAGCGCGGATTGGCCGCTGCCGATACTTCGCTGGCCAGGATCGCTTCGCGCAGCTTGCCGCGCTCCATCGTCTGGTGTACCGGGAGCAGGGCGGCTCGGCGGTCGACGGCCCGCGCGATGCGCTGGGCCAGCACGTCGACCGTAAAGGGCTTGAGGATGTAATCGGTCGGGGTCAGTTCGGCCGCGCTCACCACTTTGCTGTACACGCCTTCGGTGGTCAGCATGATGAAGATGGTGGAAGGGGAGATCAGCTTGTGGTGGCGCAGGTCTTCCAGCAGTTGCTGCCCGTCCTGCCCTTGCTCATTGCCCAGGTCATATTCGCAAAACACCAGGGCGAACGCCCGCTTTTCGAGGTGGCGGATGGCAGTACCTGCGCTGACGCCATGCTCGATGCGGGTAATCCCCAGTTGGCCCAGCATATTGTGCAGCCCGCTGCGCATATGCTGGTTGGGGTCGATTACCAGGACTGACAGGTCGCTATATTCCTGCATTTTTTGGGGCAGATGGCTGTCATAGGGGGAGAATACCCCAACGACGCTCAAAAAACAGGCGGAAATGCAGCAAATGTTGCTTTCGGACCAATGAAGGAAGGGTGGGAAGTGATGCCTGAAACAAGTATAATGTCGGCAAATCGAAATACAGCAAGACCAGTCAGCTCGTGCACAGTATTCCTTTAAACCGCAGCAACGCTGCATTCTTCACGCCCCCACTATGTTGATTCTGCCGGGTTCCAACGCCCTGTCCTCCTTCCGTAGCCAACGCCTCCTCAACCAGCTTCAAGCAGTTCTGCCGGCCATTACGTCGGTCCAAGCCCGCTTTATCCACTTTGTCGACTCCGCTTCGCCCCTGTCTGAAGACGACCTGAACCGCATGAACGGCTTGCTGACCTATGGCGAGCCAGCCTTGCCGGAGCATGCTGAAGGCGTGGTGGAAGAGTTTGTCGTCATTCCCCGTTTCGGCACCATTTCCCCTTGGGCTTCCAAGGCGACCGACATCGTGCATAACTGCGGCATGGCGCATATTCACCGCGTGGAGCGCGGCGTTGCCTATCGCATCAACCTGAAGGGCGGTATCCTGGGCACCGGCCTGGGCGCGGCCAAGAAGCTGGATAGCGAGCAGGCGCAGGCTGTGGCCGCGCTGCTGCACGACCGCATGACTGAATCCGTGCTGCGCCATCCCGACCAGGCCGCCGGCCTGTTCTCGAGCCTGGAAGCCAAGCCGCTGGAATCGATCGATGTCATGGGCGCCGGCCGCAACGCGCTTGAAAAGGCCAACACCGACCTGGGCCTGGCGATGTCGGACGACGAGATCGACTACCTGCTGGAAGCTTTCACCAACGCCAAGCGCAATCCGACCGACGTGGAACTGATGATGTTCGCGCAGGCGAACTCCGAGCACTGTCGCCACAAGATTTTCAACGCCGACTGGACCATCGACGGCGTAGCGCAGGACAAGTCGCTGTTCAAGATGATCAAGAACACGCACGAGAAGAACCCGCGCGGCACCATCGTGGCTTATTCGGACAACTCGTCGATCATCGAAGGCGCCGAAGTTACCCGCTTCTACCCGCGTGAAGGCCAGGAATACGCGCCTTCGACCGAACTGGTGCACACCCTGATGAAGGTGGAGACGCACAACCACCCGACCGCGATTTCCCCGTTCCCTGGCGCTTCGACCGGCGCCGGCGGCGAGATCCGCGATGAAGGCGCAACCGGCCGCGGCTCCAAGCCGAAAGCCGGCCTGACTGGCTTCACCGTCTCCAACTTGATGATCCCTGGCGCTGTCCAGGCCTGGGAAAACGCCGCCAACGTGACGGCACCAGCCGGCAAGCGTGACGAAAGCCAGGTGTATGGCAAGCCGGAGCGTATCGCTTCGCCACTGCAGATCATGATCGAGGGCCCGCTGGGCGGCGCTGCGTTCTCGAACGAGTTCGGGCGTCCTGTGCTCGGCGGTTACTTCCGTACCTACGAACAGAACATCGGCCAGCAGTTCGCGGGCGGCAAAGACACCGTGATGGGTTACCACAAGCCGATCATGATCGCGGGTGGTATCGGCAACATTTCTGCTTCGCACACCCACAAGAACGACATCCCTGTCGGCAGCCTGCTGATCCAGCTGGGTGGCCCTGGCATGCGCATCGGCATGGGCGGTTCGGCCGCTTCGTCGATGGCGACCGGCACCAATACCGCTGACCTGGACTTTGATTCGGTCCAGCGCGGCAACCCTGAAATGGAACGCCGCGCCCAGGAAGTCATCAATGGCTGCTGGCAGTTGGCTGACAAGAACCCGATTATCTCGATCCACGACGTGGGCGCGGGCGGCCTGTCCAATGCCTTCCCTGAGATCACCAACGACGCCAAGCGCGGCGCGATCTTTGACCTGCGCAAGGTGCCGCTGGAAGAATCCGGCATGGCGCCGAAGGAAATCTGGTCCAACGAATCGCAGGAACGCTATGTGCTGGCGATTGCCCCAGGCGACCTGGCCCTGTTCCAGGGCCTGTGCGAACGCGAGCGCTGCCCGTTTGCTGTTGTCGGCGTGGCAACGGAAGAGCGCCAGCTCAAGGTGATCGACCAGGAAATGGGCAACAACCCGGTCGACATGCCGATGGAAGTCCTGCTGGGCAAGCCGCCCAAGATGCACCGCGACGTCAAGCACGTGCAGAACGACCTGCCAGCCATCGACCTGACCGGCATTCAACTGGAAGAGGCCGCCAAGCGCGTGCTGCTGCTGCCAACCGTTGCCGACAAGAGCTTCCTGATCACCATCGGCGACCGTACCGTGGGCGGCATGTCCGTGCGCGACCAGATGGTCGGTCCATGGCAGGTGCCGGTGGCCGATTGCGCCGTGACCACCCTGAGCTATGACGCTTACGTGGGCGAGGCGATGGCAATGGGCGAGCGTACCCCGCTGGCGGTGATCGACGCGCCGGCATCGGGCCGCATGGCCGTGGGCGAGACCGTCACCAACCTGGCTGCCGCGCCGATCAACGATATCTCCGACATCAAGCTGTCGGCCAACTGGATGGCTGCCTGCGGCCAGCCAGGCCAGGATGCAGCCCTGTTCGACACCGTGAAGGCGGTCGGCATGGAACTGTGCCCGGCGCTGGGCCTGTCGATCCCGGTCGGCAAGGATTCCCTGTCGATGCGCACCACCTGGAAAGACGAGGGTGCCGACAAGGCCGTGATTTCGCCTGTCTCGCTGATCGTTTCCGGCTTCTCGCCGGTCTACGACGTGCGCAAGTCGCTGACCCCGCAAATCCGTACCGACAAGGGCGAAACCTCGCTGATCGTCATCGACCTGGGCCGCGGCAAGAACCGCATGGGCGCGTCTGCGCTGGCACAAGTCATGGGCCAGCTGGGCAATGCCGCACCGGACGTGGATTCGCCGGAAGACCTGAAGGGCTTCTTCAACGCCATCCAGCAACTGAACAAGGAAGGCAAGATCCTGGCCTACCACGACCGTTCCGATGGCGGCCTGTATGCAACCCTGGTGGAAATGGCCTTTGCCGGCCGCGCCGGCCTGTCGGTCAACCTGGATATGCTGACCCTGGGCGAAGAAGGCACCATGGACCACGGCGACGCCAAGAACTGGGCCGGCCAGGTGGCGGAGCGCCGTAATGAGCTGACCCTGTCGGCACTGTTCAACGAAGAACTGGGTGCTGTAATCCAGGTTCCGGCAGAAGAGAAGTCGGCCGTCATGGACGTGCTGCGCAGCTTCAACCTGGGTGCTTGCAGCCATATCATCGGCAAGCCAAATGACCGTGGCGTGATCGAATTCACGCGCGACGCCAAGATCATCTACTCGCAGCCGCGCGCCGAACTGCACCGCCTGTGGAGCGAAACCAGCTGGCGCATTTCCCGCGTGCGCGAGAACCCGGCCACTGCGGATGCCGAATACGACCGCCTGCTGGACGAAACCGACCCAGGCATGCAGCCGAAAATCACCTTCGACATGGCGGAAAATATCGCTGCACCGTTCCTGTCGTCCGGCGTGCGGCCACGCGTTGCGATCCTGCGCGAGCAGGGCGTCAACTCCCATATCGAGACCGCATGGGCGATGCACCGCGCCGGCTTTACCGCCGTCGACGTGCACATGAGCGACCTGATTTCGCGCCGTGTTTCGCTGGACGACTTCCAGGGCATTATCGCGGTGGGTGGCTTCTCTTACGGCGACGTGCTGGGTGCGGGCGAAGGCTGGGCGAAGTCCATCCTGTTCAACCCGGAGATGGCCGACCAGTTCGCCAAATTCTTCCAGCGTAAGGACACCTTCGGCATGGGTATCTGCAACGGCTGCCAGATGATGTCGAACCTGAAATCGTTGATCCCAGGCGCACACGCGTGGCCGAAGTTCACCACCAACAAGTCCGAGAAGTTCGAAGCGCGCTTCTCGATGGTGGAAGTGCTGGATTCGCCATCGATCTTCCTGCAAGGCATGGCCGGCACCCAGACCCCGATCGCAATTGCGCACGGCGAAGGTTTCGCCGACTTCAGCCAGACCGGCAATATCGATGAGGCCATCGGCGCCCTGCGTTTCGTGGACAACAAGGGCAGCGCCACCGAAACCTATCCGTACAACCCGAACGGTTCGCCGCGCGGCCTGACCTCGGTGACCACGGCTGACGGCCGCTTCACCGTGATGATGCCGCACCCGGAACGTGTTTCCCGTACTGTGCAGAACTCCTGGCACCCAGACGGTTGGGGCGAGGATTCGCCATGGGCCCGCATGTGGGGCAATGCCCGTAAGTTCATCGGCTAAGCAAGCCTGACTTCAGGGCAAGGATCGGCCCGGTCGCGCAAGCGGCCGGGCCGTTTTCATTCATGGACGCTGGCGACGGGCGGCAACGAAGGCCAGCAGGCCGCCGAGCATCAGGAAAGCTGAGCCGGGGAGAGGGACTTGCGCTGCATCGGCGAACGTGAAGTCGTCGGCGACCCAGTTGCCGTTCAATTGGCCCAGCTCCCGGCGGTCAATGCGATAGCTGGTGATGGCACCCAGCGTCGCGAAGATACTGGTATCGACAAAGGATAAAGGCTCTGGCAAGCCGGGATGGCTTTCCGGCAAATCGAACACGACTGATCCAAGTTCCGTCGCGCCGTTCAGGGCCACGATCGTGACCTGGTCCGCGCCACCCTCGCCGAAGCCGTAGTACTGGTTGCGTCCGAACCATGCGCCTGTCAGGAGCTTGTTCGTCGTAATCGTCAAGCCGCTGTCGCCGGATGCATTGGAGACGAAGTAATGCCCGGAATGTGGGATACCGAATAATGGACCGGCCGGCCCTCCGACCCGATATTCATCGCCAACAACGCCGAACCGGTTATCCCAAATAACGCCTTTGTATTCCAGGCTGCTGGTGGAATTAGTCCATTGAATGCCGGTTGCACTATCGAGCGCCGGAGGAAACTGAAGGTCGTCAAATGTGGCGATGACGCCGGCCATTGCAGGGGCAGCGGAAATAAAAGCACAGCAAGCAATTAACTGCTGAAATGCGAGTTTATTCATTATTCGGCCTCCTTTTAGTTGTCACGAGTTTAACGCGACGTTTTGAGGGCCGGCAATTGTGTGCTTTATCCGTGTTGTTTTGCCGTCGTACGGCAGCTATTGGAATGCACGCCAAGTTCTGGCTGGTTCGCGCTAAAGTGCAGCCTGGTTCTGGGGCATGATGTGCTTCGCGGCCTCGCGAATGCTCAATTTTGATAGTCCCGCTTTATTTTCATTTATGAATTGAGCGACATTATGTGGCGCATGCCGCGCATAATCGCGCAAGGCCCAGCCTATTGCTTTCTGAATGAAAAATTCATTCTCATGGCCAAGTGCGAGTGAATAGCGAAATAGCCGCATTTCATCGGTTCTGCCACGCCATCCCAATTGATGGAGGAGGGCGATTCTCCGCATCCAGAAGCTGTCATGTTTTAAAGCGGAATCCATCTCGTGATGTTCGAAGCGCAGTACGTCGCCGATGATTCCAGCCATTCCATCGACCGAATCCCACCACGGCTTGCGCAGAACGAA
>CAMLSG010000091.1 GCA_946482635.1 uncultured Duganella sp.
ACACATTATCCATGGAAAAACAGAGATCCACGTTTTTACTTGAATTTTGGCTTTTATAATTAATTTCGGGGTCTGGTCTGTCAATCGGACAAAATGTCCGATTGCAAGACCTGACCCCGAATTTCAATTCAGGAGGCTGCCATTATACGCGGGCTCAGGCTGCTGGCGGTTCCTCAGGGGCCGGGGCGATGGCTGGCGCTGGCGGGTCAATTGGGGCGGCTGCGGCTTCCGGTGGATCGATATCGGTTGCCGGTGGGTCAATCTCGGTCGCAGGTGGGTCAATGTCGGTCGCCGGTGGATC
This sequence comes from uncultured Duganella sp., assembly GCA_946482635.1. The sequence goes on from CAMLSG010000091.1 coordinate 302, forward strand.
GATGTCGTCGCTCGGCGGGTCGATTTCGCCGCTACGCGCAGCTTGGCGGGCGGCGTTGGCGGCATGCGCCAGTTCCGCAGCCTGGCCTGGCTCCGATTGCAGGCGGCCATAAGCCTTGGCCTTTTCGCTGGCGTTCGCCGGCAGGTAGGTGTCCAGCGACGATTCCGAATCGACCAGCTTGAGCAGGCGCATGGTCAGGTTGCCGGCGTCGCTTTCCTGGCCCTGTTCGTTCTGCTGCTTGAGGGTGGCGCTGATATTGCGGTCCATCAGGCGGAACAGGTCTGCCAGGCTGCCTGGGAAATCGATGTCCGGGAATTCCACTTCCGGCAGCGGCATGGCCGGGTTCTGGTCGGCTTGCTCCTTGCGGCGCGCTGGCACGCTGGAAGCTGCACCGGCGGTCATCCGGGCTTTGTACTGGATTTCCACCTCAAAGCTCAGCTTGCGGCCATCGGCGGTGGTGATGGTCCCTTTGCCGAGGAAGTGGGAGTTCTCGTCCAGGCTGAAGCCCAGCGCATCGCTCACGCCATCGGCGCCTTCGGCATGCAGGACGCCGGCTGCGAAACTGGCATTTGATTCCAGTGCCACCGAATCAAAGGAAATCTTGGCACCCTTGGCATTGTCGCCAAGCAAACTTTTTGCAAAGCTGCCAATCAGGTCCTGGGCCATGTCGACGGTCCTGTTGCCCAGTTGGTCGACACGCTTTTGCAGGTCGACTGCGTTGCTGGACAGGGAAACTGCGCTATCCGCATTCACGTCCCTCACTGCATTGGCGCGCGAAGGCTTGCTTTCCGCCTGCGTGGTGGCAGGGGACAAGGAAGTGTTCTGGTACTGGCGTGGGCCGATGGAGTTTAGCGGGTTCATGATAGGAAACCTTTTAGGTGCACTACCCCTGATACGGCAAGTTTCCGATTTTCTTGAGGTTTATCAATGATGATGGGTCCACAAACCGTTCGATTCCAGGTAGGACTTGACGGCTTCCGGGGCGCCGGTGGCGTGCAGCTTCACTTCGCCGCAGGTGCAGACACCATAGTACGGCGTAATGTGCGAGCATGCAGAAGTTTTCTGCAATGCAACCTTGACTGCTTTGCTGCATTTCGCGCATTTGAAGGTGAGGGTGCGTGGGGCTTTCAGGAACATGGCCTAGACTCCGGGCAAAAGGACGATTTTATCAGGCAAAGATATCAATCGTCGCTTGCTTTTCGGAAAGCCCATAACCGCGCTGGACTTCTTGTTGCTTTGCTGAAAGCTCAGCCTGGGCTTGCTGCGCCATCTGGGCGGCGCGTGCCGCCACGCTGCGGTCCGGGCCGGACGGATCGGCTGGCGCCAGGGCTGCAGCCTGGATCTGGCGCGCCTTGCTGATGGTTTCTTCCGGCGTACGGCCGGGCGAGGTGTCGATATTGACTTCGCCGCCCACGGCATAGTTCACGCCATTCGGGCCGCGCTGGTAGGTATAGGTGGCACCGGATGTGGCAAGGCCGCCGGCTGCCGCAAGGTGGGCTTGCTCATGCTGGCGTACCTGGAGGTCGCGTGCCTTGAGCTGGTCGATTTTGGCCTGGTCTTCGGGAGAGAATTCCTGCTGGGCGGAGGGGGCCGACTCGGCACGCGTAGCGCTGCGCGCAGGTGCGCTGGCCTGCGGCGCATAGGTGCTTGACGATTGAATGGCGCCGATTCCCATTTACACATCATAACAAATTCGCCGTCGCATTCCGTCAACTGGCCGCCACTTCTCGCGTTGAAGGAGTGACCGTCATGCCGATGGAGGTTTACGATGGATAAGTCCAAGCAACCTAGCAAGGAAGCCGTGCGCAACTGGCTGCAGTCGCGCCAGGAAGAACGCCGTCCTTTGCCCGACCCGCAGCAGATCCGCCGCGAGCTGGGATGGGAAATGGTGCGCGCCGAGCAGGATGAGCGCACCTGGCGCCTAGCTGACTGAGACTGCGCTGCGACCGTTGGCTGCGGGCTGCACCACGATCCTGGTGGCGATCCGTTCGGTCATCTCCTGCACGTGGGAGATCACTCCCACTTTCCTTCCCATCGACTGCAAACCATCCAGCGCGTCCATCGCGACGCGCAGGGTTTCCGCATCCAGGCTGCCAAAGCCTTCGTCGATGAACAGCGATTCCACCCGAACGCGGTTGGACGACAGCGAGGCCAGGCCGAGCGCCATGGCCAGCGATACCAGGAACGATTCCCCGCCGGATAGCGAGTGCACCGAGCGTTTTTCGTCGCCCATGTGCAGGTCGCGCACCAGCAGGCCAAGCGAAGGCTGGGCGGGGTTGTCGATGCGTTCCAACTGGTAGCGCGGCGCCAATTGCGCCAGATGGGCGTTGGCGTAGCCAAGCAGCACGTCCAGGGTGAATTGCTGGGCGTAGTTGCGGAATTTCTTGCCGTCGGCAGAGCCGATCAGTTCATTCAGCTGCGCCCAGCGGCGTTCGTTTTCCTGTTGGCGGGCGATGTCGGCCAACAGGGCTTCGGCGGATTTGCGGCGGGCGTCGTCCTGCGCCAGTTGCAGTTTGAGGGCTGCAGCATGGTCGTTGGCCTGCTTGCGTTCTTCCTGCAGCGCTGCCAGGGCCTGTTCGAGATCGTCGGCGCTGCGTTGTTCGCCTTGCGGCGCGCTGGCCAGGTGCGCTGCGTGCTGCGCTTCGCGTTCCGCCTGTACCGCTTTGGCAGAGGCCAGGGACTGGTCAATCGCCTGGAGACTGGTGCGTTCGTCGCGGATCGCTTGCTGAGAGTGGGCGAGCAGGGTGCGAAGGGCGTCCAGGCTTTCGATACCAAGCGCCTGGTGGTCTGAGAGCCAGGATTGCAGGCGCGCGGCGGCGCTTTCTGCGGCCGAGTCGAGCGCTGCAAGGCGCTGCACGGCCTGCGCGTGGGACTCTTCGGCGCGGGCGCGCTGCTGGGCAGCTTGCTGGGCGGATTCCTGGCGGGCTTGCAAGCTGGCGCGGGCGGCGGCGACTGCCGTGCGCAGTTCTGCTTCCACTTCGCGTACCGATCGGCCCTGCCAGAGGGCCTGGCGTTCGACCGTCGCGGCATCGCACGCTGCGCGGGCTGCTTCTGCGGCGGCCCGGGTGTTATCGGCGTCCGCTGCGCAGCGCTGCTGGGCGACGCGGAGCGCCTGAAGTTCGACCGCCAATGCAGCGATGGCCGCGCTGCGTTCGTCGGCAGATTGGCGTTGCGCCTGCCACTGCCTGCTTTCGCGCGAACGCTGTTCATGGAAGCGCGCCGGGCTTTCTTTCCATTCATCCTGCCAGCCGGCGCGCGCCAACGGCGCGTCAAGCTGGTCGAGCAGGTCGGCGATCTGCAGGGCGGTATCGATCCGCTGCTCGTCCAGGGCTTTGTGCTGCGCTTCCGACTGCGCCAGGGCTGCCTGGGCGGCGGAGAGCGCCTGCTGATGGCGGCTGCATTCGGCTGCTGCTTGCTCGCAGGCGGTTTGCGCCACTTCGCGGGTGCGGGCGGCTTGGCGGTGCGACTGTTCCTGGCTTTCCAGGGAGCGCAATGCCGATTGCAGTGCATCGGCATGCGTTGCCAGCCAATGGGAATCATCGTCGTCTGCAGCGGCCTGGCCTACGACTTCGGCGAGGGCGCGGAGGGCAGCTTGCCAGCGCGGCTGGGCGGTGGCGAGTGCATTGTCAATGCCATGCTGCTCGACGCTGATCGCCGCCAATTGCTCGACACTTGACTGCAGGCGCGCTTGCTGTTCCGCCTCGTGCTTGATATTGCGTTGCAGCTTGTCGCGGCAAGCCTGAACTTCGGCTTGTAATTGCGCCAGCATGGCGTGCAGCGGACCGTCTTCGTGGCGGTAAGGATGTTCGTGCGAACCGCAAACCGGGCAGGGAGTGTCGTCCTGCAATGTTGAGCGCAGCTTTTCGACGCTCTCGCCTGTTGCGGCTTCGGCCAGTTTTAATGAGCGCTCGGCTTGCGTCGATGCGGCGACAAGCGCCAGGTTGGCCTGGCGGGCTGCCGCAACTTCGGTTTCCGCGCTATCGCGGGCTGTCTGCAAGGCGGTGCTGCGCGCCGCCAGGTCCTGCTGGCGCGCGGACAGTTGCGCCAATTCCTGCCAGGCGGTGTTTGCATCGGCCAGCAATGTGCGGCGCTGGTCCAGCTGCTGGCGCTGCCGGGCGATGCTGTCGGCATCGATGGCGGCCAGTGTCTTCGTGGCTTGTTCGCGTTGGGACTCTGCCTGGCGCAAACGCTCGGTGGCCGCATCCAGACTGTTGCGGGTGTGCGCTTCGTCCTGGCGATGGCGTGCCACCGCCTGCTGAACGGTTGCCAGTGTTTGCGATTGCTGGCCGGCGCGGCTGGCTTGCTGCCCGGCTTGCGCAAAAAGCACGTCCCAACGCGCCCAGTCACGCGCCAGCGCCGACCAGTGCTCGTGCGCGGCCAGCCATTGCTCGCAAGCCTGCTGCTCGTTGGCGAGCGCCCGCTGCTGCGCTTCGCGTGCGCCGAGGGCGGCCCGCGCGGCGGAATCGGCTTGGGCAGCGGCGTCTCGGGCGCTGGCGGCCTGGACGAAGGCCGACTGCAGCGATTCCAGGCGTGTATCGAGCGCTTTCGCCTGGTCCAGTAGTGGCGCGGCGGCTTGCTGCGCTTCTTCGGCTGCGGCGACGGCGCTACTGGCCTGCTGGGCGTCGCCGGTCAGTACTTCCAATGCCAGGCGAGTGCGTTCAGCTTCCTGCTCCGCGAGCGCAATTGCAGCCTGCGTGGCGGCGCGTTCGGCTGCCAGCCGAACGACTTCGTCGTCCAGGGCGCGTGCAGGCTGCACGGCATCCAACTGTACTAATACGGCACGGCGCGGTGCTGCCGCTTCGGACTCGAACTGTCGCTGTTGGCGATGCTCGCGTGCGTGCTGCATCGCTGTGGCAAGGCGTTCGGCTTGCTGGTGCCAGCGCAGGTCGCCTTCCAATGCCGTGACCCGCTGGGCAGAGGCATGCAGGGCAGCTTCCGCAGCTTCGGACTGCGCGATGACCTCATTGCGCTGCTCAGGCGACAGCGGTTGCTGGTTGGCCAGGCCGGCGGTGAGCGTCTTCAAAGCCAGTTCTTCGGCACGCCAGCGTTCAAAGGCGCGCTTTGAAATTTCGCTGTAGATGCCGCTGCCGGTCAGGGTTTCCAGCAAGGTTCCGCGTTCGTCGTCCCGGGCCTTGAGGAAGGCGGAGAACTCGTTCTGCGCCAGCAGCACGGCGCGCGTGAACTGGTCAAAACTCAGGCCGATGCGCTGCACGATCTCCGCCATGACCTCGGTTTTTTTGTGGCCCAGCGGCTGCAGGCCCGGCAGCTTGTGCAGCGACATCGTGGTCGGCTGCAGCGCGCCGGCGGCCTTGGTCCTGGCGCGCCAGACGTTCCAGCGCGCGCGGTAGGACTCCCCGTCGTTGCCGACGAAGTCCACCTCGGCCCAGCCCTCGGCAGCGCCGCGCCGCAGCAGGGTGCGCGGGTCTTGTGACGATACCGGGTCGCCCACGTCCGGCGTCTTGCCTTCCGCCTTGTGCAGGCGCGGCGTGTCATCGTAGAGAGCCAGGCACAAGGCGTCGAGCAGGGTGCTCTTGCCTGCGCCTGTCGGGCCGCTGATGGCGAACAGGCCCGCGTCCGATAGCGGCTGGGAGGTGAAGTCGACGGAAAATTCGTCGGCCAGCGAGGCAAGGTTCTTGCCGGCGATGCGCAGGACCCTCATGGCTGCACCAGTTCGGCAAAGGCGGCCAGTTGTTCGGGCGGCACTTCAGCCCCGTAGCGTTGCTGGTACAGGCGCTTGAAGATATCGTCCGGCTGCAGGGTGGCCAACTGGTCGAGCGACAGCGCGGCTTCTTCAAAGGAGGCGCGGGCCGCGCTTGAGGTTTCGATTTTCGCCAGGCGCACAGGCTTTCCTTGCAGGGCTTCTTCAATCGCAGCGCGCAGCCCCGGCTCAGGAGCTGTGAGCTTCACGCGCACCTCGAGCAGCGGCTGCTGTTCGAGCGGAGCATCGGGAAGCTCCAGCGCGGCCAGGGCGGCTTTCACTTCGTCCAGCGTGCCCGGCTTTTCGGGCACGCGCAGCAGTTGCACGGCGCGCGGGATGGGCAGGGCGGTGATCTCGCCAACCTGGGCGCCTTGCAGGTCGATGCGCAATACCTGGTGCGCATAATTGGTCTCTGCGAAAGATAGCGGGATTGGGCTGCCGCAGTAGCGAATGTGGGCGTGCGGACCCACCTGCTGCGCCAGGTGCAGGTGGCCCAGCGCCGCGTAAGCGATGGGCGGCGGGAAGATGCCGGCAGGGAGCATCTCCGTGCCGCCGATCACGATGCGCCGTTCCGAGTCGGCCGACATGGTGCCGTTGACCATGTGGCAATGGCCCATAGCGACAATTGCCTGCCCCTCGGCCGCGCGGGCGCTTGCCAGTTCCAGTGCCTGGCGATACAGCTCCGCGATGCCGGACAGGTAGGGATCCGGCTGCGGCGCATCTTCGCCCTCGGGCGCTTCCGCAGGCGCCAGGCGCGGTACGTCGCCATGGCGCAGGAAGGGAACTGCCAGCACCCATGCCGCAACAGTGCCGTCCTTGCCGGTCAGCGGCACCAGCAAGCGTTCCATGGCGATATTGCCGTCGGCATCGCGGTGCGGGTAGCCGATCACGGTCGTGCCGTGCACCTCCAGCAAGGGCCCCGGAGCCTCGAGCCGGCCTGGCGAATCGTGGTTGCCTGCAATGACGACAATATCGAGCTGCGGCGCGCGGGCGCGGGCCTGCTGCAGGAAGGTGTAGAGCTGGCGCTGCGAAGCTGCCGAGGGATTGGCGTTGTCGAAGATATCGCCGGCCACCAGCAAGGCGTCGGCCTGTTCGGACACGATGGTATCCAGCAGCCAGTCGAGGAAGCGCTGGTGCTCGTAGGAACGGTCAAAATTATGCAGCGACTGGCCAAGATGCCAATCGGAAGTGTGCAGCAGGCGCATGAAATGTAAAGCAGGGCGTGGGAAGCGCAAATATAGCGCAAACAGCAGGCGGATGTCTTGATCCCGGTCAGGCTGCGTTCGGCGAACGCATCTCCGGCAACGGCTCGCCGCTGCGGAAGGTGTTGCGGCCAGCCTGTTTGGCTTCGTACAGCAGCAAATCGGCGCGTTTCAACAACTCGGCCGGACTGACATCCTCGTCGCGATAATAGGTCAAGCCGATACTGGTGGAGACATTGGCCAGGATGCCATCCAGCTCGAACGGCTGCTGCATGGCATGTACTATCTTGGAGGCGGTGACTGCTGCATCCTCGGTCTTGGAGATGTGGTCCATGATGATGGTGAATTCGTCGCCGCCCAGGCGCGCCACGGTATCGCTGGCACGCACGGTATTGGACAGGCGCGCAGAAAACGCCTTGAGCAGCGCGTCGCCGACGGCGTGGCCATAAGTATCGTTGACCGGCTTGAAACGGTCGATGTCGAGGTACATCACGGCCATCAGGCCGCGGTTTTCGCGGCACGCCGCCATGGTTTCGGTCAGCTTTTGCAGGAAGCCGGCACGGTTGGTCAGCCCGGTCAGCGCATCCACCTGCGATAGCTTGAGCAGGCGCTGTTTTTCGCGTTTTTGCGCCGTCACGTCCTGCCGCATCACGTGGAAGCCGATTACAGTAATGCCGTCTTCATCCAATTGGGGGATGTAGACCACGTCATAAGTGCGCAGGTAGTCGCCGGTGTCGTCTTCTTCCTCGAAGGTCAGGGTCTCGCCGCGCAGCACCCGGGCAATATAGGGCTGCAGCATGGCATAGCGCTTCTCGCCGACGGTTTCCTGTACGGTGCGCCCGGTGACTTGCAGGCCGGTCTTGCTGAATTCGCGCTCGTACGCCAGGTTGTGGAAGCGATAAATCTCTTCGAAGTCGACATAGGCGATCATGGCCGGCAGGGTATCGGCGATGGTGCGCAGCCGCGCTTCGCTCTCGCGCAAGGCCATGACGGACTTGCGTACCAGGGTGATGTCGTCCAGCGTGCCGACGTAGCCGGCGATCGCATTATCGACCACGATCGGCGCCACTTTGATCGAGGTCCAGACGATCTTGCCGTCCGGGTGCACGCAGCGCAGGGTCTCCTGGAAAGCCTGCTGCGTGGTGTTCAGGTGGCGCAGCGACGCGCGCAGCATGTCGCGGTCGTTCGGATGCACGGCATTGAACCAGCCGTCCCCCAGCGCGGTCTCGCGTGCCATGCCGGTGATGGCCTCGAAGGTCCGGTTGACGTAGGTGCACTTGCCGTCCTGGTCGGCGCGCACCAGGCCGAGAGGCGAGGCATCGTTGACGGCCTGAAGCTCCGCCTGGTTCTGGCGTACGGCCATTTCGGAGCGCTTGCGTTCAGTGATATTACGGGCCGTGACGGCAACGCCATCCTCGATGGCGACAATCTGGTGGCGCAGCCAAAGCTGTTCGCCGAAAACAGTCGATTCGAATTCTTCTTCCAGCGGTTCGCCGGTCCGCATCACCCCCATGCATTTGTCGAACAGGCCTTCGCTGTGCCAGTGCGGCAGCATGTCGCCCATGCGCTTGCCCAACGCTTCGTCTGCAGGATGGCCGAGAACGCGCGCGCCACGCTCGTTCACGTCGACCAGGATGAAATCCGTAATTTCGCTGCCGCTGCCGCCGGCGCGGCAAGCCTTGATCAAAAACAGGGCGTCCAGGCTGGCATCGACGGCCGCATGCAGCTTTTCGCGTGCATAGGTCGCTTCGCGGGTGCTTTCGCGCAGGCGCTGCGCCTGGCGCGTCAGCAGGAAGCTGAATACCAGCACCACGACGGAAACAATGGCGGTAACCCCGAAATACAGGCGCCGCTGGCTATAGTATTTGGCCAGCGCGTGCTCCTTGGCGTCGCCCACCACGGCAGTCAGCGAATAGCGCGGCATGTCGCGGAAGCCGTAGATGCGTTGAGTCTTGTCGACCGGCGTCTTGAGAATCAGCTCTTCCGGCAGGTTGACCGGATCGGCCGGCGCTACGTAGTCGATGGTGTCGGTAATGAACAGCTTTTCGTCGACGCGGCCGGTGGCCAGCGCGGTATCGCGGCTGATCAGCATGACCAGGCCGCCTTCATCCACGTGCAGGCGGTCGTAGTCCTCCACAAAATAAGCGGGATCGATCATCAATACGATCACTCCCGCGAACTTGCCGGCCTTGTCGTCCAGCCGGCGCGCGATCTGGATTTGCCACTTCTTCGTGATCGGTTCGACCATCGGATTGGTGACCAGGGCCGCATCCCCAGCGGTCGTGGCCAGCGCCTTGAAGAAGCCCAGGTTGGCGGAATTGGCCGGGAAGACGCCGTGCATGCTGTCCACCAGCTTGCCATTGGCGTCGATCAGCGCAATCGGCAACTCAAGGCGGGCCGGCATGACCGAATCGAGCAGGCCGCCGCGCTTGCTGAATTCAGGCAGGCGCAGGGCGCCGTTGGTTTCTTCGAATTTAAGCTTGAACAGCTGGGTGGCGTGGTCCGCCTGGCGCAGCAGGTGGCCGGAGTGTTCGGCCAGGGTGCGTGCCAGCGAGTGGCTATGCTGCACGGCGTCGTAGTGCGCGCTTTCGGCATCCTGTTTGAGCTGGTAGAAAACGTCGGCCCACATGATCACCAGCAAAACCAGCGTGAAAGAGGGCAGCAGTATCATGCGATACAGCTGGCGGAAAAGCTGACGGGCGGTTGACTTTGGCACAGGCTTATTTTGCGCCCAAACCCCGGCAGTGGACACAAAAAAACGGATCAATGCTGCCTTGCAGCCACCATCATTCACAAAATGCCAAGAAATACTGTCAATTCGCTATTAGAATAGGCGTTCATCCTTATAGGAAGCTAGTCTTGACCGAACTGAATCTTTCCCTCGCCGCGGCACGTGCCTTGCACCTGGCTGCGCAGGGCTTGCTGCAGCCGCGCCGGCGCAAGGCGCAGAAGGCCGACGTGCTGGAAGCGATCCGCAGCATGGGCGTGCTGCAGATCGACACCATCCACGTGGTGGCGCGCAGTCCTTACCTGGTGTTATGGAGCCGGCTGGGCGACTATCCCCAGCCATGGCTGGAGGAACACCTGGCCGAAGGTGCGTTGTTCGAGTACTGGGCGCATGAAGCCTGCTTCGTGCCGATCGAGGATTATCGCTTGCTGCGCCATCGCATGGTCGACCCCAGCGCGATGGGATGGAAATATTCTGTGCAGTGGATGAAGGAGCGGCGCGCCGACGTTGATCGCGTGCTGCAGCATATCCGCAGCAATGGGCCGGTGCGGTCGGCCGACTTCGAGCGCACTGACGGCAAGGGCGGCGGCTGGTGGGAATGGAAACCGGAGAAGCGCTCGCTGGAAGTGCTTTTTACGGCGGGCGAATTGATGATCGCGCGCCGCCACAATTTCCAGCGCGTCTATGACCTGGCCGAGCGCGTGCTGCCAGGCTGGGACGATAGCCAGATGCCGGGCATGGACGAAACCCGGCGCGAGCTGGCGTTGAAGTCCGTGCGCGCGCTGGGACTGGCGCGCAGCGCCTGGGTGGCCGATTACTACCGCACCAAGCCGCCGCGTCCCGACCTTGAGCAGCTGGCAGACGAAGGCCTGCTGCTGCGTGCCCGCGTCGATGGCTGGAAGGACACTGTCTATATCCACCATGAACTGGCAGACCTTGCGCAAGCCGCAGCAAACGGCAGCCTGTCGCCGACGCTCACCACCATCCTGTCGCCGTTCGACCCGGTGGTATGGGACCGTCGGCGCGCGGTCGACCTGTTCGATTTCGACTATCGCCTGGAATGCTACACGCCGGCCGAAAAGCGCCGCTATGGCTACTTCACGCTGCCCATTTTGCGCCGCGGCGCACTGGTGGGCCGCATCGACGCCAAGGCGCATCGCCGCGGCGGCATCTTCGAACTGAAAAACCTGGCGCTGGAGCCTGGGGTGCGCGTGACCGACCGTTTCGTGCGCGATGTTGCGGGCGCGGTGCAGCGCCTCGCCAACTGGCACGGCTGCCCGCATGTGCAGGTGCAGGCCAGCGAGCCGCCCGAGTTCGCGGCGACGCTGCAAGCGGAACTGGACGCACAGGGAGTCGAACAATGAAACTGGCTCCAGCACCTCAACGCGTGGTCGGCAGCGACGGCAAGCCGCTCCTCGGCCGTTTTTCCGGCGCGGCGGAATCTTTTGACTGGCACCTGCTGGCCGGCGAACATGCGCGCAGCAGCCTGTGGCGCCGCTTCCACCACAAAAAATGGCACTACGTCTCGCTGGTGTCGGAGCAGGTGATGGCGGCCGTGGCCATCGTCGACCTGGGCTGGACCAGCACCTGCTTCGCCTACGCCTTCGACCGCAACGACAGCGACATGATGGCCAATTTCTCGCAAGACGGACTGCCGGGACGCCTGTCGGTCGGCGTCGGCGAGCACGCAGGGGCTGCCAGCTGGTTCCGCACGCGCAGCACCCAGATCAGCATCGAACCGCTGGAAGGCGAAAGGTACCGGCTGGCTTTGCGTTGCCCGTACATGGAGATCGACGCCGAATTCGGCCCGCCTATCGCACCGCTGCTGCTGGCCACCGGTCCGGTGCAGGGCGGGGGGCTGCACGGTACCCAGAAGTCGCCCGGCATGCCGTTGACCGGCGAAATACGCACTTTCCGCGACGAATACAAGCTCGATGGCGGCGTCGCCAGCTTCGATTACTCGAACGGCTTGCTGGCGCGGGAAACCTCCTGGCGCTGGGCCTCCGGCCATAACCTGGAAATGGGCTTTAACCTGCAGTCCGGCTATTTCGGCGGGCATGAAAACGCGCTCTGGATCGACGGCGAAGTGGTGCCGCTGGCGCCGGCGCACTTCATCTTCGACCCGCACGACCCCATGCAGCGCTGGCACATCTTCACCGAAGACGACCAACTGGAGCTGTACTTCACGCCGGACGGCGCGCGCCGCCAGGACCGCAACCTGCTGGTCGCCGCCAGCCGCTACATCCAGCCGGTCGGCCATTTCAGCGGCTGGGTGCGCAGCGAACCGGAAGGCCCAAAACGCATCGTCACGCAGTTGGCCGGCGTGACCGAGGACCATTATTCACGCTGGTAAGGGAGCGCCGCCATGAGCATCAGGAATATGGACAGCCTGTTCGAGCCCGGCTCGGTGGCCATCTTCGGCGCCTCGCTGCGGCCGGACCGCATGGGCACGCAAGTGATGAACAATATGGCGGAAAGCGGCTTCGCCGGCGCCATCTGGCCGGTCAATCCGAAATACGAACAGCTGCGCGGCATTCCCTGCTATCCGCGCCTGTCGGCCTTGCCGCGCGCGCCGGACCTGGCCATCATCTGCACGCCGCCGGAAACCGTGCCGGCCCTGATCGCCGACCTGGGCGCGCGCGGCACGCGCGGCGCCATCATCCTCACGCCGGTCAGCGACACCATCCGCCAGCAGGTCATGCGCGCTGCGCGCCCGTACCTGCTGCGCATCCTCGGCCCCGGTGGCATTGGCCTGGTAGCGCCGCTTGCGGGCCTGAACGCCAGTGCCGCCCACGCCGGCGCCAAGCCGGGCAAGACCGCCTTCATTTCCCAATCGGCGACCGTGATGACGGCGGTGCTGGACTGGGCGCAGCAGCATGGCCTCGGTTTCTCGCGCGTGGTATCGCTGGTCGAGGGCGGCGATATCGACCTGGGCGACATGCTGGACTACCTGGCGGAAGACGATGACACGAGCGCCATCATCATGCACATCGAATCGGTGACTTGCGCACGCAAGTTCATTTCCGCCGCGCGCCTCGCCGCGCGCAGCAAGCCGGTTGTCGTGCTGAAGGCAGGCCGCAGCGGCGACGACAAGGTGTACGACGCCGTGATCCGCCGCGCCGGCATGTTGCGCGTGTATTCCTCGGCCGACCTGTTCGATGCGGTCGAAACGGTGGCGCGCGCACGGCCAACGCGGGGCACGCGCCTTGCCATCATGAGCAACGGCAGCGGCACCGGCAAGCTGGCGGCGGACTGCCTGCAATACGTGCACGGCAAGCTGGCCCAGTTCTCGCCCGATACCGGCAAGCGCCTGCGCAACGAGCTGCCTGCAGGCCTGCTGCTGGCCAACCCGATCGACATTGGCGGCGAAGCCAGCGCCGAGCGCCATGTCGCCGTGGCCAGCGCCTTGCTCGCCGACCCGGGCGCGGACGCGCTGCTGGTGGTGCATGCGCCATCTTCGGCGGCGGCCAGCACCGGCGTGGCGCAGGCTTTGGCGCCGGTGCTGCGCCAAAGCGGCCGCAGCGTGCTTTCCTGTTGGCTGGGGGGCGCCTCGGTCGCCGGCGCAAGGCAAATCTTTGCCGATGCCGGCCTGCCGACCTACGATACGCCGGAAAAAGCCGTGCGCGCCTACAGCCAGGTGGTGCAGTACTCGCGCAACCAGGCCTTGCTGATCGAGGTGCCGGGCCAGGTGCCGGCACATTCGGTGCCGGAGCGCCAGGCGGCGCGCAACCTGGTGGAAGCCGCGCGCGCCGCCGGCCAGGCTGAATTGGCGCATGCCGACCTGGCCGCGGTGCTGGCGGCTTATGGCCTGCCGCTGGCCAGCGAGCCGGCTGACGGCAATGTGCAGCAGCTTCGCATCGCCATGCAAGTCGACCCCGTATTCGGCCCCGCCATCAGCGTTGGCCTGGGGGGCAGCGCCGGGCGCGTGGTGGACGACCGCGCCGTCGGCTTGCCGCCCCTGAACACGGTGCTGGCGCGCGACATGCTGAGGCGCACTGGCGTCGGCCGCGCCCTGGTCGATGAACGAGAAATCCTGTGCGGCGCGCTGGTGCACGTGGCCGAATTGGTTGCCGACATCGGCGAAATCGCCACATTTGAAATCGATCCCGTCACCGTGGCAGGTGGCACACTCCGGGTGCACGGGGCGCGCGCCACGCTCGGCGCGCGGCGGGCCGAAAGCAGCATGGCGATCCGCCCCTATCCGCAGGAACTGGAGCAGGAAATCCAGTGGCAGGGTGCCCCGCTGTTGCTGCGCCCGATCCGTCCTGAAGATGCGCCGGCCCATGTGCGTTTCTTCAGCCAGCTCGCCCCCGACGACGTACGCCTGCGCTTCTTTTCGGCGATGAAGGAATTGCCGCCGACCCAACTGGCACGCCTGACCCAGATCGACTACGACCGCGCAATGGCCTTCATCGCCACCCGCACCGGAGCGGATGGCCAGGCAGAAACGCTGGGCGTGGTACGGGCGGTTGCCGACCCGGATAACCAGAAAGCGGAGTTTGCCATCATCGTGCGTTCCGATCTGAAAGGCAAAGGCCTGGGAAATATCCTTTTCCAGAAATTGCTTGACTATTTCCGCAGCCGCGGGACACGCGAAATTACAGGCGAAGCGTTGTCCGAGAATATCGGAATGCAACAACTTATGCGCAGATTCGGCGGAACAGTGACGGCGTCGCGAGAAGCTGGTATGGTTGATCTTCGCCTTGCGCTGGATTTGAAAACCTCCTAAATTGTGGAGGGCGCGTGACGTTACATTGATGTACGTCAAAGCGAACCTGTCGGGCTAACTTACACTTGTACTTCCGTTTCCGCGTAGCGATATTTGGGAGCAAGAATGTTAACGGCCACATATACATTAGTTGCGCTATCCGTTGAACAGGCTAACGTGCGCCTTAGCCTGCTGTCGTTTCAAAAATACGTGCAATCGACGCTGTTGCGGCAACAGCGCCTGACGCTCTCCCAGCTTGAATATGCTTGTGAAACCCTGGAGCGCCTGTACCAGGCCTGCCATTGGCGCAAGATCGAGCTGTACCTGATCCCCGCGCTGCAAAATGCGACGGAACAAGCCAACCAGTTGCTGGATGAATTGAGCCGGTTGAACCAGTCTGCCCTGTCGGTGATCCGGCGGCTGCAGGCGGATCTCGATTCGGCGGTGGAATATAGCGAACAGCAAGTGGCGGAAATTTGCGAATCGATCGAGACATTCTGCTCGGTGCTGCTGCAGCGCCTGGAGAAAGAGGAAAAGGAACTGTTCACGATTGCCCGTACCACCATCGGTGGCGAGGCCTGGTTCGACATCGCGAACAAATTCCTGGCCCATGACGCTCAAGTGGTGGAAGCGCGCCGCGTGCCGGCCTCCGCCGAAAAAGACAGGAAAGCCTTGTCGCAAGCGAAGCAGGTGCGTGCCTCCCTGCGCGACGAAGACGAGGCCGTGGTTCCTGTGCCGAAGCTGCGCTACCACCGGCGCACGCGTTCGGCCCATCGCGCCGCTGCGGATACGGCCTGAACACGCCGCGCCTGCATTCGCCGCCCCTGCCGGGCGGCGCTGCGCTATGATGGTGGTTTTGATCCATTCATAGCACAACTATGTTTGAGTTCCTTTTCAAGCAGCAGGCCAGCCAGGCCAGCGTTGCCGGCCAGCCGAGTTCCGGCGGGTCGCAGGCGCCGCTCGGCACTCCCGCAGAACGCCGCTCGGCGCAAGCCGAGCTGGCCCGCAACCTCGCGGGCGACGAGGCTGCTGCGGTTGAGCTCATCCTGAACAGTGAATTTGCCGACGTGCGCCTGGCAGCTGCCGAGCATGTCATTTCCCGGGACGCGCTCGAGAAAGTGCAGCAGGCGGTGCGCAACTCGGACCGGCGCGTGGCCAAGCTGGTGCAAGGGCGGCTGGATGCGATCCGGCATGTGCAGGCCGAGCAGAAACAGGCCCAGGCATGTATTGCCCTTGCGCAGCGTTTGTTGGCTGATGAGAAGCTGACCCCCAACCTGGTGGCTGACCTGGACCGCCAATGGAAAGTCGTGGATGCAGCGCCCGCAGCGGCGGCTGAATTTACCCATGTGCGCGATGCGCTGGCCGAGCGGCTGGAAGCCCAGGTTTCCCTGCAGCGCTCCATGATCGATGCGCTGGCGGTGCTGCGCAAGCATCCCGATGCAGCCGAAGTGGCGCGCCTCGCCAGCGAGCACGATGCCCATCTGGCGTCGCCCGAGCGCGGCTCGCTCCCGCGCCATCTCCTGAACGATTTCGATGCCGCGCTGGCGGCCGAGCGCGCTGCGCAGCAGCCGGTGGCCAGCGCCACGCCAGCGACGCCGGCCGCTCCGCTCGCGGAAGGCGAGGCCAGCACGGCGGGAGGCAACGGCGCGGGTGCCGGGGAAAATGCCGCACCGCCGGCACTGGCCAGCACCGCGTTGCCGGCGCAGGGCGAGGCTGCGAGCCGCGTCGACGCTCAGGAAGCCGCTGCTGCGCGTCCACCGCGCCCGCCCAAGGAAAAGCACAAGCCTTCACCCGCCGAGCAGGAAGCCAACCGCCACTTCATGGACCTGGTGGAAGCCATGGAAGCCGCGCTGGCGCAGGGCCAGCTGCATATTGCCGCCGAGCATGACAAAACGCTGAAAGAGAGCAAGACCGGCCGCCTGTCGCCAGCCCAGGCCGAGCGCCTGGCCCATGTGCGGGCGGACCTCAAGCGCCTGGGCGACTGGGCGCGTTGGGGCGGCAACGTATCGCGCGAAGAACTGGTGCATGCGGTGGAAAGCCTGCCGGCCGAGGGCCTTGGCATGAGCGAGCTGGCCAAGAAGGTCGGCAGCATGCGCGAACGCTGGAAGTCGCTCGACGGCGTCTCCGGCGCCGCGCCAAAGTCGCTGTGGGAAAAATTCGACGCCGCCTGTACCGCGGCTTATGCCCCGGCCGCTGCCCACTTCAAGCAACTGGCCGACGAACGCCACGCCAATGCGGCAAAAGCGCAACAACTGGTCGACGAAGCAAATGCCCTGATTGCCAGGGATACCGAGCAACTGGAAGCCGCCGGCGGCGCCCAGGTCGACCGCGAAGAATCCGCCTCCGGCAACCTGCCGCATACCCACGACTGGCGCACGCTGGCCTCGTCCACGCAGCGCCTGCGCCAGGCCTGGAGCCGCCTCGGCACCATCGACCGCAAGGACAAGAAACGCCTGGATGCAGCCTTCAGCAAGGCGATGGACGCCCTGATGGCGCCGCTCGACTCGCAACGCAAGATCGAAGTGGCGCGCCGCGAGCAATTGATCGAGGAAGTCGGCAAACTGAATCCGCTGGACCGCCACACCATCGACACCCTGCGCCGCCTGCAGGAATCCTGGCAGGGCCACGCCCGCGCCTTGCCGCTGGAGCGCAAGACAGAGCAGGCGCTGTGGCAGAAATTCCGTGGCGCCTGCGATCAGATTTTCGCCAAGCGCAAGGAGCACGCCCACGCCGCCGACCATGAACGCAAGGCCCACTTGCATGCGCGGGAAGCGATTTGCGCCGGGCTGGAATCGGCCACATTCGAGGGCGACGACAAGGCCATGCTGGCCGCCATCGGCAGGACCCTGAAAGATGCCGCTGCTGCCTGGCATGCCTCCGGCGTGGTGCCGCGCGCGAGCGAGCAGAAAATCGACCAGCGCTACCGTGCTGCCGTCGGCGCGCTGCAGTCGCAGGCCGATGCCATCCGCAAGCGGGCCGGCGCCGCGCAAGCCAACGCGCTGCGTGAAAAGCTGCGCCTGGTGCAAGCGCTGGAAAGCGCACTGGCCGGGCAGGATGAAATCGATGGCGCCGACTGGGGCAAGCGCTGGCAAGACCTTGCAGGCTTGCCGGCCGAGCAGGAACGCACCCTGCGCACCCGCTTCGATGCCGCACTGAAAGCAGCCGGGGAGGGCGCCGCTGCACGTGCCGCCTACGCCGGCCAACTGGAAACCAACCGTGAACGCCTGCTGTCCGAAGTGCTGCGCCTCGAAATCGTGGCCGGCATCGACAGCGGCGCCGAATTTGCGAAAGACCGATTGAAAATGCAGGTAGAAGTATTGCAGTCCTCCCTCAAGTCCGGCCAGAAGCCGGCCAGCCACGCCGCCCAGTTCCTTGCCCTGTGTGCCATGCCAGCACTGGTGGACGCACGCACTGCCAGCCGCATCGAGCAGTTGTTCCGCAAGATTGGTGCGGAGGGCAAATGAGCGAAGTAAGGATCCAGGCAGAGGACTTCGACCTGTCGCATGAAGTGGCACAACTGCGCGCCGGGAACGCCAAGGTTGGCGGTATAGTCACTTTCGTCGGCACGGTGCGCGACCTGAACGAGGGCGCCTCCGTCGCTGAAATGGAGCTGGAGCATTACCCCGGCATGACCGAGCAGTCGATCCAGGCCATCATCGACCAGGCCAAGGCCCGCTGGCCGATCTACGGCGCGCTGGTCATCCACCGCGTGGGCCCGCTCAAGCCCATGGACCAGATCGTGCTGGTGGCGGTCACTTCGCCGCACCGGGGCGAGGCCTTCTCGGCTTGTGAATTTATTATCGATTACCTCAAGACCGAGGCGCCATTCTGGAAGAAGGAACAGACGCCGGAAGGCGCCCGCTGGGTTGATGCACGCACGAGTGACGACGATGCGTTAAAGAAGTGGTCTTGAAATGTAACAACGCATCCTCATGTTGTCCTTGACAATTCATCAGGAGCGTTTGAAATGCGCCAAGACAAACTCACAACAAAACTGCAAGAAGCACTCGCCGATGCCCAGAGCCTGGCCGTTGGCAACGACAATCAATACATTGAACCTGCGCACCTGTTGCTGGCCCTGTTGAACCAGGAAGACGGCGGCGCGCGCTCGCTGCTGCAGCGCGCCGGCGTGAACGTCGGCGGGCTGGCGCAGGCGTTGAAGCATGCGCTGGAGCGCATGCCCAAGGTGTCCGGCGGCGACGTCACGGTCAGCCGCGAGTTCGTCAATATGCTGAACCAGGCCGACCGCGAAACCCAGAAGCGCGGCGACCAGTTCGTCTCCAGCGAAATGGTGCTGCTGGCGATCACCGAAGACAAGGGCGATGCCGGCAAGCTGGCGCGCGAGAATGGCCTGCAGCGCAAGGCCCTGGAGACTGCCATCGACGCCGTGCGCGGCGGCGCCAAGGTCGACTCGCAGGAAGCGGAAGGCCAGCGCGAAGCCCTGAAAAAATACACCCTCGACCTGACCGAGCGCGCCCGCATGGGCAAGCTGGACCCGGTGATCGGCCGCGACGACGAAATCCGCCGCGCCATCCAGGTGCTGCAGCGCCGTACCAAGAACAATCCTGTGCTGATCGGCGAACCAGGCGTCGGCAAGACCGCCATCGTGGAAGGCCTGGCCCAGCGCATCGTCAACAACGAAGTGCCTGACTCCCTGCGCGGCAAGCGCGTGCTGTCGCTCGACATGGCAGCGCTGCTGGCGGGCGCCAAGTACCGCGGCGAGTTCGAGGAACGCCTGAAATCCGTGCTGAAAGAGC
>CAMLSG010000092.1 GCA_946482635.1 uncultured Duganella sp.
GGCCTGCTGTCCGGCTTCGGCATCTCGGGCAACTACACCTACATCGACAGCGTCATGAAACTTGGCCACCCGGTGACCAGTACCTGGTGCACGCCAAAGGATACGCTGGACGCCAACCTGGCACGCGACCTTGCCGGTTGCGACACGGACGGCCACGTACTTGGCGGCCTGCCGATGGTGGGCATGTCGAAGAATGCCTACAACCTGACGCTGCTGTATGACCATGGCCCGCTGTCGGCGCGCCTGGCTTATACCTGGCGCGGCAAATACCTGCAGGCGGCCAACGCCTACGGTACGGCCGACGGCTCCGGTATCGACCGCAATCCGGACAGCCCGAATTTCGGCCAGGCTTACTCGGTGAACTTTGCCTTGCCGACCTGGGGGGGCGCATACGGCCAGCTCGACATGGGCCTGCACTATAAAGTGACGGAGAATCTGAGCTTCGCCTTCGAGGCGCAAAACCTGAACAACGCGCTGTACAAGCAGTACATGCAGCAGGGCATCGGCCTGATGGATCGCTCCGCGTTCTACACCGGCCGCCGCTACACGCTGCAGGCGCGCTACTCGTTCTAAGAAGTACCGGCAGCGCGCCTGTGTGGCGTGCTGCCATTTTCACCTCATGGACAACCGCATGAAGAATCCCCCAAGCCGCCACCTGGCGGTGTTTTGCTTGTCGGCCCTGTTGGCTGCACACGCTGTTGCCGGTCCGGCGCCGATTCCGCAGATGCTGCACAAGGACAGCCGCCACGCGCTGCTGGTTGACGGCAAGCCGTTCACCGTACTGGGCGTGCAGGCGCACAACTCCAGCAACTATCCTGCGGCCCTTGGCCAGGTCTGGGCCGCGGTGAAGGACGCCAACGCCAATACGTTGGAAATCCCGGTTGCCTGGGAACAGCTGGAACCGGTCGAGGGCAAGTTCGATTTCAGCTTCGTCGACACCCTGGTGGCGCAGGCGCGGCAGAACAAGGTGCGCCTGGTGCTGCTGTGGTTCGGCACCTGGAAAAACACCGGACCGCAATATACGCCGGAATGGGTGAAGTTCGATAACCAGCGCTTCCCGCGCATGGTCGGCAAGGATGGCAAGGGCATTTATTGCCTGTCGCCGTTCGGCGAACAGACTCTGAAAGCAGACACCAGGGCGTTTACCGCCTTGATGGCGCACCTGAAAAAGATCGACTCCGCGCAGCGCACGGTAATCATGGTGCAGGTCGAGAACGAGGTGGGCACCTATGGTACCGTGCGCGATTTCGGTCCGCAAGCCGAGGCGGCCTTCCGCCAGGCGGTGCCGGCTGCCGTGTTGGCGCGCAAGAAGGCTCCGGTACCTGGTGCGGCCAGCGGCACCTGGACTGAGGTCTACGGCCCCTATGCCGACGAATACTTCCACGCCTACGCCGTGGCCAGCTATATCGAAACGATCGCGAGGGCAGGGCGTGCCGTATATGACCTGCCGATGTACGTCAACAACGCGCTGCGCGATCCCCTGGAGCCGATGGCGCCATGGAAGGCCAACTTCGCCAGCGGCGGCCCGACTTATGACGTGATCGATATCTACAAGGCTGCCGCCCCGCATATCGACATCGCGGCACCGGACATCTATTCACCGGAGTCGGACAAGGTAGGCGCCACACTGGAACGCTTCGAACGTCCGGACAATGCGCTGTTCGTGCCGGAGATGGGTAATGCGGCCGGCTATGCGCGCTATGTGTACCAGATCCTGGGACGGGGCGCGATTGGTGTAGCGCCGTTTGGCGTCGACTATGCGGACTACAGCAATTATCCGCTGGGATCGAAGTTGAAAGACAAGGCGATGGCGGAGCCTTTCGGCAAGATCTATGCCGCGTTCCGGCCGATGGCGCGCCAGTGGGCGCAATGGTCGCTCGATGGACGCACTTTCGGCATCGCGGAAGGGGATGACCGCAAGCCGCAATCGATCGTGGCCGGTGCCTGGAAGATCACAGCGAAGTTCCGCGAATGGCAATTCGGCAACGCGAACAAGGACGACCTGCCGCCCGGCACCGAATCGCCCAATGGCGGCGCTGCGTTGGCCCAGGTGGGCGACAATGAATTTGTCGTGATCGGACAGAACATCCGCCTCAACTTCGAGCACAACGCGGGTAAGCCGTCGATGTACGCACGGGTGGAAGAAGGTCACTTCGACGCTGACGGAAAATGGGTCATGGAGCGCAACTGGAATGGCGACCAGACCGACTGGGGCATCAACTTGACGGCCCGCCCGACCGTCATGAAGATCCGGATGGGAACCTATGTCCAATAATGCTATCCGCAAGATCGTTATCGTCGGCGGCGGTACCGCCGGCTGGATGACGGCCGCCCCGCTGGCGCTCAAGCTGGGCAAGGCGTGCGAGATCGTGCTGGTGGAGTCGCCGGAGATCGGCACGGTCGGTGTCGGTGAAGCGACGCTGCCGACGATCCGCTACTTCAACCAGGCGCTCGGCCTGGACAATGCAGATTTCGTCAGGAAGACCCAGGCCACTTTCAAGCTTGGCATCGAGTTCAAGGACTGGGGCCATGTCGGCAACCGCTTCTTCCACGGATTCGGCGACTTCGGCCCGGCAATCGAAAATCGCTCGCCGGTGCAATACTGGCTGCGGCTGGCGCGTGAAAACAAGGACATGCCTTCCTACGAGGAGTGGTCAACGTCCACTGCCATGGCGCGCAGCAACCGATTCATGCTGCCATACGGCGACCAGCCTGCAGTTACCAATGCCTTTTCGTACGCTTTCCATTTCGACGCCGGCCTTTATGCAGCCTACCTGCGCGACTACGCGATGCAGCGCGGCGTGGAGCGCGTCGAAGGCATGATCACGGAGGTGGAGCAGCATCCCGAATCAGGTTTCATTACGGCGGTGAAGCTGAAGGACGGGCAACGGGTGGAAGGCGACCTGTTCATTGACTGCTCGGGCTTTCGCGGCCTGCTGATCGAAGGCGTCTACAAGGCCGGTTACGATGACTGGAGCGCCATGCTGCCGTGTAACAGCGCGCAAGCCGTGCCGTGCGAGAGGGTCGAGCCGCTGGTGCCGTACACCTTGTCGACTGCGCGCAGCGCCGGCTGGACCTGGCGCATTCCGCTTCAGCACCGTACCGGCAACGGCCATGTGTACTGCAACGGCTTTACAAGCGACGAGGAAGCCGGCCGGGTGCTGCTGGAAGGGCTGGACGGCCGCGCGCTGGATACGCCGCGCCAGCTTCGCTTTACCACCGGTCGCCGCCGCAAATCATGGATCAAGAATTGCGTGGCGATCGGTTTGTCGAGCGGTTTCCTTGAACCGCTTGAATCGACCAGCATCAATATCATCGAAAATTCGGTGGGCTGGCTGCTGCAGTATTTCCCCGACCGCGATTTCAGCCCGGCGCTGGCCAATGAGTTCAACCGGCTTGTGTCGCAGCGCTACGAGTTCGTGCGCGACTTCATCATCCTGCATTACAAGGTCACGGACCGCAACGACTCCGAATTCTGGCGTTATTGTGCCGGCATGCCGATCCCCGATACGCTGCAGCACCAGATCGAGCTGTTCCGCGAGACGGGCCGCATCGTCATATTTGACCCGGAGGGATTCTCGGTGCCATCGCACGTTTCCATCCTGATGGGACTTGGCGTCGTGCCCAAAAAGATCGATCCGCTGATCGACCTGATGGACTTGACGCGGCTGGAGGAACACTTTGCCAGAGTGCGGGAAACCATCGGGCGTGCCGTCGGCGCAATGCCGGAGCACGCCCGGTTCTTCGAGACCCAATAGTCAATAGGTGCCCAGCCTGGCCTTGAGGATTGTGACGCGGTCGGTCAGGTTCAAGCCATAGTCGGTCTGGTCGCCGTTCCAGTTGCGCTCCATGATCCATTTGCCGTTGGCATCGAAGCGACCTTCCTCGACTCGGGCCCACAGCGACGGCTTGCCTTCGTTGCTGCCGATGCCTTCGATCTTCACGCGCGCGTGCTGGCCGACGATGATGAATTCGTTGTCGCCGATTTGGGCGATGGAGACGCCGCCGCTTGGCGTTTCGGTACCGGCCGGGTAATCCTTCATGTCCGGCTTCCACGAGCGGTCGCCGAGTTGCCATTCGCGGAACGATACCGTGGCCTTCCAGTTTTTCATGTTCACGGTCTGGGATTTGCGGTCGTCTCCTTCGGCAACGCCGTAGGTGCGGCCCTCAAACGCCCATTTCGCCCACTGGCGCTCCATCGGCCGGAATGCCGCATAGACCTTGCCGAAAGGTTCGGCCATCGACTTGTCGGTGTCCTTCGATCCAAGTGGGAAATTGGTGTAGTCGAAGTAGTCGACGCCAAACGGCGCTATGCCCAGCGCGCCGCGGCCGAGCACCTGGTAGACATAGCGCGCAAAGGGCTTTGCGTTGCCCATTTCCGGCACCAGCAGGGCATTGTCGGGGCGCTGGAAAAGTTCGAGGTTGGCGCTGAACTTGTTCGATTCCGACATGTAGATATCCGGCGCGGCGAGATCGATATGCGGCGCCGCAGCCTTGTAGATGTCGATCACGTCGAACGCAGGACCGCCCGAGATGAAATTGTTCTGCCATGGCGCCATCAGCGCAAGCGGGTCGCGCAGTGCGCTGTTGACGTACATCGGCAGGTTGTAGATCGCGCGCCCGGCCTTCGCGACCTCCTCGATATAGCTGGCGATGGCCCAGGCGTGGAAGTATTCCTCGGCATAGGGGCCGTAGACCTCGGTCCAGGTGCCGCTGGCGGCGCCAGGCACCGGCGACTTCTTGTGGGCTAGCACCGCAGGCGGCACTGCCTGATGGAAGGCTGCTTCGGCTTTGGCGCCGAAGTCGCGTACCGCGCCGATGGTGCCGACTTCGTTTTGTACCTGCACCATGATCACGGTGCGCTGTTCCTCGTCGACGGCTTTCAGGTGCTTCATCAGGGCGGTGAAAGCCTTCTTGTCGGCCTTCAGTGTTTCCTCCCCAAAGGGCGACATGCAATAGATGGATTTGCCGTCCTTGCCGACCATGCGCGGGAAACGCTGGTTGTTGAACTTCACCCATTCGGGGGTGTAGTTCGGATTGGTGTTCTTCCAGGTCGCGAACCACAGCAGCACTACACGCACCTTGTTTTCGCGCGCCTGCTTCAGCAGCGTGTCGACGTAGCTGAAATCGAACTTGCCTTCCTCGGGCTCGACCTGTTCCCATGCGACCGGGATTTCCAGCGTGTTGGCGTGGACGTCCTTGACCGCGGCCCAGACCTGGCTAAGTGCCGCGGGATAGTTGCTGGAGTTGTGCGCCTGCACGCCAAGCAGAAGGTAGGGTGCACCATCGACCATCAAGGCGTGGCGGCCATCTTTCTTCACAAGTTCCGGAATCGGTGCGGCGGCTGCAGCGGCGCCCGCCCACGCGGCAAGGCAAAGTGCCGCGAGAGCGCGACGGGTTGTCATCTTCATTCAGTCTCCACTTTTGTTGGCAAGATTGTTAGCGGTACCATATGCTAGCGAATCGGTTCCGCCTCCTGTATGCCAATTGTCGCTTCGGCTATCCCGAATCGCTATATGGCCAGGAAATCGCTCACGTTGTTGATTGTTGCGGCACCGGGCGGCGTGCAGGTTCTCTCGAGCTATTCCAGAAAGTCATAGCTCAATGCGTATTCCGCATAACTAAGGAATAGCCAATTCGTTAAGCTAAGCGTCTTAATGATAAGCAAATGTTGTCAACGCATTTGCAAACAGAGACGCTGCCATGAAAATCACATCCCTCGATTCGGTTGTATTCCTGATCTATTTTGCGGTCGTTGCCGCATACGGCATCTGGGTCTATCGCCGCAAGAACAGCAGCTCCGGCTCGGCTTCGCGCGATTACTTCCTGGCCGAAGGTTCCCTGACCTGGTGGGCCATCGGCGCCTCGCTGATCGCCTCCAATATCTCCGCCGAACAGTTCATCGGCATGAGCGGATCCGGCTTCAAGATCGGCATGGCGATTGCGGTGTATGAGCTGATGGCGGCGGCAACGCTGGTCATCGTGGCCGTGTTCTTCATGCCGGTGTATCTGAAAAACCACATCTACACCATGCCGCAGTTCCTCGAACAGCGTTATGGCAAGGGCGTGGCGACGACCATGGCGCTGTTCTGGCTTGGCCTGTACATCGTGGTCAACCTGACCTCCATCCTCTACCTCGGCGCCATCGCCATCAGCAGCATCTCGGGCTTGAGCGTGGGCGCCTGCATGCTGTTCCTGGCCGTGTTCGCGACGATCATCACGCTGGGCGGCATGAAGGTGATCGGCTACACCGACGTGATCCAGGTGGTGTGCCTGGTGATCGGCGGCCTGGTGACGACCTGGATCGCGCTGGACTTGGTGGCCGGCCTGGGCGGCGGCAAAGGCGCGCTGCACGGCACGGCCGAATTGTTCTCGCGTGCCCGCGGCCACTTCGACATGGTGCTGACGCGCGATCATCCAAGCTATATGGATTTGCCTGGCCTGAGCATCCTGCTGGGCGGCATCTGGATCGCCAACCTGAATTACTGGGGCTGTAACCAGTACATCACGCAGCGCGCGCTGGGTGCCGACCTGCCGACCGCACGCAAAGGCCTGCTGTTTGCGGCATTCCTGAAATTGCTGATGCCCGTGATCGTGGTGCTGCCCGGCATAGCGGCCTTCGCGCTGGACCAGGCGGGCGCGCTGGGCGGTGCGCTGCGCCAGGGCGGCGAGCTGAATCCGGACCGCGCCTACCCGACGCTGCTGGCATTGCTGCCGGATGGCTTGCGCGGCGTGGCGTTCGCCGCCCTGACCGCCGCTGTGGTGGCCTCGCTGGCCGGCAAGGCGAACAGCATCGCCACCATTTTCACGCTGGATATCTATCGTAAGAAATTTGTACCCGCAGCAAGCGAAGAGCGCATGGTGTGGGTCGGCCGCCTTACCGTGGTGGCGTCGATGGCAATTGCGGTGCTGATCGCACCAATGCTGGGCATCGACAAGAAAGGCGGGTTCCAGTACATCCAGGAATACACCGGCTTCGTCTCGCCGGGCATCCTGGCCATGTTCCTGCTTGGTTTCTTCTGGAAGAAAGCGACCAACGCAGCCGCCATGTTCGCCACCGTGGGCGGGCTGGTGTTCTCCATCATCCTCAAGTTCCTGCCAACGATGATGGACCTGTCCTTCCTCGCGCCGATCGGCTTCGCCGCCGACAACGGCAGCGGCGTCTTCGAAATCCCGTTCATCGACCGCATGTTCCTGGTGTTCTGGGCAGTGGTGGCCGGCATGGTGCTGATCAGCCTTATGGGAAGGCGTGATGGCGAAGCCAAAGCCATGGTGGTCGACCGCCAGTTGTTCCGTGTAGACCGTGGCTTTGCCATCGGTTCGGCCGTGGTGTGCGTGCTGCTGGCCGTGATCTACGGGGCGCTCTGGTAATACAACAAATCACAAAAAAACTACGGAGAAAACAAAAGCATCATGAAGCAAAAGAAAATCAGCCTGCTGGTGAAGTCGCTGTTCCTGATCCCTGCCATTCCTGCCGCCTTCGCGCAGCAGGCAGAAGAACCGTCGATCCAGAAGGTCACCGTTTCCGGTATCCGCGCCTCGGTGCGCAGCGCCCTGAGCGTCAAGGAAAACTCCAACAGCATGGTGGAAGTCGTCGCTTCCGAAGACATCGGCAAGCTGCCGGACACCACCATCGCCGAGTCGCTGGCCCGCCTGCCTGGCCTGGCCGCAGGCCTGGATCGCGGCAACGCCAGCCAGATCGTGGCGCGCGGCATGGGCGAGCGCTTCATCGGCGCTACCCTGAACGGCCGCGAACTGGCTTCGTCCGAGCCGAACCGCGCTGTGCGCTTCGAGCAGTTCCCGTCCGAATCGCTGTCCGGCGCGATCGTCTACAAGACTCAGAATGCGGACCTGGTGGAAGGCGGCGTCGCCTCCAGCATCGACCTGCAGACTGTGTCGCCGCTCAAATACAGCGGCCGCCAGGCGTCCCTGAAGGCCGACGCGCTGTACTACTCGGAAGCCCGCGACCTCGACACCAAATCGGTTCGCCCGCGCCTGGGCGGCATCTACATCGACCAGTACGCGGACAAGAACGTTGGCGTGGCGCTGGCCTTCAGCTACCAGAAGCAGCCGTCGGTGGAGAAGCGCAAGAACCACTGGGGCTTCAACGAAGACCATTCCGCCGACATCAACGGCGACGGCAAGGTAGACAAGACGCCATGGGGTTTCGAGACTGAACTCAAGCGCGGCACCAATGAGCGCGGCAGCGTGCTGGGCAAGGTGGAGTGGAAGGCCAGCCCGGATGCGATGATCACCGCCGACGTCTATTACGCCAAGAACAAGATCCGCGAACCGGCCATGTCGCACTGGACCGGCGACCTTGGCAACTGGGATGGCTGGCAGAGCGCCAACTACTCGAACCTCGACATCCGCAACGGCTACGTTGTCGGGGCCACCGTCAACAACGTGGGCCTGACCACCAACAGCACGCTGTGGACGCAGGATATGGACAACCTGGCCGCGGGCCTGAACGGCAAGTTCAATGTCGGCGACTGGAAAGTGGATGCCGACATCGCCACTTCCTCGGCCGGCCGCGACAGCGCCTGGCGCGACGTACGCCAGTTCGCCCTGAACAACGGCACCATCAATTGGTCCTTCACCGGCGACGAAACCCAGGACTTCAGCTTCAGCCACGATTCGGGCAACCCGGCCGCCTTCGGCAACCCGACCCTGTACGTGGACACCGACGGCCACG
Source organism: uncultured Duganella sp. (assembly GCA_946482635.1). The sequence goes on from CAMLSG010000092.1 coordinate 8,696, forward strand.
TTGACGACCGCCTGAACTCCGCGCAACTGAGCGCATGGCGTCCGCTGGATGCGGGCATGGTGAGCCGCATCAAGTTCGGCGCGCGCTTCGCCGACCGCGAAAAGAAATACCACCAGACCACCTGGAACCTGGCTTCGAACAGCGCCATTCCGGCATCGGCCTACGAAACGGTCAATGTTTCCGGTTTCGCGCCATTCATCGTGCTGAAAGACTTCATGGGCTCCGCCACCAGCCTGTGGGGCGCAGATGCCTTCAGCCCGGATGGCCGCACCCCGACCGCGAACGACCTGCTGGCCGGCTGGAAGGTCAAGGAAAAGAACAGCAGCGTCTACGCCCAGGCCGACCTGGAAGGCGAATTGTTCGGCAAGACCTTCCGCGGCAATGCCGGCGTGCGCGTGGTGCACACAAAGCAGACCGGTACCGGCATGGAGTCGATCAACGGCGCCGCGCCGACCCCGGCTGAAGGCGGGGCCTCGTACACCCGAGTGCTGCCCAGCATGAACCTGATCTTCAACCTGGACCAGGCGCAGAAGCAGCAAATTCGCTTCAGCGTGGCACGCGCCATGTCGCGTGCCCCGATGGATGAAATGCGCGCCTCGCGCCAGCTGGCAATCGACACCAATCCGGGTTCGCAGCAGCCGATCACCGGCAGCGCGGGCAATCCTGGGCTGCTGCCAATGATGTCCAACCAGGTCGACCTGTCGTGGCAGTACTACTTCGACAAAGGGTCGCTGGTGTCGGCTGGGGTGTTCTACAAGAAGGTGTCGGACTACATCGGCATCACCACCGACCACACCACCGTCAACGGCCGCGCTGCGACCCTGACCCGTTCCGTGAACGGCGAGGGCGGCAACGTGCGGGGCCTGGAGCTGGTGGCGCAGCATGCCTTTACCGGCCTGCCGGCTCCGTTCGACGGCCTGGGCGTTGCTGCGAATTTCTCGTACAACGACAGCGACATCAAGGAATACACCAACAACTATCCGATGGTGGGCCTGATGAAGCGCAATGGCGGCCTGACCCTGTGGTACGAGAAGGCGGGCTACGAGGCGCGTGTATCGGCCAACTACCACAGTGCCTTCGTGCGCATGCCGCGCTGGACCGCCGGCTACATGATCGAGAATCCGGCCGAGACCTACGTCTCCGCCAACTTCTCGAAGTGGCTGACCCCGCAGTTGCAGCTGCGCCTTGGCCTGGACAACATCACCAACCAGAAAGTGGTGGAGACCCAGTCCAACAATCCATACATGCAGAACGTGATGGAATATGGCCGCCGCTACAACCTGGGCCTGAGCTACAAGTTCTGATTGAGGCATGCCGATGATCCGTAACACACTTTGCCTGGCTGCGATGGCGTTCGTTCACGCTGCCCAGGCCGCGCAGGGCCCTCAAGTGCTGGCTGTCGATGCCAGCACCCCCGCACCGGCGCCTTTGTCCGGCCATATCAAGATGGGCACGGCCGTCGCTCCCGGCGGCCATGTCCTTGGCATCAACAGCCGCTACCTGACGCGCGACGGCCAGCCCTGGCTGCCGGTGATGGGTGAGTTCCACTACTCGCGCAGCCCGGCGGATAGCTGGGAGGCCGAGCTGTCCAAGATGAAGTCGGCCGGCATCAACGTGGTGGCCAGCTACATCATCTGGAACCACCACGAGGAAAAGGAAGGGAAGTTCAACTGGAGCGGCAACCGCGACCTGCGGCGCTTCATCCAGCTGGCCAACAAGGCCGGGCTGGAGGTGTGGATCCGCGTTGGCCCCTGGTCGCACGCGGAAGTGCGTTACGGCGGCATTCCCGACTGGGTGGTGGATTCCATGCCGACCCGCCAGGACGATCCGCAATACCTGAAATACGTGGACCGCTTCTACCGCGAGATTGCGAAACAGGTCGATGGCTTGCTGTGGAAGCAGGGCGGTCCCGTGATCGGCGCCCAGATCGAGAATGAATACAACCTGGCAGGCCCGGGCCGCGGCGCCCAGCACATCGCCACGCTGAAAGGCATGGCCGTGAAGGCCGGCATCGACGTGCCGTTCTACACGGTGACCGGCTGGGACCAGACCTTGTATCCGTCCGGCGAAGTGGTGCCGGTGTTCGGCGGCTACCAGGACGAACCGTGGGCCACCAGCAAGACCGAGCTGCCGCCGAAGGAAACCTACGCCTTCCGTTTCGACACGCGCGTCAGCGGGGACCTCGGCGCGCAAACCCGCGCCACCCAGCAAGGCACGGCGGAAACCGACATGGACCGCACGCCATTCCTGGGCGCGGAGTACGGCGCCGGGCTGCCGGCCATGTACCGCCGCCGCACGCTGGTATCGCCGGACGATATCGCGTCGACCCTGCCAGTGCAGATGGGATCCGGCGTCAACCTGATGGGCTATTACATGTTCCATGGCGGCCGCAATCCGGTCGGCATGACCACCATGGAAGAGAGCACGCGCACCGGCGGCTACAACGACACGCCTGCCATCAACTACGATTTCAATGCGCCGCTGGGCCCTGACGGCCAGCAGCGCGACGTGCTGGCTTACCTGCGCCCGTTCCACTACTTCATGAACGACTTCGGCGCGCGCCTGGCGCCGATGACGGTGCATAAGCCGTCGCTTGTGCCGGCCGACCCGGCCGACTTGTCGGCGCCGCGCTGGTCGGTGCGCAGCAAGGGTGAACAGGCCTTCCTGTTCTATAACGGCCATGTGCGGCAATATGCGCTGCCGGCGCAGAAGCAGGTGCAGTTCGCGGTGAAGCTGGACGGGCAGGCAGTCACGCTGCCACGCCAGCCGGTCGATATCGCGGCCGGCAGCTACTTCTTCTGGCCGATCAATTTCGATATGGACGGCTACCGCCTGCAATACGCCACCGTGCAGCCGGTAGCCCGGCTGGAGCGCGGCAAGGCGGGCAGCGTGTACGTGTTCGCGGCGCAGGACGGCATTGCGCCTGAGTTCGCGCTGGACGCGGCGGCCGGCGCCTGCCTCAAGACGCAGGGCCAGGTAGACAATGCAGGCGGCGGCGTGCTGGTGCAAGGCATCCAGCCCGGCCTCGATGCTGCGCTGACGCTGGACTGCGCCCGCAAGCGCCCGGTGACGGTGCTGGTCCTGTCGCAGCAGCAGGCGCGCCAGATGGCGGTCGGCCAGTTGCAGGGCGAACGCCGCCTGGTCGTCAGCGACAGCCAGGTGCACTTTGCCAACGGCCGGCTGGTGTTGCGCTCCCAGGGCAAGCCAGCCTTTCGCGCGGCAGTATTCCCGGCCCTGCCGCTGCCGCTGAAGGGCAGCACGGCGCTGCAGGCGAGCGGCAAGGATGGGCTGTTCCAGGTTGTCGAGGCAACGCTGCCAAGCCAGGAAATGGCTGTCACCGCGCGCAAGTTGCGCGCCGCACAGCCAGTCCCTCCGATTAAAATTGGCGGCAACGCCAAGGCGGCAGTCCAGCCCGATGCGGAAGTCTTTGGCAATTCCGCAGCATGGGAACTGTCGCTGGGTACGACCCGTCCGAAAGGAGTCGACGGCGCCCTGCTGGAAATTGATTTTGTCGGCGACGTGGCCCGGCTGTTCGACGGCACGCGCATGGTGGACGATTGGTATTACAACGGCCAGCTTTGGCAGTTCGGCTTGAGCAACCTGCCGGCGCGCGAACGTGCTGCGCTGACGCTGACTGTGCTGCCGTTGCGCGCTGACGCCCCGATCTACCTGCCGAAAGAACACCGTCCCGCGTTTAACGGGCAGGCGCAGATAGCGGAACTGCGCAGCGTCAAGGTCACGCCGGTGTATCGTGTAGAAATTGGCCGCTGAACGGAGTTTGAATATGGCATTGAAAATTGGTCTCGTTGGCTTGGGCAAGATTGCAGTCGACCAGCATATCCCCGCGATTCGCGGCAACAAGGGCCTCGAACTGGTGGCTGGCTGCTCGCCGGCCAGTGCGCCGGAAGGCGTGCTGCGTTACCCGGACATGGGCAGCATGCTGGCCGCCCATCCTGAAATCGAAGCGGTGGCGATCTGCACCCCGCCACAAGTGCGGCACAAGCTCGCCTGCGAGGCGATTGCGGCCGGCAAGCACGTATTCTTGGAAAAGCCGCCAGCGGCAACGCTGGGCGAGGCCGCGTCCATCGCCGCCATGGCGGCGCAGCATGGCGTGACGGCGCTGGCAGGCTGGCATTCGCGCTTCGCACCCGGCGTGGAAAGTGCCCGCAACTGGATGCTGGCGCGGCCTATCAAGTCCATCCAGATCCGCTGGAAGGAAAACGTGCGGCAATGGCACCCGGGCCAGAAATGGATCTTCGAGGCAGGCGGCATGGGCGTGTTCGATCCCGGCATTAACGCCTTGTCGATCCTGACGCACCTGTTGGGGGGCTATGCGCTGGTGCGCAAGGCAGTCCTGCACGTGCCGTCGAATTGCAGCGCGCCGATCCAGGCTGAGTTGGAGATGGCGAGTGAACGCGGCGTTCCGATCGATGCGGAGTTCGATTTCCTGCAGACGGGCCAGCAGACCTGGAGCATCTTCGTGGAGTCGGCGGCTGGCGATACCATGGCCCTGCATTTGGGCGGCCGCATCATGGAAGTGAACGGCAAGGTAGTACTGGACGAGCCGGAGCGCGAATACCCTTCGATGTACGAGCATTTCCGGCGCCTGGTAGCCAGCAAGAGTTCCGACGTCGATTTCACTCCGCTACAGGCGGTCGCGGATGCCTTCCTGGTTGGCAAACTGACGAGCGCTGAACCGTATATTGAGTAGGCGAACCAGGTCAATACAGGCCGAAGATCCTGCCGGACAGTCCCAGGATCATTGAAGTATTGACCAGGGTTAGCCCGACCATCCAGCGCATGTTGGCGCTGGCTTCCTTGCGCTGTGCGTCAAGGCTGGCCCGCAGTTCGGCGAGGCCGTTGTCGGTATGCTGCCTCAAGCGTTCGACGGCGTCGTAGAGCCGGTCTATGTCCTTTTTGATAGTATCCACAAGTGCCTCGACCTTGGCAATTCGTTCGTCATAGTCCATGGGCGCCTCCGCAATGAATAATCTCGACTTTGCGGTCTGCCGGTTGGACCGGTATTGAGATTTGACAGAAGTCTGTGAAAAAAGTTCCTAGGCCTTGTCCTACAAAACTGCTTGCTCCGCGCCGATAGTTGCGGTGCGGGCAGCGGCGCACCATGTGCCCATGATACGTTCGAAGGAGAGAACGATGAGCACAAGTAAGGAGAAAATGAACCCGATCGCGCCCGACAGCCTGAAGGCGCGTGCGCCTGGCGTCGAACCCGGCAACGAGCAGCGCGGCGAAACGCTGCAGCGGGATACGGACGGGGTAGGCGAGCGGGGCGGCGTGGCCAGCCAGCAGACCGGCTGGGCGGCGCGCCAGTCGGCGGAACGGATGCGCCAGCGGAGCGACACCGCCAATGCGGAAAGCACCGGCGGCGGCCTGCAGCAGGACCAGCATGCCGGCTCGCAGGAGTCGGCCACCGGCCCTGCCGGCAAGCGTCAGACCGACGAAGCGCGGCCCAAGCTTTCGCGGGCGCGCGAGTTGGACAAGTAGATATTGTCCTTCGACAGCGCGCGGTTGGCGCTGACGGCGTCGGCCCAATCGCGCGTGGTCGTCACGGCGGCGAAGTTGGAATGGAATACCACGCTGAATATGCGATGGATCTCTTCCGCCGTGGCTCGGCCGGCTGCGTTCTCGTACGGCAGCGAACCGGTGGCATCGGACAGGTATTCCACGGCCAGCCCCATATGCGCAGCCTCGATGATGGTTGAGGCATTGCAGTTGTGGGTCATGTAGCCCGCAATCGCCAGGGTGTCGATCTTGTTATCGGCCAGCCATTGCGCGAGGCCGGTGCCGGTGAAGCTGCTGGCCAGCTTTTTATTGACGACATAATCGGCGCCCAGCGCTGCGACTTCCGGATGCAGTTGCCAGCCGTCGGAGCCAACGGCAAAGACCGGTGCGCCGGCTGGCGTGTCGTGCTGCACCACCACCACAGGTACGCCGCTTTCGCGCGCCACCTTCATGGCCTGCACAATATTCGGCAGCGATTGCTCGACCGGCGGGTATTCGATCGGCAGCTTGCCGGTGAAGTATTCGTTCTGTACGTCGATCACGATCAGGGCGCGGCGTGGCATGGTATTTCCTCCGTTTGGGTTGTTGATGGGATCCATTGTGCGGTCCGCACCGATTTCGTGATAGTGGCCCAAGAGACAACATGCGATATAATCGGGCCATGCGTAAAAAAGTGGCCATTATTGCCTTCGACGGCATCACTCCATTCCACCTGTCCGTGCCTTGCCTGGTATTCGGCGGCCCGCATGCCGAGCATTTGTACGAGGTGACGGTATGCGCAGCAGAAAAGGGGCCGATGCGCACCACCGCTGGCTTTGACATCTCGACCAGCAAGAGCCTGCGCGCCCTGGACAAAGCGGATATCGTCATCATGCCGACCTGGCACGACGACTGCCGGCCCTCGCCGCCGGCGCTATTGCAGGCGCTGAAGAAGGCCCACGCACGCGGTTCAACCATCGTTGGCTTGTGCCTTGGCGCCTTTCCAGTGGCGGAAGCGGGCCTGCTTGATGGCCGCACCGTCACCACGCACTGGGCCTTTGCCGGCCAGTTGGCGGAACGCTGCCCGCTGGTGAAGGTCGATGAAGAAGTGTTATATGTGGACGAGGGGGACGTGCTGACGTCGGCCGGCGCGGCGGCCAGCCTGGATTGCTCGCTCTACCTGCTGCGCAAGCTGCAGGGCGCCGACTACGCGAACATGGTGGCGCGCCGGCTGCTGGTGGCGCCGCACCGCGAAGGAGGGCAGGCGCAGTTCATCAACCGCCCGCTGCCGGTTACCGCCAGCGACAGCCGCCTGGCGCAGGTGCTGGACTGGGTGCAGCATCGCCTGGCCGAAGAACACAGCCTCGATACGCTTGCGGAACGGGCGGCCATGAGCCGCCGCAATTTCACGCGCCACTTCCGCCAGGCCACCGGTACTTCGTTCAAGCAATGGCTGCTGAACCAGCGCCTGGCGCACGCCCAGCGCATGCTGGAAACCAGCGACGCTTCGATTGAAGCGGTGGCACAAGCGGCCGGTTTTGGCAGCGCGATATCGTTAAGGCAGCACTTCCGCGCTGCCTTCCATAGCTCGCCGTCGGCCTACCGCAAGCTATTTGACGCCTGACATATCCGGCAGGGTGTGCGCGATGCCCTTGTGGCAGTCGATGCAGGTCTTCTCGCCGCTGGCCAGCTGGGTCGAGTGGGCATCCACAGCGCGCTTGCTCTGGCGGGTGAAGTCCATCGAATCGAACTGGTGGCAGTTGCGGCATTCGAGCGAGTTGTTGGCCTTCATGCGCCGCCACTCATTACCCGCCAGTTGCAGCCGGTGCGCCTCGAACTTCTCGCGGGTGTCGATGGTGCCGAACACCTTGCCCCATACCTCCTTCGATGCCTGCATCTTGCGGGCGATCTTGCTGGTCCACTCGTGCGGCACGTGGCAATCGGAGCACTTGGCGCGTACGCCGGTGCGGTTGGCGAAGTGAATGGTGCGCTGAAGCTCCGGATAGACGTTGTCGCGCATCTCGTGGCAGCCGGTGCAGAACTTCTCGGTATTGGTGGCTTCCATGGCGGCGTTGAAGCCGCCCCAGAACACCACGCCTGCCACAAAGGAACCGATCACCAGGAAGCCCAGGCTAAGGTGCATGCTTGGGCGGCGCAGGACGTTCCAGTAGTTTTTGATCAGCCTGAACATGGCGTTACCCTCTATTTATGCTTGGCCGGTGCTGCCGGCGCGGACGGGTTCAGCATCGTGTCGACGTCCTTGAACTGGTTGGGCACCAGCGGCTCAAGGTTCGCTTGCGGCACGTGGCATTGCAGGCAGAAGTAGCGTCGCGGCGACAGCTCGGCGAGGAAGTTGCCGTCGCGGTTCTGGAAGTGCGTCACGCTGATCATCGGCGCCTGGCTTTCCTGGGTGCGGGTGCGCGCGTGGCACATCATGCAGCGGTTGGCGCTCTTGTCGGTCTGGTAGCCCTCGATCTTGTGCGGGATGACCGGCGGCTGCATGGAGTAATTGCGCACGCGCCGGATATCGCTGTTGTCGGGGTTGACCATCGGCGCCGGCTTGGTGGTCTCGGCCAACGGCGTCGGGCCGCGCATATTGTCGAGGGCGCGCGGCGCCGGCACCTGGGCCAGGACGGACAGCGGCAGAAGAAGAGCGAGAAGGAATGCAAATTTTTTCATGGCCATGGCTCCTAAACCTTGCGGATGCTGACTGCGCACTTCTTGTAGTCAGTCTGCAAAGAGATTGGGCAGGTAGCGTCCAGCGTCACCTTGTTCACAAGCTGGCTGGCGTCGAAGAACGGAATGAATACCAGTCCGCGCGGCGGCCGGTTGCGGCCGCGCGTCTCGACCCGAGTCTGGATCATGCCGCGCCGTGACTTGACCTCGATCAGGTCGCCGCGCCGTGCACCGAGGGCCTTGGCGTCTTCGGGATGCATGAAGCAGACTGCATTCGGCACGGCGCGATAAAGTTCCGGCACGCGGCGCGTCATGGTGCCGGTGTGCCAATGCTCCAGCATGCGGCCGGTGGACAGCCAGAACGGATATTCCTTGTCCGGCGATTCGGCCGGCTTCTCGTAAGGCAGCGCAAAGATCACAGCCTTGCCGTCCGGATGGCCGTAGAAGCGCACGTCTTCGCCTTTCTTGACGTAAGGGTCCAGGCCTTCGCGGTAGCGCCAGCGGGTCTCCTTGCCGTCGACCACCGGCCAGCGCAGGCCGCGGGCTTCGTGGTACATGTCGAACGGCGCCAGGTCGTGGCCGTGGCCGCGGCCGAAGCTCGCATATTCCTCGAACAGGCCTTTCTGCGGATAGAAGCCAAAGGCCTTGGCCTCGTCGTTCTGGTAGCCGGCTTCAATTTGCGAGGCCGGATATTTGTCGACCTGGCCGTTGCGGTACAGGACGTCGAACAGGGTCTTGCCCTTGTAGGCCGGCATGGCGGCCAGCAGCGGCGCCGGCCAGACTTCCTCCATCTTGAAGCGCTTGGAGAATTCCATCAGCTGCCACAGGTCGGAGCGCGCATCGCCTGGCGCACTGACAAGCTGGTGCCAGAACTGGGTGCGGCGTTCCGCGTTGCCGTAAGCGCCTTCCTTCTCCACCCACATGGCGGTCGGAAGGATCACGTCGGCCGCAGTGGTGCTGGCGGTCGGGTAAGGATCGGATACGACGACAAAGGCGTCAGGATTGCGCCAGCCGGGCAGGATCTCGCCCATGATGTTCGGGCCGGCCTGCATGTTGTTATTGCACATGACCCAGTAGGCATTCAGCTTGCCGTCCTTGAGCATGCGGCTTTGCAGGACCGCGTGGAAACCCGGCTTGTCGGGGATGGTCCCCGGCGGCAGCTTCCAGATTTTCTCGGCGATCTCACGGTGCTTGGGATTGGCCACCAGCATGTCGGCCGGCAGGCGGTGCGAGAAGGTGCCGACTTCGCGCGCCGTGCCGCAGGCCGACGGCTGGCCGGTCAGCGAAAACGGGCTGTTGCCTGGCGAGGAGATTTTCCCCGTCAGCAGGTGGATGTTGTACAGCAGGTTGCTGCACCACGTGCCGCGCGTGTGCTGGTTGAAACCCATGGTGAAGAAGGAGGTCACCTTTGTCTTTGGATCGGCATACAGTTCCGCCAGGCGTTCCAGGCGCTCGCGCGGCACGCCGCTCAGCTTCGATACGGATTCCACGTCATAGGCGCTGACGAACTTTGCATATTCCTCGAACGTGCTTGGCTTGCCGCCGCCGACATCGCCGGCGTTGGTGGCAGCCTTCTGCAGCGGGTTGTCCGGGCGCAGGCCGTAGCCGATATCCTTGTTGCCCATCACGAAGCGCGTGTGCTTGTTGACGAAGTCCTTGTTCACGCGGTTGTTCTTGATGATGTAGTTGGCGATGTAGTTCAGGATCGCCAGGTCGGTTTGCGGCGTGAAGACGATCGGTTGGTCGGCCAGCTCGAAGCTGCGATGCTCGTAGGTCGACAGCACGGCGACTTTCACGTGCGGGTTCGACAGGCGGCGGTCGGTAATGCGGGTCCACAGGATGGGGTGCATTTCCGCCATGTTGGAGCCCCACAGCACGAAGGCGTCGGCGGCTTCGATGTCGTCGTAGCAGCCCATCGGCTCGTCCATGCCGAAAGTGCGCATGAAGCCTGCAACGGCGGACGCCATGCAGTGGCGCGCGTTGGGGTCGAGGTTATTAGTGCGGAAGCCGGCCTTCATCAGCTTGGAGGCCGCGTAGCCTTCCCAGATGGTCCATTGGCCGGAACCGAACATGCCGACGGCGGTCGGGCCTTTTTCGTTCAGCACTTTCTTGAACTGTTTTGCCATTTCATCGAAGGCGGCATTCCATGATACCGGCTGGAATTCGCCGTCCTTGGCGTACTTGCCGTTCTTCATGCGCATCAGGGGCTGGGTCAGGCGGTCGGCGCCGTACATGATCTTCGACAGGAAGTAGCCCTTGACGCAGTTGACGCCTCGATTGACTTCGGCATTGATGTCGCCATGCGTCGCTACCACGCGCCCGTCCTTGACGCCGACGTTGACGCCGCAGCCCACGCCGCAGAAGCGGCAGGGGGCCTTGCTCCATTTGAGCTGGGTCTTGGCGGCGTCGGTGACGACGTTGGATGCGGCGGCAGGCAGCTGGATGCCGGCGGTGGCGGCCGCCGTCATGGCGGCGGTCTGTGTGATGAAATCACGGCGAGTTTGTTTCAT
>CAMLSG010000093.1 GCA_946482635.1 uncultured Duganella sp.
CCGGTTTTTAATCCAGCTTGGTCGCGTGCTCGCGCGTCGCGTGGAAAGTCAGCTTCGGCCAACGCTCCTGGGTCAGGCGCAGGTTGACGCCGGAAGTCGCCAGGTAAGCCAGGTTGCCCGCCGCGTCATACGCCACGTTATGCCCCAGCGCCGCTTCGAAGTCGGCCAGCGCCTTCTTGTCGTCGCTCGACACCCAGCGCGCAGTCGAAATCGAAGTGCTCTCGAACACCGCATCCACGCCATATTCATTCATCAAGCGCGAGGCCACGACTTCGAACTGCAGCACGCCGACCGCGCCCAGCACCACCTCACCGCCCTGCACCGGCTTGAACACCTGCACCGCGCCCTCTTCGCCCAGCTGCTGCAAGCCCTTCTGCAGCTGCTTGATCTTCAGCGGGTTACGGATGCGCACCTGGCGGAAGAAGTCCGGCGCGAAATAAGGAATGCCGGTGAACTGCAGCATCTCGCCTTCCGAGAAGGAATCGCCGATCTGCATATTGCCGTGGTTCGGCAGGCCGATGATGTCGCCGGCGTAAGCCTCTTCCACCTGCTCGCGCGAAGACGCCATGAACGTCACCACGGACGACACTTTCACCTCGCGGTTCAGGCGCAGGTGCTTGACCTTCATGCCACGCTCGAAGCGGCCGGAACACACGCGCAGGAAGGCGATACGGTCGCGGTGCGCCGGGTCCATATTGGCCTGGATCTTGAACACGAAGCCGGAGAACTTTTCCTCGGTCGGCTGCACGGTGCGCACGGTCGCATCGCGCGAACCCGGCGCAGGCGCCCAGTCCACCAGCGCGGACAGGATCTCGCGCACGCCGAAGTTGTTGATCGCGGAACCGAAGAACACCGGGGTCTGCTTGCCGGCCAGGAAATCTTCCAGGCTGAACGGGTGGGAAGCGCCGTGCACCAGTTCCACTTCCATGCGCAGCTGGTCCATCTCGAGCGGGAACATCTCCTGCAGGCGCGGGTTGTCGATGCCCTTCACCACTTCGAACGACTGGTCGGCGCTCTCTTCACCGGCGCGGAACAGCAGGATCTCGTCGTTGATCAGGTGGTACACGCCGCGGAAGTTCTTGCCCATGCCGATCGGCCAGGTCACCGGCGCGCACTGGATCTTCAGCACGGATTCCACTTCATCGAGCAGTTCCAGCGGATCGCGGCATTCGCGGTCCAGCTTGTTCATGAAGGTCACGATCGGCGTATTGCGCATGCGGCAGACGTCGAGCAGCTTGATGGTCTGCGCTTCCACGCCTTTGGCCGCGTCGATCACCATCAGGCCCGAGTCGACCGCGGTCAGCACGCGATAGGTGTCTTCCGAGAAGTCCTGGTGGCCCGGCGTGTCGAGCAGGTTGATGGTGTGGTCGCGGAACTCGAACTGCATCACCGAGGAAGCCACGGAAATGCCGCGCTGCTTCTCGATTTCCATCCAGTCGGAGGTGGCATGGCGGCCGCTCTTGCGGGCCTTGACGGTACCGGCCATCTGGATCGCGCCCGAGAACAGCAGCAGCTTTTCGGTCAGCGTGGTTTTACCCGCATCCGGGTGGGAAATAATGCCGAAAGTACGGCGGCGAGCGACTTCGCGCGCAATCAGCGCGGGGGTCTTGCTCGAACTTTGAATTTGGATATCGTCAGACATGATGGCAGCCAGCGGTTGGCGCAGACGGAAAACCCGCTATTTTACCACCACTCCCCTCACAGCCGGAGGGCGTAATCGAGCATGATTTCCATCGCCAGGCGGCCGCGCACCGCAATCCGGCCAATGCGGCCCGGCTGGAACCTGACGCTGGCGAAGGCAGCCAGCAATAATTGCTCTTCTTCCTGGTTCATCGGCGAATCGACGGTCACGCGCTCGACCTTGCCTTCATCGCTGATCCAGACCTGCAGCGCCACGGTTTGCGGTGTGATGCCCGGTACCACCAGCAGCTTGCCTGCCACCAGCCCGTCCGCCACTTCCGGTTGCTCGGTCATCGTTTCGGCGCCGAAATAGTGCCGTTCAGCCGATTCCTGGCCAGCGTGGCCGCCGGTTTCCGCTTGCGGCAGCGCCTGCGCCACGGCCGCAGGCGCGGCCGCCCCTGCGGCCTGGGAAGGCCCGCTGGCGGGCAGGCGCACGCTCGCGGGCGCCGCTGGGAGCAGGCTGACCGTCAGCGCTGGCCCCGCCCGCGCCACACTGCCGGCCTCGCTGGCCACGCGGCTGGCCTGGCCTAGCAGGACCAGGGCCAGGCCCACATGCACCAGGCCGGAGACCAGCAGCGCCAGCCAGGGCCGCAGACGGTTTTCCATCACAATCCCATCAGTCCGAGATTTCACGCCACAGCACGCGCATCTTGTCGGCATTCGGATCGTCCTTGCTCACCCGCAGTACCTGGGGGATGCCCATGCCGTTCGATGCCCCGACCGGATAGATCATCGGGGTGCCGCTTGGCAGCTTGACCACGCTGTTGCCGACAATCGGCGAGGCGTATTTCAAGCCGCCGGCCACGTTCACCTGGACGTTGCCGCCGGTCCGGTAGTCGAGCTGGTACAGCCAGCTGTAGCCGCCAGGCTGGCAAGCGGACACCGATGGCACCGTGGACGCAAAGATCAGCGTGCCGAGGAACAGCTGCGGCGACAACGTAATCCGTTCGCCGGAATCCGGCAAATCGATAAACCAGCCCATCTTGCTCGACCACTCGACGGCGTTGGTGCTGATGTTGCGCGTCGCGCCTGACGTGGTCACGGTCTGGCGCACCAGTTGGCCGGTGCCGGTGACAGTGGTGCTGCCATCGTCCTTGATGCCGAAGATGCTTTGGGTATCAACATCGTCCAGGTCGCCCTGGCCCAGATAGCGGCCGGTACCAAAGAAGATTGCCAGCTTGTCCTGGATCTGGCCGATCGACGGCGCAACCATGATCGGCTTGCCAGGGAAATCAACCAGCTTGCTGGCCGTGCCCTTTTCCAGGTCGAAGCGCCACATGACGCCGGTCAGGTCGCCGCCATACGCGCCGACAGCAGTGTTATTGTTGGTGAAGTCGGGCGAGCGGACATTGATGCGCGCCAGGCCGCTTGGGTTTGCCGTGGAACCGACGCCAGTCGCAATGGTTTTCAGCAGCGTGCCGCTGGCCAGGTCGAGGATGAAGACATAGCCGCCGCCATCGCCGCCGGCATATTTCGTCCCTTCCGGCACGTTGTTGTAGCCCGAGGCCAGCACCGCCACCCATCGGCCATCGGCCATCTTGGTGATGAAGGCCGTGCCGAAGCTATAACCCATCTTTGGATTATTGTCGGCCGTGTAGTTCCACAGCGGGCGCGGATCGTCAGGGTCGGTAATGTCCAGCGCATAGTAGCCACGGCCGCCCTTGCCCATCGCGCCGATCAGGATGGTTTTCCAGCTGCCATTGATCTTCGCATCGCTCATGGCCAGCGGGCCATCCAGGAAATAGCGGTGCTGGCTGCCATAGTTGGCATCGGCCAGGCGCCACATATTCGGCAACACCATCGGCGGCACGTAGGCCCAGCGTTCCTGGCCGGTCTCGCCGTCGAAGGCGTGCAGCATGCCATCATTGGCTGCCGCGTACAGCGTCGGCTGGCGATCGGTATTCGCGCTCTTGAAATCGAGATAGCCGTCGTCGTCGAAATTGAACGGTGGCGCTTTCACGTAAATCGGCTGGGCGTGGACGATATCGCCCAGCGCTTTCTCGCGGTCACGGTACAGGCGTTCATACGTGCCGTATTTCAGGTCGCGCTCCTGGTCTTCATTGCGGTCCTGGCCGCGCAGGTAGTTCACCAGCGATGCCGCGGTAGCAGCGGTCTTCTGGGTGCTGGACCAGCTGCTGGCCTGGCTCAGCTTGCTGGTGTCGAACAGGGCAAGCTGGGCCGTCGTCAGGCCGTTCTTGCCCGTATTGAACAGGGTGCGGGTGGTGCCGTCGGCTGTGTAGATCACGCGCGTGTCGCTATCGCCGGTCGTGGCGATCTTGTTGCGCAGCAGTGGTTCCGCCTGCCAGAAAGGCGTCTTCGACACCTCGCCGGTCGACAGGTCGAGGGTATAGCCGCTCACATCGCCGTCCCATTTCACGGTGCGGTAAGTCGCCACGTAAATGAAGTTGTCGCCTGCGGTAGGCTGCAGGGCGCTGGTTGCCGCCGCCGCACCATTGCCGGTTACGCTGTCGATGCTGCGCAGCGCGCGGCGCAGGCCGCCTTCCAGCGCTGCCGGGTCCTTGGTGCTGAAATAGGTGCCGCGGCCATTGACGGCGGCGTGCCACAAGTCGTCGATCGTTTCCGGCGCATTGCCGCTTGGCGCGGGCCATTTGGTCACGCCCTGTTTGATGTTGAAGTAATCGCCCGAAGAACTGGTCTTGTAGTTCGGATCGTAAGTGAGCGTGCCGTCCACTCCGAGGCCGATGGTAAACGTGGTCATGTGCTGGTGCTGCGCCACGTCGTCTACGTCTGCGTTGGCCCCGGATGGCGCAACGTTGTTGGTGCAAACGTCCTTCGACGTGCACGATGCACGCAGGTCGGTGTGGTAGTAGTAGTACGCTACGTCTGCCAGCGTATTGGAGGTTTTCAGGGCATCCCGTGACGGCAAGGTCGCGCTCGCGGCGCCATCGGCATCGCCCACCCCGTTATAAGAATCGTTCCAGTAGCCATCCGTTGCCAGGATAGTGAAATTCTTCTGGCAGGAATACTGCACCGGATCTTTATAGGTTCCGCTGGTTCCCATATACATCTTGCCCAGCGAATCCAGCGAAGTGCGCAGCGGGGTGCCGCCGAGCGGATCGAAGCTGTACAGGTCGGTATAGAAGGACTGCTTCTGGCTGGCGTCGAAATTGTCGATATTGAGCGCGATCGGGTTGTTAATCGTGGTCAGGCCGACACGCGCATGCAAATAGGCTGCATCATCGGAATCGTTGGCAATCGGCGTGCCGCGCACGTCCTTGAATGCCTGGCCGATCGCGCTTTTGGTCATCTGGGTACGGGTGCGGTACCAGGCGAACCAGGTGGCGAAATTCGACATCTCCTCCTGATAGGTACAGGTGGCGCCGGCGCAATCGCTACGGCCCGCAGCCTTGGCCGGGAACACGGTGGTCGGCTTGATGTCTACGCGCGACCAGTTGAAGTAGCGCACGTATTTGTAGGTGTCGGTTTTCTTGGCCTGGCAAGTGCCGGCCTTCCCGAAGTTCTGGTTTGGCGCACCATCCGAAGTTTTGCACCACTCAACGCTGACGTTGTAGTAGTAAGGCGCGCCGTCCTTCGAATACAGGCGTGTGTAGTCGCCGCTCGGGTAGGTATAGATGCCTTTCTCCAGCGCAGGCTTGCAGTCGTTTTCGTTGTTGCACCATACGCGCTCGGGATATCCCGTCACCAGGTTCACTGTTGCGGTTTTCGACAGGCGCGGGCAATTACCTCCGGACACGACACCTTTGCAGGGCGAAGTGTTCGGCGGCTCGGCGCTGGTGTCGTCGATCATCTGCACGCCGTAGCCATCGCTGGGCACGGCGCTCCACGGCGCCACGTAGGCGGTGTTGCCTTTATGGTCGGGCAATCGCGTACCGTCCGCCTTGACCGGCCACATGTAGCGGATCGCCGGGTTGTAGTACAGGCCGTTAAAGGCGCTGGCAAAGAAAGGCGGATCGCCCGGTTCGCACACCACCAGGGTATTTTTGCTGTTGGTCCCGCGGCACATGGTGCCGAAATTGCCCAGCGACGTATACCGCACGTAATCGGGCATATAGCTCCACGCCATGCTGCCGGAATTATCGAGGTCCAACATAATGTTGGGCAAGATCGGCGCGGTCGAGGCGTTGGCCAGCGGAATATCGGCCAGTTCGGTGGTGCCGGCGGCCGCCGGCTGCACGGCCATTGCCAGGCTCAGCCCGACCGAGGCCAGCAAGGCACGCAGGCCCGGCTGTGGGACATTGGTCCAGTCCATCTGAATTCTCCTGCGTTAGATTGAGACCACAGCCTGAACGTAGCTGGTGGTGTTCCTTGGCCCGGTCACCCGTGCCGTAATTCGGTAGAACGCCCGTGCTGCCGAGCTGTCGAAGCTGGGCGGGCGGTAGCCTTCCATCGCGCCCTGTGCGCCTTCATCCTGCCCCTTCTTGAAGACCTGCTGCGTGGAACAGGTGCGGGAATCGAGCGGGCCGGCGCTATCGCACATGCGGTGGATCACGTACGACACCTCGTTGCCGGCAGCATCCGCCTTCAGCCTGGTCACGGCGCCGCTATCGTTCCAGTTGAGGTCGTCATCCGGCGTGGCCTCCGGCGTGCGCTTGTTGCCGGTCAGGTCGAGTGCGTCCTGGCGCGTGGCATAGTAGCCATTGCCCGGCATATCCTGGTCGAGCGAACCGGTTGGCGCGGTCTGGATCAGCCAGGCAATGGCGGCTTCCACGCCCGCATCGCCGCTGGCGGTCGCGCTTTGCTTGAAGGCCAGGTTGCCGGCAATAACCGCCGAGGTGTCAACCGAACGCAGCAGCGCAATGCCTGCCAGCGTCATCGCCACCAGCACGATCAGGGTGACGGGCAGGATCACGCCCTGCTCCCATGCATGCCGGACTGCGCCGGCTTGTTTGCTGTGAATCATGGTCATTATCCCCAAATGACATTGCGCAAAGGCACAATGGTCTCGAACACTTTGTAGCGATAGCACTTCCAGTCAGCGGGATAGCTGCTGGTCTTGAACGTTGCCCACTTCGACCAGGTCTTTGCCATGTCATCCGTCGTGGTGGCACAGGCCTGGTTCGGTGCCGGCTTCTCGTACTGGATGCTGCGCGCCACCATGGCAACGCGCACCGCCTTGACCAGCTGGAAATCCGCCGCCGACGGGTGGGCCCAGCTGCCGGTGGCCGGCACCCAGGAGCTGACCGACGGCTGGTTGGGCAGCGAGACGCCATACTCGAACTGCAAATCCATGATCTCGGGCGCGACGACGTCATCGACCACGGCAGGGTTGGCAGAATTGTCCGAGCGCAGCAACTGGTGCAGGCTGTTGACGCTATAGCCGCGCTGGTACAGCGCACCGGCCGGCGGCGCGCCGAAACAGGAAAGTTGCGCCGGCTTGGTGTAGGCCGGCCAGTTGTTGGCATTCTGGTAGGCGGCCGGCGGGTTGTAGTGGCCGCTCTCGCCAGGGTTGTGCTGGATTTTCAGCGCCTGGTCCTGGATGTGGGTCGCCTGCATCAGCGTGCACTTGCCGGCCTGCTGCACCAGCACCAAGTCGCCTTCGCGGCAACCGGCCGTGTTGCCGACATTCAGTTCGGACGAAGGCTGCGGCATATTGCTGCGCAATTCCGTGTTGGCAGGGTAGCGGAACGAACCCTCGATGGGATTGGCGAAGTATTGCACCAGGATGCTGTCGGGCTTGTCGCCGCCATCGGTGATGATGGCCGACGCCAGCGAGAAGCCATCGATCGCGCCTTCCTTGCCGCCGCAGCTCAAGTCGCCATCGCAATAGGAATATGTCGTATTACAGTTGGAGAACATCGAATTGGCCATGCCCCAGCCGGCCATCTTGGTATCGCGCTCGATCATGGACAGCGCTATGGCGCCGTTGCTCTGCGCGTCGGCGCCGCCGGTCGCAGTGCGTTTCTGCCCTTCCGCCTGGCTGAACACCTGCATCACGACCACCATGGCCAGCATGCCGACGCCCAGGCCCACCATGATTTCGACCAGGCCGAAACCGTTTTGCTTGTCGTGCATTGGATTATTCCTTTTTTCTAACCAGCGATGAACTGCACGCTGGTCTGGGTGTGAACTTTGCTATCGCCCGGCACTTGCCAGCTCACGGTCACCGTCACCGTGACGCCTGCGGCCGCGGTCCACGGGCCGGGCACCACGATGGTCAGCTTTCCGTTCGGCAGGCTACTGACTTCCTGGTCCTTGACTGCATGGGCCTGGATGTTGCTGCGGTCGGCCCACATCGCCCCCAGCGACTGGCTGACCACATTGGCGGCATCGATACGGTACTTGGCGTCGCTCACCTGGCGCACCGACGCCGTCTGCAGGCCGACGATGGCCAGCACGCCGAACGCAAAGATCACAATGGCGACCATGGCTTCCACCAGTGCCACACCACCTTGCGTTCGCATTGTGCGTTGGGATTTCATGGGATTCTCCTTAGCTGCAGCCACGCGGATCGGTGGCAATCGACATTTTCGGATCGCACATCCTGACCTGGCCGCCGCTGGAGACCACGACGACATAGCGGCGCGCGGTGGCGCTGGTCGTGCTGGTCACGTCGGCCCGGTTGAACAGCGCGCCGGCCGCCGGCGTAAACACCCGCCCCAGGCCGTCGAAGTTGACTTCGGCCGGCAGCTCTCCGGCACTGGAAAGCTGTGCCTCGAAATAGCCGGCCGGCGCCGGCACCGGAATCGGGTCGGCGCTGACAGTGGCTTTGGCCAGCGAGCCGGCCTCGGCAGCAGAGCGGGACTGAATGGACGCCGGGCAGGTGGCGGTGACGGTCGGGCAGCCGACATTCCAGCTCACTTTGCCATCCGCGCTGGTCAGGGTAAAGCGCACCACGGCATTGCGCCGCACCGCCTCGGCCCGCGCAGTCTGCAAGCCGTTCAGGATCGATTCGGCTGCCGTGCGGATTTGCGTATCCTGGATCCAGCCGCTAAATGCCGGCACGCCCATGGCAAGCATTACTGCCAGGATGGCAATGCCCACCATCAGCTCGATCAGGGTCACGCCCTGTTGCCGGCGCGCTAGCATGCGCCACCCTTTTTGCTTACCCAGCAGGGCACCGGCGCCGCTTCGGTTGCCGTGCCCCAGTCGCTTGGCAGCGCAATGGTCTTCTTGTTGTTGGATTCGTCGATCGTGAAGGTGAAGCCAGCCATCGGCCCCTTGCCTTGCGCCTGCACGACATAGGTGTTGGCCGTCAGCGTCGGGCACGTGTAGGTAAAGTCATCCGCTGCCGGCAGGGCCGCATTGGTGCCGGCAACGCAGGCGCCGATATAGGTCCGGTTGTCCTGGAAATATTGCTCCAGCTTGGCGCGCATGCTGGACAGGCTGTTGGTCGCCTGCGGCAGGCGGCCGCGCTTGACGTAATCGCCATAGGCGGGGATCGCCACGGAGGCAATGATGGCAATAATTGCCACCGTCACCATCAGTTCAATCAGGGTCACGCCCGCCTGGCGGGGTGCGGCGGCCTTGTGCTGGTCCATATATTTGCTCCAATGCAGGTATTCGATAGCGCAAGTCTAGACAAGCAAGCTTGCATTACCCTGAGGAAAACCTGACAAAACCCTGACAAAGACAAATTCAGGAGGGAAAATACACGGAAAACAGTGCGCCCTGCCCGCTGGCAGGGGTGTCGATGGCAACGCTGGCGCCATGGGCAGTGGCGATATCGCGCACGATAGCAAGCCCGATGCCGCTGCCGTTGGTCTTCTGGTCCAGCCGCTGGAAGCGCTGGAACACGGCGGCGCGCTTGGCCTGGGGAATGCCCGGGCCGGAATCTTCCACGGTCAGCATGCCGCCGCCGAGGTGCGGAAAACAGCTTACCGTCACCGCTCCCTTGGGCGGGGTGTAGCGGATGGCGTTATCCACCAGGTTGTCGACCAGGTCGCGCAGCATGAAGCGGTCGCCGGTCACCGTGGTCGGAAGCAGGTCGAAGCCCAGGTCTATCTCCTTGCGCAATGCCTGCTCGACGAAATGCTGGATCGATTCTTCCAGCAACTGGTCGAGCGACAGGCGCTCCATGCGCGTCTTGCGCATGAGCCCCGGCTCGGCGCGCGCCAGCGCCAGCAACTGGTTGACCTGGCGGATCATGCGTTCGGTCGAAGCCTGCATCATGGCCAGCGAGGCCGCTGCTGTGGGGCTGCGTTCCTGCCCCGCAAGCAGTTCGATCTGGGTGCGCATGCCGGCCAGCGGGGTGCGCAACTGGTGCGCCACATTGGCCAGGAAATCCTGCTGCGCCTGGGCGCCCTCGCGCACGCGCTCCAGCAAGCCATTGAAAGAGTGCACCATCGGCATGACTTCCAGCGGCACGCCGGCCGCCGAAATCGGCGACACATCGTCGGCGCCGCGGGCCTGGATGCCGGCCCGGATGCGGTGCAGGGGCGACAGGCCGTTGGTGACCGAAAACCACACCAGCCCGATCGATGCCAGGGTGAATACCGCCGCCAGCGGCAGCATGGCGCGCACGATGGCTGTACGCGCCTGGCCGCGCTTGCGCAGCGTCTTGGCCACCACCACAATCGCCTGCTGCTGGCCGGTCAGTACCGGCAACGCCACCAGGCGCACGGCGCCCTCCCGCACGACGCCATCCACGGCGGGCGCGCCGGCACGCGCCGGCAGCACCGGCAATGCCGCATCGCCCGCCACCAGGCGACCCTGGTTGTCGCGCACGGAAAAATAGACATTGTCGAACTCGTCCTCGCGCAGGGCACGCTCGGCAGCCGGCGGCAAGTCGAGCACCAGCCTGCCCTCCCGTTCGCCGACCCGCGCCGCCAGCATGGCCGCGGCATCGCCCAGCGACTGGTCAAACGCAATCTGGGCCGGGATCCAGGCCAGCGCATAGCTCAGCGCCACGCCGGCCAGGTTCAGCAGCAGAACCGGGCCGATCAGCCACTTGAGCAGGCGCAGGCGGATGCTATCCAAGTGGCTTACCCATTGGCCGCCTCCAGCATATAGCCAAAGCCGCGGATGGTGCGGATGCTGATGCCGGCATCCGCGGTTTTCTGCCGGATGCGCGAGATGTAGACTTCCACCGCATTGGGCGTGACATCTTCGCCCCATGGCAGGATGGCATCGATGATCTGCTGCTTGCTGACCACCCGCGCACTGTGCTGCAGCAGGTATTCCAGCACCGCCCATTCGCGCACCGACAGGTCGATGACCGTATCGCGCACGCGGGCGCGCTTGGCGCCCAGGTCCAGCGCCAGCTCGCCCATTTGCAGCACGCTGGGCTTGGGCGCATGGCGCCGCGCCAGGGCGCGCAAGCGCGCCACCAGCTCCGGCGTGGCAAACGGCTTGACCAGGTAATCGTCGGCGCCCATTTCCAGGCCGCGCACGCGGTCTTCCACCGCATCGCGGGCCGTCAGCAACAGCACCGGCAACTGGCTGCCGCGCGCGCGCAGGCGGCGCACCACTTCGAAGCCGTCCAGGCCGGGCAAGCCGATATCGAGCACCAGCACGTCGGCCGGGCCGGGCCGCTGCAGCATGGCGTCCGCTTCGCTGCCGTTTTGCAGCAGCTCCACCTTCATGCCATGGCCGGACAAGACCCGGACCACGCCATCGGCCAATATTGCGTCGTCTTCTACCAGGATTACGTGCATGGGGAATCGAATAGATTGATTACCGCGCATTATGCCCCGTTTCATCACGAGGTAACAATTGCCTTGCATCATTATCGCGCCTCAAAAGAACCCAACCCGACGCCCGATCATGATCCTCCTTCGCCCCGCAATCGCCCTCATGCAGAGCATGCGACTGCTGCCCAAATTCGTCCTCGTCTCGCTGGTTTTCCTGCTGCCATTGCTCCTGGCATCCGGCCTGCTGGTGGCCGAACTGCATAAATCGGTGGCCTTCACCATCCAGGAACGGCAAGGCCTGGCCTATATCCGCCAGTTGCACGAGCTGCGCCGCCACCTGCAGGAAAAACGCAATCTCGAACACCTGCGCCTGGCCGCCAGCCAGCAGGGCGCCGCCAGCGGCATCAGCGCCGCCGGCCAGGCCGCGAGCGCCGCGCTGGCCGGCCTGCAGCCGCGCGCCATCGGGCCGCTGGCCGGTCTGCCGGCCCAGGCCGAACTGGAACAAGGCTGGCGGCAGCTGCAGCAGCGCCAGGCCAGCCTCGATGCGCGCGCCAGCTTCGCCGCGCACAGCAAACTGATCGCACAAGCCGATGCCCTTGCCGCCGTCGCGGCCGACCGCGCCCGCCTGTCGCTCGACCCGGAAGTACGCAGCGTCTACCTGGTAGCAGCCTTCCTCAAGACACTGCCGGACCTGGCCGAAAACCTGTCGGTGATTACCGGCCGCGGCGCCGCCTACATCGACAGCGGCCTGTTTGAAGCCAACGAAGACCAGATGCTGAACGCCACGGCCATGCTGGCCCGCCATGAGCTGGAACGCCTGCCAGCCCAGTACCAGGGCATCCTGGCCAACAATCCCGGCCAGGCGCCGGTCCTGGAACCGCGCCTGGCAGCCGTGCCCGGCGCCCTCGCCTTCCTGGAACGCGCCCGCAGCGAGGTGCTGAACTCCTACAACCAGACCAGCGGCAAGGAATTCAACGCCGCCGGACTGCAAGCGGCTGCGGGCCTGCACGCCCTGTCCACCAGCAGCGCCGAGGCGCTGGAGCACTTGCTGGCCGAACGCGCCGCCCAGGACACCCTGCGCCGCAATGCTGTGGCCGCCGTGGTGCTGCTCGCCATCGCCCTGGCCGCCTGGCTGGGCGCCGGCTTCTACGCCTCGTTCACGCGCGACATCCGCCAGTTGAATCGTGCAGTGCATGCCGCTGCCGCGGGCGACCTCAGTGTCCGCATCGCCTCCCCGGCGCAAGATGAAATCGGCGGCCTGGCCAACGCCTTCAGCACCATGACCGAAGCGCTGGAAAGCGTGCTGGCCGATATCCGCAGCGGCGCGGCCCGCATTGCCAGCGCGGCCGACGAACTGGCCAGCGGCAGCACGGCGCTGAACGGCTCCACCAACACGCAGGCTGACGCGCTGCACGTGACTGTCAACGCGATGGAAGAACTCGATGCAGCCGTGCGCCGCAATAGCGCCCACGCCGACGATGGCCGCCAGCTGGTGCAGCATGCCGCCGGCGTCGCCCGGCGCGGCGGCGCCAGCGTGGGCGCCGTGGTCGACACGATGGCAGCAATTCGCAGCAGTTCCGATCGCATTGCCGACATCATCGGCGTGATTGACGGCATCGCCTTCCAGACAAATATTCTTGCCCTGAACGCCGCCGTGGAAGCGGCACGGGCCGGCAACCATGGCCGCGGCTTCGCCGTGGTTGCCAGCGAAGTGCGCAACCTGGCCCAGCGCTCGGCCGCCGCCGCGCTGGAAATCAAGCACCTGATCGGCGACTCGGTCAGCAAGGTGGAAAGCGGCAACGCCCAGGTCGACGCCGCCGGCGCCACCATGCAGCAAGTGGTGGCATCCGTCCGCAGCATGGAAGAGGTGATTGCGCGCATTACCGCGGCCGAAGCCGGCCAGCGCAGCGAGATTGCCCGCATCAATGGCGCCCTGCACCGCATCGACGACATGACGCGCCAGAACGCGGCGCTGGTGGTGCAAGCCTCGGAAAGCGCCAGCCGTGTCCATGCGGAAACCGCGATGCTGACCCACGCCCTGGGCCAGTTTCGCCTGAAAAAAGGGGACGTAACTCTTTTTGCCCCGCCGCAGGCGAAAAAAAGGAGTACGTCCCCTTTTTTCAACAGTGCGCCAGCCAAAATTACAATGTTGTAGGACTAGCCTGACAAACTGCCATGTTGCCAGCCTACATGATGGAGGTAACAGGTCTTATGTTCATCGCTCACATAGAAAATTAAAGTATTACCAACGCGATCGGCAAGCAGCACCCCTAAGAATGCCGACTGCAATACCGTGTACTTTAGTTCTGTGAGGATAAAATGAACAACACTCAACTTAGCGTCTCTGCCAAGAACTCGCTGTCGCAAGCAATGCCTATTGGTTCGACGGAGTTCAAAGTTGCGTCCCGGCCGGTTGTCAGCTACAGCGGCGCCCAGCAAAACGAATTGCTGGCAGCCCTCCCTCGTGAAGCACTGGAGTCCCTGTTCGAGCACCTGGAACTGGTGCAGCTTCCTTTCGGCAAGGAACTGTTTGAATTTGGCAGCAAGCTGGAATACGTTTATTTCCCGACCACCGCCATCCTGTCCCTGCTGTATGTGATGGAAGACGGCGCCACCACCGAAATCGCCGTGGTCGGCCACGAAGGCGTGGTCGGCGTCTCGATGTTCGCCGGTGAGCGCGCCATGAGCACCGCCGTGGTGCAAAGCGCCGGCTACGGCTACCGCCTGAAAGCGCAGGCCCTGCGCGATGCCTTCAACCAGGGCGGCGCCCTGCCCCAGCTACTGATGCGCTACAACGCGGCGCTGTTCGCCCAGATGGCCCAGAACGCCGTCGGCGGCCGCCACAGCTCGATCGAGCAGAAACTGTGCCGCTGGCTGCTGGACCGCCTGGACCGTTCCCCAAGCAATGAACTGAAGGTGACCCAGGAAATGATTTCGATCATGCTGGGCGTGCGCCGCGAATCGATCACCGCTGCCGCCGGCAAGCTGCAGGAAGACGGCATGATCACCTACCGACGCGGCAACATCACCGTCATTGATCGTGAAGGTCTGGAACGTTACGCGGGTGAGTGCTATAAGGTGGCGAAGATTGAATATGATCGCCTGCTCGCTGATGTAGCTTGCTGCTAGGCTGCAGCATCGCCGGGGGCACGCCGCCAGTGCGCTTGCCCCGGCCCCTCAGGGGAATATACACCTCGATACAGGTACCCCGGTCTCCCCGCCCACGGCGGATATTCAGAATCCCACCCAGCAGCAAAGCCCGCTCCCGCATCCCCAGCAAGCCATGCGACATTGGCTTGGCCAGCGTCGGCGCGGCAATCCCGATACCGTCGTCGATAATACGCAGCACCAGCATGTCGTCGCGCTGCAGCTTGAGCGAAACGCTGACGTGGCCGGCCTTGGCGTATTTGCGGATATTGGTCAGCGATTCCTGCACGATGCGGAACAGCGCAATCGACAGGCTGCTGTCGCCGGCCTTGGCCACCGCATCGATGTCGGCGCCAATCTCGGTCTCGCATGGGATGTTCGTCATGCGCGTGAAGTCTTCGCAATAGCTGTCGATGGCCGCGCACAGGCCCAGGTTGTCCAGCAGGCTTGGGCGCAGGTCTTCGATGATGCGGCGTTTCAGTTCCACCGTGTCGACCAGGGTGCCGCGTGCGCGGCGCAACTGGGCCGCCAGTTCCGGATTGGTCTTTTGCAGCTGGTGGGCGACGGCCGCGATATCCATGCTGATCGAGGTCAGGTTGGCGCCCATCTCGTCGTGCAGCTCGCGCGACAGGCGCATCTTCTCTTCCTCGCTGATCGAGATCAGGTGGCGCGACAACACGGAGAGCTGCTCGGTACGCTGCTGCACCATCGACTCCAGGCTTTCGTTCGAGAGCTGCAGCGCATGTTCGACTGCCGCACGATGCACGAAGCTGCGCCGCACCAGCTGGTAGAACATCACAAGGACGACGATGGCGATGGCATTGATGCCGGCGCCCATCACGACTGCCTTCTGGTATTCCTGGTAAAAACTGGCGGCGCGCGCGGACATGGCTTCGCCCTGCTCGCGCACCATGATCACCACTTGCAGGCGGATTTCATCCATGCCGCTGCGCTCGTCGCTGACCTTGGCAATGTTGACGATGTCATCCAGGCCGCCGTGCTTGTAGACTTCGATGGCCTGGGTCAGGATGGCAACGCGCTTGCGCACCAGCACCTGCAGCTGCTGCAGGTTCTTCAACTGGATCGGATTATTGGCGAGCAGTTTTTCCAGCTCGCGGAACTGGTGCTCGGATTCGGTCACCACCGAACGCGTCGGGCCAAGATAGGCTTCCTTGCCGGAGATGAAATAGCCGCGCGCACTGCTGTCGGCATCCAGCACCAGCACATTGAGGTATTGCAGGCGCTCGGCCACGCGCGAACTGAGCGCCAGCTGTTCGTTGGCGCCTTTCAGCGACTGCAGGTTGTGGAACAGGCTGAACCCGTTGACGATCAGGATCAGCGCGCAGGTGACGCACAGGAGCGTTTTATAAAGCGGCAGGCGGTGCCGCGGCGCCGGTTCGATGGTGAAGTACATTTTCCCCATTATAGACCCGCAGCAAGATGCTGCCGCACGGAAAGCTAATTGTGCAGCACCGCAAAAGTGTAACGAGACGTATCAGTCCAGCAAATTGTTCTTCATAGCGTAGTACGTCAAGTCACTATTAGACTGCAAGCCCATCTTCTCCATAATGCGCGTGCGATACGTACTGACGGTTTTGATGCTCAGCGAAAGCGCCGTGCCGATGTCGGACACGGTGGCGCCGCGCGCCAGGCGCAGGAACACCTGGAATTCGCGGTCCGACAGCTCCGTATGCAGGGCCGTATTCGGGTCGCGGTCGAAGCTTTGTGCCAGCAACTCGCCCACTTGCGAGCTGACATAGCGGCGGCCCTGGTGCACGGTGCGCACGGCATTGATCAGCTCTTCCGCCTCGCATTCCTTGTTCAGGTACCCGTTGGCGCCCATCTTGAACAGGTTGAGCGCATATTGCTGGGCTGGATAGCCGGACAGGATCAGCACCGGCAGGTCCGGCTGGCCCTGGCGGATGGTACGCAGAGTATCGATACCGCTCTGGTCCGGCATGGCGATGTCAAGCAACAGCACGTCGCACACTTCCTTGCGTGCGATGTCGAGCGCTTCGCGCCCGGTGCTGCCTTCAGCGACTACGCTGAATTCGTCCGACGACGAAAAGATTTGCTTGAAACCCGCCCGTACAATCTGGTGGTCGTCACAGATGGCTACGCGAATCATTGTCTTCCCTCTTGAATTCCTAGCTTGGGAACGGAGCCAGCGTCTGCAATATCACTAGCAAAATCATAACGTTAATATTGTAGCACCAATGGTTTAACAGTTTAGCCGAGTCTAACCGAAAAAAAGGACGCCTAAGCGCCCTTGCTACAGCTGCTTACAACTTTAGTAGCTCGAGAATGCCTTGCAGCTCGCTGCGCAGCATTTCCCGGTCCAGCGGCGGTGCTTCGTGTGCCATGCCAGGAGTTTCATCATACTCGCCTTGCGCCGAATCGGTAGCGCGGCTATCGAGCTTGTTGCGGGCGCCGGAAATGGTAAAGCCCTGCTCGTACAGCAGTTCGCGGATGCGGCGAATCAGCAGCACTTCATGGTGCTGGTAATAGCGGCGGTTGCCGCGCCGCTTGACCGGTTTCAGCTGGGTGAATTCCTGTTCCCAATAGCGCAGCACATGCGGCTTGACGCCACACAATTCGCTGACTTCGCCAATGGTGAAATAGCGTTTCGCCGGGATCGGCGGCAACACTACCAGGTCTGCCTTGCCAGGACGGTCATTCATTCACGCTCCCCTGGAACTCAGGATGCGCGCGCCGTGCCGGCGCTGTCTTCGACCATGCCTTTCAGCTTTTGGCTGGCGTGGAAGGTCACCACACGGCGTGCCGTGATCGGGATCTCCTCGCCGGTTTTCGGGTTGCGGCCCGGACGCTGCGGCTTGTCGCGCAGCTGGAAGTTGCCGAAACCGGACAGCTTCACCGCTTCGCCGCGTTCCAGCGCATTGCGGATCTCGTCAAAGAAGGTTTCGACCATATCCTTGGCCTCGCGCTTGTTCAGGCCCACCTGTTCGAACAATAGTTCGGCCAGTTCTGCCTTGGTCAGCGTCGGCAAATCTTTTTCAGCTTCCTGGCGTACCTTGGCGTTCTGCATCGCGCTGTGCAACTCGGCGTCCAATGCGGATTCAAGTACGGCGGAATCGACGTCGTTGTTGTTAATTTTGCTGCCCTGCCTTTTAAAGTACATGAGTCCGGCAGTGCCGGACTCGCTGGTATGACTGAATTGTTAAATCAAGCCCGCAATTTCGCGCCCAGTGCCAGAACGACGTGGGCCTTGAAGGTCTTCATCAATTCCTCGACAACATCGTCTTGCAGGGTGTTTTGAGTATCTTGCAAGCTAAAGCGGAAAGCAAGCGATTTTTCGTCGCTTTCCACCCGTTCGCCGCGATATTCATCAAACAAAACAATGGCTTGCACGATACGTCCTTGAGCATGCGCGCGCGCAATGCCATGGAATGCATCGAGCAGTTCCTGTGCCGGCACGGTCTGCTTGACCACAAATGCGAGGTCGCGCGTGGTGCCGGGGAATTTCGAAATCTCTTCGTATTCTGGCACGTCGCGTTGCTGTAACGCAACGGCATCCACCTCGAACAGCACCGGCGCCTTCGGCAGGTCGTACTTTTGCAGCCAGCGCGGGTGCAGTTCGCCGATGAAGCCGATCACCTTGCCGTCCAGTTCCACCGACGCGGCGCGGCCTGGGTGCAGGGCCGGATGGGCCAGCTTGGCAAAGCGCAGCTGGCGTGGTGCGAACAGGGCTTCCAGGTCGGCCTTGACGTCGAAGAAGTCAACGTCGCCGGTCTTCTGGCCCCACTGCTCTTCCACCAGCGGGCCGTAGGCCATGGCAGCGACGCGCTGCGGCTGGTCGTAGCCGGCCACGGTCAGCGGGCCATCCTGCACCGAAGCGTCACGCTTGAAGATCGCGCCCACTTCAAACAGGCGCACGCGCGGCTGCTTGCGGTTGATGTTGTAACGCACGTTGGCCAACAGGCTGCCGATCAGGGACGAACGCATGACCGACATCTGGGACGCGATCGGATTCTGCAGCTTGATCGGGCTGTCATTGCCGTTGAAGTCCAGCTCCCACTGCGCTTCCACGAAGCTCATGTTGACCACTTCCTGGTAATCCAGGTCGGCCAGCTGGTGGCGCACGGCGAAGATCGAGCGGGTGTTTTCCGGTGCGATCAGCATCTCGGCCGCTGCCACTGGCGGCAGGGTCGGGATGTTTTCGAAACCGTACACGCGGGCCACTTCTTCGATCAGGTCTTCTTCGATTTCGATGTCGAAGCGGAAGGATGGCGCGGTGACGCTGAAGATGCCATCGGCCAGCGTGAATTCCAGGCCCAGGCGCTTGAAGATATCGGCAACCATCTCGTCGTTCAACGCAACGCCGATCACCTTCGCCGCACGTGCAGTGCGCATCTGTACCGGCTCGCGCTTTGGCAGGTTGACGATCTGGTCGTCGATGGCGCCAACCTTGGTGTCAGGCGTGCCGCAGATTTCCACCAACAGTGCAGTGATGCGCTCCAGGTGCTCAGGGATCGAAGCGAAGTCCACGCCGCGCTCAAAGCGGTGCGCTGCATCGGTCGAGAAGTTGTACTTGCGGGCGCGGCCCTGGATGGCGTTTGGCCACCAGAATGCAGCTTCCAGGTAGATGTTGGCGGTGTCGTCCGACACGGCGGTGGCGTCGCCGCCCATGATGCCGGCCAGCGATTCCAGTTCCTTGTCGTCGGCGATCACGCCAACCCACTCATCGACTTCGATGGTGTTGCCGTTCAGGAGCTTGATCTGCTCGCCTTTTTTGCCCCAGCGGACGTCCAGCGAACCGTGGATCTTGTCCAGGTCGAACACGTGCGA
>CAMLSG010000094.1 GCA_946482635.1 uncultured Duganella sp.
GCGCGCAGCTCATCGATGAAGTGGATCGCTTCGTGCCGAGATAAGGCTTGAGCGCCGCCACAGAAGTGCTACTCTGGTTGGTGATCCTTAACGCGGGAGGCCGTCATGCCTGGATTTTTCAGCAAGCTTGCTGCATTGGTCCTGTTCACTGGCGCCGCCATGGCGCAGACCACGCCACAAGCGGTGGGCGTGGTGGTCATGCACGGCAAAGGCGGTCTGCCGACGAAGTATGTGGCGGAACTGGCGTCAGGCCTGGAGGCCAAAGGGCATCAGGTCGCCAATATCGAGATGCCCTGGTCTGGCAACAGGAATTACGACGTCAACACAGCCGCGGCGGAAGCGGAAATTGACGCGGCATTGACCCGTCTTCGCTCAAAAGGCGCGAGCCGCCTGTTCGTGGCGGGTCACAGCCAGGGCGGCACCTTCGCGCTTTACTACGGCAGCAAGCACGCGGTGGACGGAATCATCTCCATCGCGCCGGGCGCCAGCACGGCCAGCCAGGTGATCCGTGAAAAGCTCGGCGAATCACTGGATGAGGCGCGCAAGCTGGCTGCTGCCGGCAAAGGAGGCGAAACAGCCCGGCTGGCCGACTTCGAGGGCGCCAAGGGAACGTACACCGTCATCTGCAAACCGGATAACTACCTGACCTGGTTCGATCCCGACGGCGCAATGAACCTGATGAAATCGATCCGTACCATGAGGCCGGAAACGCCGGTACTGCTGGTGGTGCCGAAAAACGATTATCCCGCCTTGCTCAAGGCCAGGCAGGCCAACTTCGATGCCCTGCCCCGCAATCCACGCACCAGGCCATACGAACCGGATGCCACGCATACCGGCGCGCCGGCCGCTTCGCGCGATGAAGTCTCGCGGTGGATGATGGAGGTAGTGAACTAGCCCGCGTTGGCAGCGAGCGGTTCGGGCGGCGCCCAGTTCTGCACCAGGGCGTCTTCGAACTCCTGCGCGGGCAAGGGGCGCGAGAACAGGTAGCCCTGCACTTCGTCGCAGCCGGAGTCCTTGAGGAAGGCCAGTTGTTCCGGGGTTTCCACGCCTTCGGCGATCACCTTGTGGTTCAGTTGCTGGGCGATGCTGATGATGGTGCTGGCAATGGCGCAGTCGTTGGTATCGACCGGAATGCCGGTAGTGAAAGAGCGGTCGATCTTCAGCGTGTCGATCGGGAAGCGCTTCAGGTACGACAGGCTGGAATAACCGGTGCCGAAATCGTCCAGCGACAGCGTGATGCCGGCCGCTGTCAGGCGGTCCATGATGCCGATCACGCGTTCGATATTGTGCATCAGCGTGGATTCGGTGATTTCCAGCTCCAGCCACGAGGGCTCGAGGCCGTAGCGCCGCAGCGTGTCCATCACACGGCCGGGCAGCGCGGACGTGAACTCGCGCGCCGACACATTGACCGCCAGGCGCACCGGCGGCAAACCCTTTTCCTTCCATGCCTGTGCCTGCGCGCATGCAGCCTCCAGCACCCACTCGCCGACCTGCACCACCAGGCCGGTTGCTTCGGCCAGCGGAATGAATTCGGCCGGCGGCACCAGGCCGCGCTCGGGGTGCTTCCAGCGCACCAGCGCTTCGGCGCCGATGATCTTGCCGGTGCTGATTTCAAACTTGGGCTGGTAGTGCAGCAGCAGTTGCCCGTTGCCCAGCGCCTGGCGCAAGCCGGATTCGATGCGCATGCGCTCCTGCATGCCCTTGTTCATGTCCTGGCTGTAAAAAGCGATATGCTCGCCGTCCGTCGAGGCATTTTGCTTGGCGCGGTACATGGCGATATCGGCCAGGCGCAGCAGGGTTTCTGCATCGTTGCCGTCCTGCGGGAACACGCTGATGCCGATCGAGGCGCTGACGCGCAGGTCGTGGCCATCGATCAGGAACGGTTCGTTGAGCGCCGCCAGCAGCTTGTTGGCCACCATGCTGGCTTCGTAGTGCTGGTGGATGTCGAACAGGCCGACCGCGAATTCATCGCCGGACAGGCGCGCCACCACATCCTGGTCGCGCAGGGCGAGGCGGAAGCGCTGCGATATCTCGCGCAGCAGCGCATCGCCGACGGCGCGTCCCAGGGTGTCGTTAATCAGCTTGAAGCGGTTCAGATCGATGAACATGACGCAGCCGTGCGCCTTGGTGCGCTGGGCTACGATGATGGCCTGGTCCACCAGCTTGGTCAGGAGCGAGCGGTTCGGCAGGCTGGTCAGGTCGTCGTAATACGCCAGGTGGTGGATGCGTTCCTCCGCCTGCTTGCGCTCCGTGATATCGGTCAGGTAGGCGATCAGGCCGATCGAGCGGTCTTCCATATCGCATAGCTGCGACAGCGACAGGCTGGCCCAGAATACTTCGCCGTTCTTTTTCTTGCGGCGCACTTCCATCAGGCGGCCGCCCTGCTCCAGGAATTCGTCGCCCAGGTCTTCGTCCTCGTCGTCGTAGAGGAAGATGATGTTGCGGCCCACCGCTTCCACCGCAGAATAGCCAAAGAGGCGTTCGGCGCCCTTGTTCCAACTGGTGATGAAACCGTTCAGGTCCATGGTCAGCACCGACTCGTGGATCTGGTCCAGGATCTGCGACTGGTGCTGCAGGCGCGCTTCCACCTGCACGTAGGCGTGGGTGGTGCGCTGCGCCACGGAGTGCACTTGCAGCACGCTGCCGGCCAGGCCGGCCAGGCTGGCGAGGTTCTGCCTGGTGCTGTCGGTATAGTTGTCCAGCCCCGAAACTTCGAAGCGGCCGAAGTAATGATCGTCGAACTGGATCAGCTGCGACAGGCCGCTCTCCCAGCCCGGCAAGCCGGCGGCCGGCGTCATGTCGCGCGGTACGTAGCGGCCATGCGGACTGCCTGTCACTTCGCGCGCGATGCGGCCAAGCTCCTCCACCAGCGCGGGGCCGCGCAGGCGCAGCACGGCATCGCACACGGCAGCGCTGCTGGCAAGGAAATTGGCAACCGGTTGCACGGGCATGCTTACACGTTCCTGCTGACCTGCAGTGCCCAATGGTAGGCCTGCAACAGGCTGCGCCAGTAGGTTTCGTTGTCGATGCCGACGTCGCGCAGCGCGCTCGCATGCGGTTCGTGCATTTCCACCAGCGCCAGCATTTCTCCCAGTTCGCCGGTGCGGTCCAGCAGGGCCGCGACCACGTCCAGGTCCAGGTTCAGGGCCGAGACGATGTCGGTCATCGGCATCGCCAGCAGGACATCGAGCAGCGAGAACACGCCGACCAGGAAAGCCATGTCCTGTTCATCGCGCTCGCCGTCACGCAGCTTGCACAGGGCTTCCATCTGCGCGGCGCGCAGGGCGGCCAGCGGCAACAGGGCATTGGCCGGTCCATCGGCTTGCTGGCGCGCGTACAGCAGCAGCTGCAGCCAGCGCTGCAGCTGGCGGCGGCCCAGCAGGTTGATGGCCTGGCCGAAATTGTGGATCGGGTTGCTGTTCGGCGCAAAGGCGGCGGAGTTCACCAGCTTGAGCAACTGGAAGGACAGCGCAGGGTCTTGCTTGAGCAGCGCTTCCAGCTCGCGCGAATCGGCGTCCTGGGCCAGCAGGCCAAGCAGGGCAAGCAGGCGCTTGCGGGTGGTGCCGTCACCCTGCCCTGCATCGTGTTCCTGCGCGCGCGGCAGCTCGCCGCGGAACAGGGTGAAGCCGGCTTTGCGGCATTCATGGGCGCGGACAGCATCGGCATTACGGGCCAGGTGCGGGCCGGGCAGCGTCATCATCGCCAGCGCGCCTGGCAGCGCGTCGGCGCAATCGACATCGAGGCCGCGGATGCCGGCTTGCGCAGATGCGACGCCTGCGTCGCCATCGGCCATCAAGCGCAGGCCGCGCTCGACGAGCTGCTTGCAGCGCTTTTGCACGGCGCCGTCGGCCAGCAGCGCGGCGGGTACGGTAAAGACGATGCGCTCAAGCGGCAGGCCATCGAGCTGGCTGGGGTCAAGCAGGAGCGGATCGGCGAGGGGAATGTAGTAGTCGAGCGAACCCAGTTCTTCGGATTCAGGACAGCACAGGAGCGCTTGCAGGTCGCTCAGCGAAGCCGCTGCCGGCAATTGAAACGCCAGTCCCGCCCAGTGATTCTGGGTATCCAGGACAGGCTTGATTCCCACCAGCGGAAACGAATTCGGATCTGACGCAAACATCGGAATCTCGGTGTGGCAACACTAACAATGGTAAATGGTCTATTGATGTAAAGCAACCATTGAGCGCGCTCGGACACCCTGTGTTACAAGACTCGGGGAATATAACAGAAATTGCCCAAAAGTCAGCTTTGGAGTGGTAGAGGAGATAACCAAATTGTCGGTTTTGTACCAGTAACGATACATTACTGATTATTTTAGCAATTCTTACTTCTCGAATTGTGCGTGCTGGACCGCAAACTTGATCAATTCTGCCTGTCCTTCGATGCCAAGCTTGCGTTTTATGTTAAGACGGTGGGTTTCCACCGTGCGCACGCTGAGGTCCAGTTCGCGCGCAATATGCTTGTTGGATTCGCCATTGGCGAGGTGGCGCAGCACTTCCGCTTCGCGGGTGGTGAGCTGGTTGTCCTGCGCCATCGGCTTGGCCAGTTGCTGCGCCAGGTTGGCGCTGTAGTAGATGCCGCCGGCCATGACCGTTTCGATGGCGACCACGATATCCTTGCCCGGCGCGTCCTTCAGCACGTAGCCGCGGGCGCCGGCCTGGATGGCCTGGGTCACGTATTCCAGCTTGTCGTGCATCGACAGGATCAGCACCGCAATGGCGGGGAACTGGCGCTTGAACAGGGCGGTGGCTTCGATGCCGTTGGTGCCGCGCATATTGATGTCCATCAGGACCAGGTCGGGACTGTGCTGGCGCGCAGCTTCCAGCGCTTCGGCCGCGCTGCCTGCCTCGCCGACGACTTCGAATTGCGCCATCGCTTCCAGCCGCGCGCGCAGGCCGTCGCGCACAAGGGGGTGGTCATCTACCAACAGTATCCGGGTCATTGCTTGCCTTTGTTGTCTACACGCGCCAGCACAATGGTGCCGGCTGGCGAGGATTCGATGCGGAACTGGCCGCCGATCGCTTCCATGCGCTCCATCATATTCCGTAATCCGATGCCGCGCTTCGGATGGCCGGCGATGCCCTCGGCATCGAAGCCGCTGCCATTGTCGGCAATGCGCAGCGTCACGCCTTCGGCATCGCCCTCAAGTTCGATCCTGATGCTGGTGGCGGCTGCATGGCGCTCGATATTGGTCAGCGCCTCCTGCGCAATGCGGAACAGCACCGTGTTCGCCACATCGGGCAGGCCGTCCGTGCAGCCGGTGGCGGCGAAGGATACTTCGACGCCGATGTGCACGCGGAATTCCGCGGCCAGGTGGTCCAGCGCGGCGGCCAGGCCCAGGTCGTCCAGGATGGCGGGACGCAGGTTGTGCGAAATGCGGCGCACCTCGCCCAGCACATTGTTCAACTGTTCCGCCGTGTGTTCGAAGGCCGCCTTGGCCTTGTCCTGCTGCGCCGGATTGCCGAGGCGGATGATGCCGGCCTCGATCTGCAGCTTGATCGACACCAGCCATTGGCTGATGCCGTCGTGCAGGTCGCGCGACAGGCGCGCCCTTTCCTCCTCCTGCGATTCGACCACGCGCTGCGCCAGCACTTTGAGCTTGGCGTCTGCCACGCGGTATTCGCGGATGTTCAGCGCCAGGCCGGAGACACCGACCGCCACCAGCGCCAGCGCCGCAATGGCGGCCATCCACAACAGCGTATTGCGGATATTGCCGCGCTGCTGGGCGTCGACCTTGGCCAGCGCCGCATCGACGTCGTCAAGGTAGATGCCGGTGCCCAGCATCCAGCCCCATTCCGGCAGCGGCATCACGTAGCCAAGCTTGGGGGCCGACTTGTGGGTGGAAGGCTTGACCCAGTTGTAGCGCTCCAGCCCGCCCCCTTCGCGGGCGCGCGCCAGCAGGCGCTGGATGGTGGGATTGCCTTCCTCGTCCTTCATCATGAACAGGTTCTGGCCCACCAGCTCCGGCTGGCGCGGGTGCATCAGCGAATTGCCCTGCATGTCGTAGACGAAGAAATAGCCGTCGTCGCCGAAACTCAGGGAGGACAGGATGCGCTTGGCTTCGTCGAGCGTGGCCTGGTCCGTGCGGCCCGATTTGACCAGGTGGGATATCGAGTGGTTGGCCAGCGTGACGTAGTGTTTGAGCTCCGCCTCCTTGCTGGCCAGGTAGGCCTGCTGGATGGTGTCGCGCTGCTGGCGGGCAAGCGTGGTGGCCTGGTAGCGCACCGCGATGGCGATTGCGCACAAGGCCAGGATCAGGGGCGCAATGGCCAGGAACAGGAACTTTTGCCGCAGCTTCATGCGGCGATTGTAAGCCCGCCACTACCCGCTTGTCCTACGTATTTGTACGGATCGGGATTGCGTAGTGGTGCGCTTGTGACAGATATTCAAATCCTGAATACTGGCCATTCATCCTTGGAGGAGACCCCGATGAATCCCGTTATGAAGAAACTTGGCTGGGCAGCGATGTCCGTGCTGGGTGCCAGCGCCCTGGGCGTGATTGCCCTCAAGCGCGGCGAACCTGTCAGCGCCATCTGGCTGGTGATTGCAGCCGTTTGCGTGTACCTGATCGCGTACCGCTTCTACAGCCTGTTTATTGCCAAAAACGTTATGGGCCTGGAGGCTGACCGCCTGACCCCGGCCCATAAGTACAACGATGGCCTGGACTACGTGCCGACCAATAAGAACGTGCTGTTCGGCCACCACTTCGCCGCGATTGCCGGCGCCGGCCCGCTGGTCGGTCCCGTGCTGGCGGCGCAAATGGGCTACCTGCCCGGCATGCTGTGGATCCTGGCCGGCGTGGTGTTCGCCGGCGCGGTGCAGGACTTCATGGTGCTGTTCATCTCCACCCGCCGCGACGGCCGTTCGCTCGGCGACCTGATCAAGTCCGAACTGGGCCCGATCCCGGGCAATATCGCGCTGCTGGGCACCTTCATGATCATGGTGATCATCCTGGCCGTGCTGGCGCTGATCGTGGTGAAAGCACTGGCGCACTCGCCTTGGGGCTCGTTCACCGTGATGGCGACCATCCCGATCGCGCTGTTCATGGGCGTCTACTCCCGCTACATCCGCGTGGGCCGCGTCGGCGAAGTGTCGCTGATCGGCTTCGTGCTGCTGATGCTGGCCATCTTCGGCGGCCAGTGGGTGCAGGAAAACCCTGCCCTGGCACCGATGTTCACCTTCTCCGGCACTGAACTGACCTGGATGCTGATCGGCTACGGCTTCGTCGCCTCCGTGCTGCCGGTGTGGCTGTTGCTGGCGCCACGCGACTACCTGTCCACCTTCCTGAAGATCGGCACCATCGTCGGCCTGGCGCTGGGCATCCTGATCGTGGCGCCGATGCTGCAGATGCCGTCGATCACCAAGTTCATCGACGGCACCGGCCCTGTATGGTCCGGCAACCTGTTCCCCTTCCTGTTCATTACCATCGCCTGCGGCGCCGTGTCCGGCTTCCACGCGCTGATCTCCTCCGGCACCACGCCGAAGATGATCGAGAACGAAACCCACGCCCGCTTCATCGGCTACGGCGCGATGCTGATGGAATCCTTCGTCGCCATCATGGCGCTGGTGGCCGCTTCGACCATCGAGCCAGGCGTGTACTTCGCAATGAACAGCCCGGCTGCGCTGCTGGGCACCACCGCCGAATCGGCAGCACAGGCGATTTCCCAGTGGGGCTTCTACGTCACGCCTGAAATGCTGACGCAGACTGCGAAGGACGTTGGCGAATCCACCATCATCTCCCGCGCCGGCGGCGCACCGACCCTGGCGGTGGGCATGGCGCACATCCTGTCCAACGTGGTGGGCGGCAAAGCCATGATGGCCTTCTGGTACCACTTCGCCATCCTGTTCGAAGCACTGTTCATCCTGACCGCAGTCGACGCAGGCACCCGCGCCGGCCGCTTCATGCTGCAAGACTTGCTGGGCTCCTTCTCGCCTTCGCTGAAGCGCACCGACTCCGTGTTCGCCAGCCTGCTGGCCACCGGCCTGTGCGTGGCTGCCTGGGGCTACTTCCTGTACCAGGGCGTAGTCGATCCGCTGGGCGGCATCAACACCCTGTGGCCGCTGTTCGGCATCGCCAACCAGATGCTGGCCGCGATTGCGCTGATCCTGGCAACCTGCGTGCTGTTCAAGATGAAGCGCGCCAAGTACGCCTGGGTCACCGTGCTGCCGACCATCTGGCTGCTGCTGTGCACCCTGACCGCCGGCTGGCAGAAGATCTTCGACGCCAATCCAAAGATCGGCTTCATGGCCCACGCAGCCAAGTACCAGGCAGCCCTGACCGAAGGCAAGGTACTGGCGCCGGCCAAGTCGATCGAGCAGATGCAGCAGGTGATCTTCAACGACTACCTGGATGCAGGCCTGGCAGCCTTCTTCATGATCGTCGTGGTCAGCGTGCTGGTATTCGGCGTGCGCACCGCGCTGGCAGCCTGGAACGCCAGCCGCCCGACCCACAACGAAGCCCCGGCCCAATACGCCGCCGCGGCCAAGTAAGACCATGCTGGGCGAAATCGTCAAGGCAGGCCGCTACCTCGGACAGAGCATGCGGCTGATGTGCGGCCTGCCGGAATACGACACCTACGTCGCCCATCGCGAGACCACCCACCCGGGTGAGCCCGTGATGAGCTATGAGGAATTCTTCCGCGAGCGCCAGGAAGCGCGCTACGGCGGCGCCGGCAAGCGAGGTGGCTGCTGCTAGTGGACTGTAACAGGAGAATCGGGAGCGAAGGACGCGAGGGCGGCGTGCAGGGCAAGGCGCAAAGCGCAGCAATAGCGAGCTATTGCGAGCATTTGCAACGCCGCCATGCGCACCGATCCGCGCGGCAGGCGCTCCCGATTCGAGTGTTACAGTCCACTAGTGACTGGAAGTTAGAGCCAGATCAAAGTGTCGAAATTCTTAGCATTTATTCTTTGCCCGATGGAATCGTCCTTCGGCGGCGAAAATGCTCAACTTCGAACGGTCCGGCCTAAGCCAGAAACTGACCATCATCTCGGTGCTCACCACCGGCAGCGCCCTGCTGCTGGTGTTCGTGGCATTCGCCGTCGCGTCCATCCTTTCCCACACCAGCGAGGAGCGCAAGCAGCTTACCTCGCTGGCTGATGTCATCGGCGCCAACAGCGTCGCCTCCCTGCTCTATGCCGACCGGCCAACGGCCGAACAGGCCCTGGCCGCGCTGGCGGTCAAAAGCGATATCACGCGCGCCGCCCTGTTCGATCGCGACGGCCAGCTGTTTGCCGCCTACCCTGCCCTGCGCGAACTGGCGCCTGTTGCGCTGGATGCGCCGCGCCTGCGCCAGCTTGCCTCGGGCGAGCTGGCCGAGCGTGACGGGCCGCCCTGGGCGCCATTGCTGCGGCTTTACCGGCCGGTGCGGGTGCGCCAGCACGTGATCGGAGCGGTGATGATCGAGGCCGGCCAGGCTTCGCTGTGGCTGGGCATACTGCGCAACCTGGGCATCACGGCGGCGGCAACCGCTTCATCATTCTGGCTGGCGCTGGTGCTGTCGGCCCGTTTCCGCGAAGGGATTGCAGCGCCCATCGCACAATTGATCGCTGCCGCCGACAGGGTAAGCAGCAGCCAGACTTACGCACAGGTGCAGCACCAGCGCAGCGATGAACTGGGCACGCTGATCGACAGCTTCAACGGCATGCTGGCGCAAATCGAGAGCCGCGACAGCAAGCTGGCGCAATACCGTGGCGAACTGGAACGCCAGGTCAGCATCCGCACCGCGCAACTGGAAAAAGCCAAGGACGCGGCGGAAGCGGCCAGCCAGGCCAAGAGCGCCTTCCTGGCCAATATGTCGCATGAAATCCGCACGCCGATGAACGGCGTGCTGGGCATGGCGGAACTGCTGGCTGCCACCGACCTCACAGAAACCCAGCGCCACTACACCAGCATGGTGCGCCGTTCGGGCGAGCACCTGCTTGTGATCATCAACGACATCCTCGATTTTTCGAAAGTGGAAGCGGGCAAGCTGACCGTCGAATACATCAACTTCAACCTGCGCGAACTGCTGGACGATATCGAGAACGTGTTCGCACCGCAGGCCCAGGCCAAGGGCATCGAAATGGAATTCGCGGTGGCGAACAATATTCCGCTTGCCATCTGCGGCGACCCAAACCGGCTGCGGCAGGTGATCGTCAACCTGCTGGGGAATGCGGTCAAATTCACCGACCAGGGCCGGATCAAGGTCGCGGTACGCGTGGCGGAAGAAGATGCGCAGTCCGCACGCCTGCGGATTGAGGTGCACGATACCGGCATCGGCGTATCGCGCGAGGCGCGGGCGCACATTTTCGATTCGTTCTCGCAGGGCGATGGCTCAACCACCCGCAAGCATGGCGGCACCGGCCTTGGCTTGGCGATCTCCAAGCAGCTGGTGGAACTGATGGGGGGAACCATCGGCGTCGACAACGCGCTGGGCCGCGGATCGGTGTTCTGGTTCACCGTGCAGTTCGACAAACGGCGCGTGGACGCGGATGATGCCGGCTTCCAGCAGAAGCCGACAAAGGGCTTGCGCGCCCTGGTGGTAGACCGGCAAGCCGAGAGTGCGCTGGCGCTGCATAGGCTGCTGGCGCGCTGGCACCTGCAAGGCAGTTGCGCGCCCAGCGCTGCCGATGCCCTGCGCGAGCTGCACGCTGCCGCCGCACGCGGCACGCCTTACGACGTGGCGCTGCTCGACATGGCGCTGGACGATATTGGTGGCCTGGCGCTGGCGGCCGAAATCAAGTCCGATCCGGATATATCAGCGGTGCGCCTGATCCTGCTGGCCTCCGAGCGCAACGCCGCAGACCCGGTGCAGCGCCGCGCCGCCGGTGTCGCATTCCAGCTGATCAAGCCAGTGCGCGAACCGGACCTGTACGACTGCATCGTGACGCCCGTGCGCGTCAATGAAGGCGTGAACGCTGCAGCCCTGGCAGGCGGCCCTTCGGCGCCGGCGTCGCCACGTCCACGCCCAGGCCAGCGTCCGCGCGCCCTGCTGGCGGAAGACAATCCGGTCAACGTGGAAGTGGCATCAGCGATGCTGCGCGGCCTGGGCATGGAAGTAGCTTGCGCCGCCAACGGCGAAGAAGCGCTTGCCGCCGTGCGGGCCGGCGATTATGACCTGGTGCTGATGGATTGCATGATGCCGGTCATGGACGGCATGGCAGCCACCGCCGAAATCCGCCGCCTGGAACAGCAGCGCGGCCGCACGCGCGCCACGCCTATCGTCGCCATTACCGCCAACGCGCTGCAAGGGGACCGCGAACGCTGCCTGGCGGCAGGCATGGACGACTACATCAGCAAACCCTTCTCGCAACAGGCGCTGGCCGACACGCTTGGCCGCTGGATCGCCCTGCCCCGCCCAACGCCGCCTGCCACGCATTTGCCGTCCCCGCCGGCGTCCTCGCTGCCTTGCGCCCCACCAGCCGCCGGTTCGACAGGCCGCCATGCCTCCGCCAGCGCGATATCCGTGGCGCTCGCGGTGCGTGCCGCGTCCGGCCAGGCACCGCCTGCGAGCACACCCGGCGCCCAGGCCACGCCCGCTGTCATCAATCCCCTGGCGCTCGACGCCATCCGTGCCCTCAGCGCAGGACAGGGCGAACTGCTGCTGCAGCGCGTGCTGGCCACCTTCCTGCAGGACACTCCCCGCCAGTTGGCCGCGTTGCGCGAAGCGGTCGCCCAAAGCGACCCGGCCACCATCCGCAAGACCGCCCACAGCCTGAAATCGAGCAGCGCCAATGTCGGCGCCGATGCGCTGGCCAGGCTGTTCAAGGACCTCGAGCAGATGGCCCGCACCGGCCGGGCCGAAGGCGCGGCCGATTTGTTAGCGCAACTGGAGCGCGAATTCCAGTCTGTCCGGCATTCGCTCAGCCTCATCCTGCCGAAGGGAGCATGAAATCATGGCAGCGCTCTATTCACCCAAACGCGGTACCGTGCTGGTGGCCGATGACGATCCCGTCATGCGCCTGTTGATGCTGGAAATGCTGGCCCAGGTCGGCCTCGACGCGGTGGAAGCGAGCGACGGCCGCGCGGCCGTGGCCAGTTTCCGCGACAATGCGCCCGACCTGGTGCTGCTCGACGTCGACATGCCGTTGCTCGACGGCTTTTCCGTCTGCCGCGCCATCCGCAAGCTGGAGAGCTCTTCCCACATCCCCGTCATCATGGTCACCGGCGGCGACGACCTCGAGGCCGTCACGCAAGCCTATGAAGCCGGCGCCACCGACTTTGTCTCCAAGCCGATCAACTGGCCCATTCTCGGCCACCGCGTGCTGTACGTGCTGCGCGCCAGCGACGCCATTGCCCGCCTGCGCATCGCAGATGCGCACAACCGCGCGGTGCTGGCAGCCATCCCCGATACGTTCTTCCGCCTCAGCGCCGATGGCTACTATCTCGATTACGAAGAAGGACATGAACCCGGCGCCGACTTCGCCAGCCGCGAATGCGTGGGCCGCCACATCCGCGACGTGCTGCCGGCGCCAATCGCAAGCCGCATGCTGGACCAGTTGTCGGCCGTGCTGCATTCCGCTTCCGTGCACTCGGTCGACTATGAATTGTCGCGCGACGGCGTCAGCCACCACTTCGAAGCGCGGCTGGTCGGCACCGCGTCGGGCGAGGTCCTTGGCCTGGTACGCGACATCAGCGAACGCAAACGCACCGAGGAGCAGATCCGCAAGCTGGCCTACTGCGACAGCCTGACCGGCATCCCCAACCGGCAGGCTTTCCTGGAGACGCTGGAGCTTGAAATTGAGCGCTCCCAGCGCGAACAGCGCAAATTCGCCATCCTGTTCATGGATCTTGATTCCTTCAAGCGCATCAACGACACGCTGGGCCACAACATCGGCGACCTGCTGCTGCAAATCGTCACCGAACGCCTGCGCGAGACCATCCGTCCCGGCGACCACCTGTGCAGCCTGGCGCGCCTGGGCGGCGACGAATTCACCATCCTGCTGCCCGACATCGAGCGCGTGGACGATGCCCTGGCCGTGGCGCACCGCGTGAAAGACGCCATGCGCCGCCCTTTCAACCTGGACGGCCATGAGATCTTCGTCACCGCCAGCATCGGCATTTCGCTCTACCCGGAAGATGGCGAAGACTGCACCTCGCTGCTGAAATTCGCCGACACCGCCATGTACCACGCCAAGAACTGCGGCAAGAACAACGCCAAGCTTTACAGCTCTTCGCTCACGATGCAGATCATGAGCCACGTCAAGCTGGA
The DNA here is from genome assembly GCA_946482635.1 of uncultured Duganella sp. The sequence continues at coordinate 13,188 of CAMLSG010000094.1, forward strand.
AGTGGGATTGCGCAAGGCGCTGCAGAACAATGAACTTTACCTGCTGTACCAGCCGCAGGTCGACGTGCCCACCACGCGCATCGTCGGCGTGGAAGCGCTGATACGCTGGCACCACCCTGAACACGGCATCATCCCGCCCACGGAATTCATCCCCCTGGCGGAAGAAACCGGCCTGATCGTACCGATCGGCGAATGGGTGCTGCGCACCGCCTGCAACCAGGCACGCGCCTGGCAGCGCGAATGCGAGCGCCCTATCCGCATGGCGGTCAACCTCTCCGCGCGCCAGTTCAAGGATGAAAACCTGGCGCAGATCGTGCTGGCCGTCCTGCAGGACACCGGCCTCGATCCCAGCCTGCTGGAGCTTGAACTGACCGAGGGAACCTTGATGGACAACGCCCTCGCCACGCTGGCCACGCTGGAACAGTTGCGCGGCATCGGCGTATTCCTGTCGATCGACGATTTCGGTACCGGTTACTCGTCCATGAGCTACCTGAAGCGCTTCGACGTACGCGCACTGAAAATCGACAAAAGTTTCATCAGCGGCCTGCCGCAAGACAGCGAAAACGCCGCCATCACGCGCGCCATCATCGCCATGGCGCATGGTCTGAAAATGATCGTGGTGGCGGAAGGCGTTGAAACGCGCGAACAGCTCGACCTGCTGAAGCACTACGGCTGCGACATGGCCCAGGGCTACCTGTTAGGCCGCCCCGCCCCGCAGGACATGATCAGCCAGATGCTCGCTTGCGAGGGATCAGGTGCTGCGGCGGTCTAGTATGGCGCGGGCGATCGTGCCGGCGTCGACGTATTCGAGTTCACCGCCGACCGGCACGCCGCGCGCCAGGCGGGTTACGGCCAGGCCGCGGGCTTTCAGCATTTCGCTGATGTAGTGGGCGGTGGCCTCGCCTTCGTTGGTGAAGTTCGTCGCCAGTACTACCTCCTCCACCACACCGTCGGCGGCGCGTGCCAGCAGCTTTTCGAGGTGGATGTCTTTGGGGCCGATGCCGTCCAGCGGCGACAGGCGCCCCATCAGCACGAAGTACAGGCCTTTGTACGTCAGCGTGGATTCGATCATGGCCTGGTCGGCCGGCGTTTCAACCACGCATAGCTGGCGCTTGTCGCGCGACTCGTCGGCGCAAGTGTCGCAGATATCGGTTTCGGTGAAGGTATTGCACAGGGCGCAATGGTGCACCTGCTCCACCGCCTGGTACAAGGCGCGCGACAGCATGGAGGCGCCTTCGCGGTCGTGCTGCAGCAAATGGAAGGCCATGCGCTGGGCCGACTTCGGGCCAACGCCGGGCAGGCGGCGCAGCGCCTCCGTCAAAAATTCAAAGGACTTCGCCATGAGGTCAGGCTTGCTTGAAGGCGCTCAGGAAATCGGCCGTCTTGGTGGGCACGAATTCGGTGATCGTGTAGCTGGCGGCGCCCGCTTCGTTGAACGGGTCCAGCTCGATCACCGCTTCGATATCGGCACGGCTGTCGGCCGTGGCAAGGATGATGCCGCCGGTGCGTGGCACCATGCGGCCGCACATCAGGAACATGCCATTGGCAATTTGCTCGCGCAGGTACTCGCTGTGCGCGGCCAGGAGCTTGTCGATCTCCTCGGCCGGCTTCAGGTAAGTAAGCGCGATGATGAACATGATGGTCGATCAGAACGGCATCTTGAAGCCGGGTGGCAGCGGCAGGCCGGCGGTCAGGCCGCTCATTTTTTCCGAAGCGGTGGCTTCGGCCTTGCGCACTGCATCGTTGAAGGCCGCAGCTACCAGGTCTTCCAGCATGTCCTTGTCGTCGCCCAGCAGCGATGGGTCGATCGAGACGCGTTTCACGTCGTTCTTGCAAGTCATCACGACCTTCACCATGCCGGCGCCGGCCTGGCCTTCAACTTCGATCAGGGCCAGCGCTTCCTGCGCCTTCTTCATGTTGTCCTGCATGGCTTGCGCTTGTTTCATCAGGCCGGCCAGTTGGTTCTTCATCATGGTGTGGTTCTCCGTATTTCGGTGTTGAGTATTAGGTTTAGTGCGCTGGCGTCATCGGCGCCACGATCGAGCCGGGCACGATGAAGGCGCCGAAGTCGCGCGCCATTGCTTTGATAAACGGGTCGGCGGCCACGGCTTCTTCAGCGGCGCGCTGGCAATTGTCGCGGTGGACCTGGGCTTCGACGCTGGTGGTGTACCAGGCCTTGCCGATTTCGGTCTCGACGCGCGCGGCGCGGCCGAAACGTTCGGTCAGCGCAGAGGTCAGTTTTTCCACGTTGGCCGGGGTGGCCCAGGTTTCGATCGGGCAGCGGATGCGGAATACGGCCATATTGCCATCGAAAGCGCAGCTGACCAGTTCGGCCTGGGTCGCCAGCTGTTGCGCCACGCCGCGCAGCGGCAGGTGGGCGGCCAGCGCCGGCCAGTTGCCATCCCAGCCCAGTTCCGGGACTGGCGTGATCACGTATTCGTATGGCGCCTTGGCTGGAGCGGCCGCGCGCTGCTGCGGCGCGGACTGCGGCATGCCGGAAATGTGGTCGGCACCAGCCGGCACGGCGGATTCTTCGGAGAAGTCGGTTACCCAGGGTGGAAGCTCGTCTTCTTCGGCCTGTTGCTGCACAGGGGCGGCACGCCGCTGCTGCGCTTGCGGCGGAGCTTCCATGACGGTGGCGGCGCCGCCCTGCTCGTCCCAGGGTGCGCTGGCTTGCGCGGATGGAGCGCTTGGGGCCGGGGCGTCTTCCCACGGCGCCGGTGCGCGCGGTGCGGCTGGCGCGGCAGGAGGCGTGTACTGGGTGCTTGGCACCGAGGCCGGCGCAGGCTGCAATGCTGCGCGCGCCGGAGCCGCTGGCGGCGAGGCTGGCGCGTCGGCTTGAGGTGCTGCCGGACGTGCCGGCGCCGGGGCGCGCTGGCCGGTACGGGCAGCGGCTGCGGCACGCGCGGCTTCCAGGGCCGCAGTGATGGCCATCTTCGCAGGGCTCATCGGGCGGCTGTCGGCGGCAGGTGCTGGCTGCGGTGCCGGCGCGGGAGCCTGGGCTGGTGCAGCCGCGGTCGCGGATTGCGCAGGCGCTGCGGCCGGCGCGGCAGCTTGCGGGACAGCGGCGGCGGGCGCAGAAGTTTGCGGCGCGGCGGCGGATACTGATGCGGCGGGCGCAGCACCGGCAGGTGCCGCAGCTTGCGGCGCTGGAGCGGATGCACCGGTAACTGGCGAGCCGGCTGGCTGCAATGGCGCGGCTTGCGCGGCGGCACTGGTTGCCGCAGCGGCGGCTGGTGCTCCAGCCGGAACGCTGGCCAGGTGCGAAGCGCTGGCGGCATTTGCAGCTGCAGCGGCCGCCGGTGCGACTTGCTGGACCGGCGGCGCCGGCGGCACGGCCGGAGCCGGCGCTGCGGCCGGTGCAGGCTGGCCCACCGGAACACTCATGCGATCCGCCGTCGCGGCGCTGGCCGCCATGGCCGCTGCCGCCGCTGCGCGGGCCGGATTCGCGCCGGCCGGACGAGCCGCTACCGGGGCGCTGGCCGGTTGGCCATCCGCCCCGCCGATACCGGGCCGAAAGGCAAGCATGCGTAACAGTGTCATGGAGAAGCCGGCATATTCATCCGGCGCCAGCCCCAGTTCATTGCGGCCATGCACGGCGATCTGGTAATACAGCTGCACTTCCTCTGCATCGAACAGGGAAGCCAGGCGCACGATATCGTTATATTCAGGCAGGTCCGCAGGCACGGCGGACGGCACGGTCTGCGCCAGGGCAATCCGGTGCAGCAAGGTGCCCAGGTCCTGCAAGGCGCCGTTATAGGACAGCGAGCGCGTCGCCATCTCGTCGGCCACCGCCATCAGGTCCGCGCCATCCTTGTTGGCCAGTGCATCCAGCAGGCGCACCAGGTAGGACTGGTCCAAAGCGCCCAGCATGCCCTGCACCGCATCCAAGGTCACTGCGCCGGCGGCGTAGGCAATCGCCTGGTCGGTCAGCGACAGCGCATCGCGCATCGAACCGTGCGCCCCCTGCGCAAGCAAGCGCAAGGCCGGCTGCTCGAAGGTCACGTTTTCCTGGCCCAGGATATTTTCCAGGTGGCCGACGATATGACCCGGCGGCATCTGCTTCAGGTTGAACTGCAGGCAGCGCGACAGCACGGTGACGGGAATCTTTTGCGGATCGGTGGTCGCCAGGATGAACTTGACGTGCTCCGGCGGCTCTTCCAGCGTCTTCAGCATCGCGTTGAAGGCGTGGTTGGTCAGCATGTGCACCTCGTCGATCATATAGACCTTGAAGCGGGCATTGGACGGCGCGTACACCGCCTGCTCCAGCAACTGCGCCATTTCATCGACGCCGCGGTTGGACGCAGCGTCCATCTCGACGTAGTCGACAAAGCGGCCGCCATCGATCGCGGTACAAGCCTCGCACACGCCGCACGGGGTCGCCGTGATGCCGCCATTGCCGTCCGGGCCGACGCAATTGAGCGACTTGGCCAGGATGCGGGACAGCGTCGTCTTGCCGACACCGCGCGTCCCGGTAAACAGGTAGGCGTGGTGCAGGCGGCCGGTATGCAACGCATGGGTCAGCGCACGGACAACGTGCTCCTGGCCGACGAGCGTTTCAAAGTTCCGGGGACGGTATTTGCGAGCGAGGACTTGATAGGACATGATCGGGATTTTACCGTAGATAGCAGGCACTGCGGACAACATTAGACGTTTGGCCATTGTTCGTCTAGACTTTGCCTTTTTTGCAACCAAGCCACAATGAAAAAGCTGCTCTTGATTGGCCTGCTGGCCATCGCCTGCGCCGCCCACGCCGAAGAGCGCGAGTGGACGACCTATAAGAAGTTCGTCGAATCGACCCGACTGGATCGCTTCTACGCATTGCCCGCCTCCGAACGCGATAAGCTGGACTTCTATTTAACAGTGGCGCCGTCCAACAAGAGACTCAAGGCCGCCGACATGAATTTGACGGTGGTCCATGGCAGCGCACGCACCGCCCTGCCGCTTGACGACAAGTCCCAGCTGCGCATGGCGCCCAACCCGCAATGGCTGGCCGAAGACGCCAAAATCATGACCACCCAGGCCAAAGGCGAAAAGATCAGCGTGATTTACAACCTCAATGCCGTCGTCCCGGAGGGCACGCAATGGCCCTACAACAAGCTGATGGGCAGCATTGCACAGGGCAATGCGGCGATCAGCAAGGTTGCCGGCGCCTTCAGCATGTTTGCGCCGACAGTGAAATCTGTCCTGCTGACCTTCGACAAGCCATCCCAATTGACGATCCAGTCGATGAGCGGCACGAAACGCCTCCTCAGCGACGCCAAAAACAAAATCCGCTTGTCACCCGACGCGGCGCTGCTGAAAGAAAATCCGCTGGTGGAAATGTCGGCCCGGCCGCTCGAGGCCGAGCTTGATACTGAGTGAGGAATAGAGCAGGAAAACAAAAAAGCTGCCATGGGCAGCTTTTTTTATGAATTCAAAGAGGCGAGCCTGATCTGCGGCACTTGCGGTGAACAGCTTTGGCTGCTTCGTTCCCGACCTGACCAGGTTAACCGTGCCACAATGCGCAGGGGCCCGCCCGGGCGCAATTATAGGCTATAAACCGAGCTGCTGCCAAATACCATCGACGCGGGCCTTCACTTCGTCCGTCATGGTGATCGTCGTACCCCATTCCCGGCTGGTTTCACCCGGCCATTTATTGGTGGCGTCGATGCCCATCTTGCTGCCCAGGCCACTGACCGGCGAAGCAAAGTCGAGGTAATCGATAGGCGTATTGTCGACCAGCGTGGTATCGCGGGTCGGGTCGACGCGGGTCGTGATCGCCCAGATCACTTCCTTCCAGTCGCGGATGTTCACATCCTCGTCCACCACGATAATGAACTTTGTATACATGAACTGGCGCAGGAAGCTCCATACGCCGAACATCACGCGCTTGGCGT
>CAMLSG010000095.1 GCA_946482635.1 uncultured Duganella sp.
TAACCCCACCCTTGGCAAGGCCTTACTGTACGATCAGATCTGAACTACTACACCTTATCGGATGCCGGTAGATTTTCCATAGATCCCTAATGAATAGAAGGGACTTCCCCGTCCCACATGCGCAGCATTGGGCTTGAGTCATTTCTGAGTTCATTCAGCCTTGCCGTTTCTTCCTTCGGGGGAGTCCATAGACAAAAGGTTAGCATAGGTCACCGTTGAAGCCGATTGAGGAAACTCCTCTGCCATCTCTTGAAGGCACGTCTGCAGTTGTTTTGCCTCGTTCGGCAGGCGCGTAGAAAAAACCTTCCAGTTCTCGAATTCGAGCAATTCGGGCATTTCAACCAGTCCAGTGATCGCGTCCCAAAAGGCATTCCAATTGCAGCCATACCAGCCAGGGAAACCCAGGCGATCCATCAGCAAGTGATGAAGCTCGCGTGCATCGCTGACTGTGCCAAGATCAATTGAAACTATCGCTCGCCGTGTCATAGAAGGCCTAACTGTGTAGTACGTCCGCTGGAGCAGAAGGTTGGAATAATCAGTTCAGAACCTAAAGTTAGCCTGCGCTCTGAAGCGCCCCGTTTTTCCATTCAGCGAAGCGCACATCGATACGTGCGCGAAGGACGCCATAGTTCTCCCATGAATCGGAAACATGGTACATCGTCGGCAGACCGCCGCAGAGCAGTTCCTCATAGTCCTGCAAATAAATGCCCCGTTCAAAGTCGAAGTATGCTTGGGCGAAGGCATTTCCTTCATCGGAAAGATCTTCATCCGTGAGTGTTCCATCCATGAGTTGGAACATTTCAGGCCCGGTTTTTGTTCGCGACTCAAAGGGCACGGTAAAGTCTGGGAAGTCCTCCAGGAACTCAGGGCTTAGTAAATGTCTTTCTATGCACCACCCGACGAACATTCCCGTATGGATGTAGCCGTGCTCGGGCGGAAGCTCCTGGGGAAAGTTGTCTGCACCGTAGTGCCATTTGGCTTTGTCGTATGTGCTCATCATCCAGCTAAATTTTGATATGTGGGTATGGCCCGGCCCTGCTGGGCCATGCCCTTTCGATGGAAGCGTTATCCCGGCCCTAGTGGTGGAGGTGATAGAGGTCAGATAAGAGATCAAGCAGGCCACAATTCTCCCAGGGCTCGAAATCTCGCGTTTCGTGTCCTAGAAGTCCAAGACGCCAGTCGCCACTTTCGCTACCGACAGGAGAGTAGGCGATGTAGTTGCCACCCCCATCTTCAGCAACAATAAGGAATTGATTGATCTGGTCAGCATATGGCGGCGTTTCAGGTTCACTTTCCGACAACCAATGCATTCGGAAATGACCGGTTTCTTGAATTTGCCTCTCCAGTCCGAACAAGATCTCCCAACCCTGCTCTGCGGCTTCGGCCGGATCTTCAATCATCGGATGGGGTAGCTTTACCCCGTTTGATATTGTCAGAAGTGCTTTCATCTCGCTTGGAATGACGAGTCCAAGTTCGCGCTCGGCATTCGAGATTTGCTCAGCGGTGGCCCGTTGAACGAGTAGCAATTGATCGCCGATGGCTTGGATTTCGGCTTGAGTGAGTAGCATGAGGTTCGATCTCCGGGTTGGGCTATTGTTCCGACAACTGGCGCGTATCAGCGCGTCCAGTTGATTAATGTGTTGGGCAGTGGCGCACCAGGCGTACAGTCTTCCGATGATACCCAATCCACAAAGGACTCATTACCGTTATCAATTTCTAAGAAGGTATCCGAGTAAGGGTTAATGTCAGGGAATGTGTAGGTTGGATCGCAGCGGACCTTTCGGTTAATCGTTTGAGATAAGAATCGTCCAAACTCCACATGGGACTTCCACAAAGAACAGCCGCGCAGGTAAAAACTGTAATAGCCATCTTCGCTTGGTGTAACGATAAGTACTCCATCCCTCGACTTATATATATGCATATCGTCGGCGCCCGACTCAACGCGAGTGAGCATGCCGAGAACGACAGCAATCGCTTCAACTACATTGTCCGGGTCAGGGCCAGCCACATAGGCTTCGAGGTCAGTATCCATTTAGACGATGGGAAAAATTGGTGCTCTACGTTTAAACGGGCTGCTGGAACGCGCAGCGTGGGGCCAGTCCAGTTGACTGCAAGGTTGGGCCTTTAATACGCTCCACCTTGAGGGGTGCAACCATCGCTGTCATGCAGCTTTCCTTCAGTGATCACACCTGCTGGTTTGCAAACATCGTTAAAGCTCCAGACATCGAAAGCATCTCCAGGCACAGCTTGGGTTTTCAAGTGCAACTCAAACTCCTCAAAGTCCTCAAACGCAAAAATTCTAGGACAGCTCGCCCCTCGATAGAACCAGTGCTGCACGATAATAGGGCCGCGTGAAAGGACCGCCTGAATCTTCGCAACACTTTCCTCTGACAGTATCTTCTTTCCGTCAGTCGTCCAATTGTCCAGTTCATATCTGTCAAATATACGGGTCATAGTTCTGGTGCACTCCAACTTTCAAGGAAACCGGCTGCAGGCTTATCCCGCATGCCATACCTATCGATCAATCCCTTGTACTTTCGGGGGAGTCCATATACAAATGGTTATGCTCTTTGCTCGATAGCCCCAGTCATGTACTGAAGCACCTGAACAAGTGCGATTGCGCGAGTAACATCTAATTCACAACGCGAACCCGAATCAAGGATGATCGCAATAAGTGGCTCTGTATCGTGGACAATTAGTTGAAGAACTCCCGTCGCGGTCCAGAGCTTGCAGGACTTCGTAATATCACCCTCCACCCGAGCAGGATCCGCGTTTTGTTTTTCGGAACTTTCCCAGATAGCGCGAGCCTCTCCAGCGAAAATCCCGGCGATCTCCACCGCATCTTGAGCGGACAGAACGCAGTACGCGGATCCCTCCGGATCAAGCTCAAGCATTATCTTCGGGGACTCACTCCAGATTGATGCTCGACCTCGAACGACGAGCCACTGATGAATTTTAGACACAGTATTTCCTTGATGCTGCATAACGTCAAAGAGCACCGGCGGCCGGAGGCCGTACGGTGGATTGAATGATTGGGCCTTTTGTCGTCGAATTGAACATTGTAATTGGCGCCTTAGCGGTAGCCATAGACTGTTGCCTTATCATCGTAGACGTGACATTCAAGGCCGACTGCGCTAGCAAGCGTCAGTAATTCGTTGACCCTGTTGGAACGAACCCATTCGATAAATATGAAAAGCTCTGGCCCCATGCCCGTCCCTTCAATATAGTATCCCGTGGGAATAAAGACGGATCTGTTCACGAACACCTTCTTTTCGTGAATGAATTTCACTTCAAGGGGAATCGCGGCTTCGACAATTGGCAGAAAGAATTCGAGCCATTTTGTGTCGCTGGCCATTCCGCCGAGCCCGCGCCTCTGGGCAATACGCTTGGCGCGCTGTCTGGATTCAGTATCTGCCATGGAGATGAGCCCAATGTGCTTGAATTAACCAGCGCGCTTTAGCGCGTCCGTGTTGAATGAATGGTTGGGCAGCTCGCTCATAAATCAGCTTGGAATTTCTCGAGGATCTCGTCTTTCGAAAAGGCCTCCCCCAAGATATCTTTGGGATAGATTAACCCTTTGCGACGAGTAGAAAGGATTCGTTCAATTTTTTCTACCGAGAGTGTATGCCCTTTCAAAGCAGCAGCAACGCTAGTGATCTCAGTACGGCGGGCAAGAAATGCCTGGAGCTGTTCAAGGCTCAAACCAATGGAATGTGCGGCCGCGATCTCCGCTGCGATGTTGGCAGGGAACCCAGTCCCGACTTCAACGTTCAGGCGCCGTTCAAATTGTTCAAAGTATTCGGATAGCTCCATTGCGTAGCTCAACGTGGGACGTAACCGGCCAAAGCAGCGCGAAGTGATGCGGAGGTCTGGTTGACGGAATGGTTGGGCTCAGACATTTGATTCTTCACCCTCAGAAGAGTTACCGCGCTTGATCATTTCGTTGAGCGTCTGGCCAGCAATGGCAGTGACACGAATCCACTCAGGAAGGCGAACGATTTCAAGTGTATTTGGAACGGAAGATGGCGTGGCCGCGCAGAACCCTTCAATCGCTTCGCCGACAGAGCGGATTCCCGCAATTTCTGTCGAAGTAAAGATCTGGTGCGGAAGGTCGTCGACATCAATCGGAGCCCAGTCATTCCACGAATTGACAAGGTCATCGAAGCCGCAGGCCGGAACATCCGTACGCGCGTCAACGATCCAGCCCAAAACTTCAATTAGGCGGTTTCGAATTCGAGCATGAACTATCAGGTCTGTCATAGGTTGGCCCAACGAACGATAACCGACGGCTGGAGCGCGCAGCGCGGAAGCCGTCCGGTTGATTAAAATGTTAGAGCACATTATCTACCACCGACAGTATTGAGAGTCGAGGCAAGTTCTTTGGCGTTGAGACGAGTGACACTGCGCCTGCCCCGTGGCGGACTTCAGCGTGAGCTACCGTCGCTCGAATTTGCTCGGAATTTGGCGTAGCGATAACGACGCCCTGTCCCGAGTCGGGCAACTCCGACGTCGAACGAAACTGACCGTGCAAGACCAGCCATATACCCAAAGGGAGATCGGCTCCGCGTTCCCGAAGCGCCTCGGTTATAATGAAACTGTCGATGACAGTGTAGGTGCGCGACATAGGCTCTAACGTGTTTGTTCAGCGGTGCCGGCAGGCGTCCGCTGGAACGGTTTGTTAGCCTGCAAATTATTCAAGTTCACAGGCTATCTCGAATGGCCACATCGAATCGTTCTGTGCGCATGCAGCGTCAAATACGCTCAAACGGTCTAAGAACGAATCCAACGTCCCCTCAGATCTTGCTTCCTGATACAGGCACAAGGACTCGGAAAATCTCTCCAAAGTTGAATTGATGAAAACGCGACGGTTTTGGTCATCATGATTGAGATAGATGATAGCGCGTGAACTAAGTTCTATTCCAAGAGGATCTCCAGATCCAGTACAGCCAAGAGGGAACAAGTTCGATGGCATATCGTAGAGATCGTAAAGATCTCGGAGTTCTTCTCTTGAATAGGCCGTGAAGTTCAAGAAAGGCGCGGCTTGTTTCGGAAGCCCAGCGGCAACGAGAAAACTAACGTCATCCGGATGGATACCGAATTCAATTAGCGAAGCAGAATCAAAGGACAAGAACTCAGCTTGTCGATCGGCCAGATTGGGCATGTCTGCGAAAATCGAGCGCACTTTCGCGATGAATCGGGAGCGAAATTCTTCAGGGTTCATTTGGGCTAACGTGGGTGTTCAGCGGCGCCGGTAGGCGTCCGCTGGAGCTGGGGGGGTAGGCAATTGCGTCATCGAATTTGGCATAGAAATTTAAGTTGGCTTGTCGTTTTTCTTGATTACGGAGCCAAAGAAGAGAAGCAGGAATAGCAGGAAAAGCGAAACTGCACCGACCAAGCACAACGACGCAAGTAGCCTAAAACCAAGACCAGTCGAAGCGTCGATTTCATCCACCGGAAGTCGAAAGCTCAAAGCGAAGCAAGCGAGCCAACCTGCAGTCGTTATGAAAGACCACCAAACCAGAACTCGGGAGAGTGAAACTCGTGACATTGTGCGAAAGTCTAACGTGCTTGAATTGTAGTAGTCGCGATCTGATCTGACACTGGCCCGGTTTGACGCCGATACTGTCAGGTCAGATTCGGCCGTTCAGTACGTCGATTTTATCGCGCCACACCTCCTTTCCGTCAATGAGAGTCTGCAATGGAGTCCGACCGCAGCACATCTTACCCTGGTGGGTGCGTTCAGCGTTGTAGCGCTGCAGCCATTCGTCGAGGTCAACCTGCAGCTCGGCGATCGTGAGATAGATCTTGCGCCGGAAGGCTACCTGGTAAAACTCATTCAGGATCGTCTTGTGGAAGCGCTCGCAGATCCCATTGGTCTGCGGATGGCGCGTCTTGGTCTTCGTGTGTTCGATCTCGTTCAGCGCCAGGTAGAGCTGATAGTCATGCACTTCCGGCCGACCACAGTATTCCGTTCCACGGTCGGTCAGTATGCGAATGATGCCCATGCCGTGCTCTTCGAAGAAGGGCAGCACACGGTCGTTGAGTAGATCGGCCGCCGTGATCGGCGTCTTGGTCGTATAGAGCTTCGCCGTAGCCCATTTCGAGTAGGTGTCCACGAAGGTCTGCTGGTAGATTCGACCAACACCTTTGATCGTCCCGACGTAAAAAGTGTCTTGGCTACCCAGATATCCGGGATGGGCGGTTTCGATCTCGCCATAAGCCACGTCGTCATCCTGCTTTCGCTCCAAGGCCGCGACCTGGGACTCGGTCAGCACTTCTCCGGTGGCCGCCACATGGCGCTCCAAATTGAGCAATCGCTGCTTAAATGACTCCAGATTACTGCGCAGCTAGATTGAGCGGACGCCAGAGGGAGAGACGAAGACGCCGCGCTTACGCAGTTCGTTCGACACCGGACCTGACCGTATGCCGGCTGCTCGAGGGCAAAGTCCTTTACGGCTGATTCGATGGCTTCGTCAACGCGATTGCGCAGATTCGGCTTTCTGCGGTTGGCATCGATGAGGGCATCCACACCACCAGATTCAACGGCAGCTTGGTAACGATAGAAAGTATCTCGAGAAAAGCCCATTACCTTGCAGGCCTTAGAGACATTTCCCAGTTCGGCGGCCAGATTCAACAGGCCGACCTTGTGCTTAATGAGGTTCTGAGCAACACTACGCATGGGGTTACTCCCGCGCTCGCGCGCTTGGTGATAGAGATTCGCACCTATATCAAACCGGGTAACTCCACCCTTTGGCAAGGCCCATGTGTCAGATCAAGTCGGAACTACTACACTTGAATTAACCGGCGCGCTTTAGCGCGTCCGGGTTGAATGAATGGTTGGGCCTTTTTTGCGTCTAGCAGTTTCATAGGCACTTGAAATGGACTCCAAAGTCTTGAGAATTTCCTCACCAATCGCTGCAGCGTCTTCGGGGAAGAAAAAACCTTCGGCTTCGATTCTATGAAAGTGATGCGAGAGCGAACGCGGCTCTTCGTCAATGCTTCCATAGCGCCACCAAATCGGTGGCCACCAGCCAGAACCCAATTGTGCCCCGACCCTATCCCGTGATGCCGCAACAGTTGCAGCATCCGAAGCGAATCGCGGTCCAAGTGAGTGAAGCCTTCTCCACAACGCATCGAGGTCAGCATGGAGTTTTTCGGCCGCGTGCAACTTAGCGTGTGATTCGCGTTTCATATCCGCTCGGCCCAACGTACATTGGACGTCATATTGACGTGTTCAAAATTACAATCATGACGCCTAATAGCGTCAGGCGCAACTTCTTGAGTCCATACTCTGGAGGGTGCTGGGAGTAGGTCGCCTAAACGCCGGTGGAGAATCGCGTAATGGCCGAGGGGGGGATTAGACCCCAGTCCCTAAGCAGTTTGGCTGGCTTCAGATACGCGGCCAGCCGACTGATTCATTGGCCATCGTAGATGTAACGCCGCGACCAGGGCAGCGATGATGGATGCCGGCCCGCTTTGCCGCACACGATCTGGTAAAGACTGATCCAGTCCTGGTCGAAGGCATAGGCGCAGCCGGCGAGGTAGACGTGCCAGATGCGGAAGCGCTTGTCGCCAGCCAGGTCGCGCACCTTGTCTGCGTGATCCTCAAAGTTTTCGGTCCAGATGGTGCAAGTGCGGGCGTAATGGCGGCGCAAGTTTTCCACGTCATATGCCTCCAGCTGGCCTTCCTGCATCGCATGCAGCACTTGCCCGATATGGGCCAGTTCGCCATGGGGAAAGACGTACTTCTCGATGAACTCGCCGCCACCATACGGCGTTTCGCCGTTATCCGGATCGGTCGACGTGATCCCGTGATTCATCGCGAAGCCGTCGTCGGCCAGCAGCTTGTTGATAATCCCGAAGTATTCCACAAGGTGTTTGACACCCACGTGCTCAAACATGCCGACGCTGGTGATGCGGTCGAAGCTGCCGCGCACGTCGCGGTAGTCTTGTAGGCGAATCTCGACGAGGTCGGCCAGCCCGGCGGCTTGCACGCGTTCCTGCGCCAGCGCGAACTGGTTTTCGCTCAATGTGATGCCAACGCAGCGCGCGCCGTACTTCTGCGCGGCGCGGATCACCAATGCGCCCCAGCCGCAGCCGATATCGAGCAGGGTCTGTCCCGGCTGCAGCCGGATCTTCGCTAGGATATGGTCGATCTTCTTGATTTGCGCGGTAGCCAGGTCCTCGTCGCCATTCTCGAAGTAGGCGCAGGAATACACCATGTTCGGGTCGAGGAACTGCTGGTAGAACTCGTTGGAAACGTCGTAGTGGTAGCGGATCGCTTCCGCATCGCCCTTGCGGTTGTGATGGAAGCTGCGCGCGATGCGGGCCAGGCTGCTGCTGTCTTTCAGCGAGCTGCGCGCGAGTGCGTTGACCACTTTGATCATGTCGACCGCACGCCCGGTCACTTCGATGGCGCCTTCAACGTAGGCGGTGCCCAGGCTGGAGAGTGAAGGTTTGAGCAGGTAGCGCGCCGCGGCCGGGCTGGGAACGCGGATCGTCACGCGCGGCGCTTCTTGCGAGAAGTCGAAGCTGCGGCCATTCCACAGCTCTATCCTCAGGGGCAGGGCGACTTGCGGGGCAATGCTGCTGATCCAGCTATTGATGCGGTTTTGTACAAACATGCGCCTGCCCCTTCCCTGTGAGAGGACGGATCAGGGCTGGATGCGTTCCTTATGCCAGCTACCGTCCTGCATGTCATAGACTATCCTGTCGTGGAAACGCGAGGCGCGCCCTTGCCAGAACTCTACGCGGTCCGGCACCAGGCGGTAACCGCCCCAGTGCTCAGGCCGTTGCGGCTGTCCGCCGCTGGCCGCTTCCACGGCGGCATAACTCTCTTCCATTGCTTCGCGGCTGGCGATCGGCCGGCTCTGCTGTGAAGCAATTGCCCCCAGCTGGCTCTTCACCGGGCGGCTATAGAAATACTTGTCGCTCTCTTCGGCGGAAGTTTTCTCGACGCGGCCTTCGATCCTGACCTGGCGCTCCAGCTCGGGCCAGAAGAACAGGATGGCGGCGTGCGGGTTCTCCGCGAGTTGCTGGCCTTTCTGGCTCTGGTAATTGGTGTACCAGGTGAAGCCGCGCTCGTCGTACTGCTTGATCAGCACGATGCGCGAACTGGGGCGGCCATTCTTGCCGACCGTGGCCACGCTCATCGCGTTGGGCTCGTTCACCTGCGCCTTCATGGCCTCATTGAACCACTTGGCAAACTGCGCAATCGGGTCGGCCAGGGTGTCGGCTTCCGACAGGCTGGCGCGGCCATAATCCATGCGCAGGTCCGCCAGGGCGATTCCGCCGGCGATGGCCGCCGGCAGGATGCCGCGGCGCTGCTGCATGGCCTCGCCCAGGATGGTCATCTGGGCGGGACTGAGTATCCGTTTGGCCATGGGCGCGATGTGCGCCTCTTCGGTTTCCATATGCGAGGTATAGGCTTGCACGAAGCGTTCTACGTCGGCAGCGTCCAGGGCTGCGCTGGAACCGTTGGCAATCTTATCAAGTTGCGAATCGAGTATAGCCCAGTCCAGATCCATCTGCTTGTGCTGTGCGAGGATTTGCGGGCCCAGCTGGGCCAGCAGGGCGGCGTCCTCGTTCTGGGCTGCTGCTGTCAGCAGGGGGAAAAGGTCGATCTCTTCGTCTGCGTGGTGCAGATGAGCGGCCTTGTTGAAGTACTTCTGCACGGCCTGCGCGGCTTGCTGGGCGGCGGCGTCGGCGCCATGCTGAGGCAAATGGCTCAACAGGTTTTGCAAGGTTTGCAATTGCTTGCGGATCTTGTCGTGGCAGTGTTTCAGGACGGCGATCGGCTGGTCATAGCCGGGGGCGGTATCGATCAAGGAATTGCTCATGGTGCGGGTCTGATGAACTTGGCAAGAGAAAACATTGTAGCCCGGCTCCGGTAAAATGACGGGATGAATTCCCCGCAAATAGTTGATCCAGTTCTGGAAGAAGTTGATTTTGACCGCCGTTTTGGCGGCATTGCCCGCCTTTACGGTGAAAAAGCGCTCGCACGTTTCCGTGGGGCACATGTCTGCGTGATTGGCGTGGGCGGTGTCGGGTCGTGGATTGTGGAGGCGCTGGCGCGCTCTGCCATTGGAAAGCTGACCCTGATTGACCTCGACAATGTGGCGGAGTCGAATATCAACCGCCAGATCCAGGCACTGTCCGGCACCATCGGCATGGCGAAGATTTCTGCCCTGGCGGAGCGTATTGCACAGATCAATCCGTTCTGCGAAGTGGTGCAAGTGGAGGACTTCATCTCGCCGGATAACCTGGATGAGATGGTGGGGGCGCATCACTTTGATTATGTGGTGGATGCGATCGATTCGGCACAGTCGAAGACGGCATTGATTCACTATTGCCGCAGCAAGCAGATTCCGCTGATTGTGATTGGCAGTGCGGGTGGGCAGACGGATCCGACGCGCATTGAGGTGCGTGATTTGTCCAAGACGGAGCAGGAACCGCTGTTGAAGAAGGTGCGGCGGCGCTTGCGCAGCCAGTACAACTATCCGCCGAATTCAAAGAACAAACTCGGCGTCGATGCGGTGTTTTCGATGGAGCCGCTGAAATTCCCTGAGACGGGGGAAGCCTGCACTGTCGATGGTGACGAGAAGGCGGCCAAGCCGGGGGTGACAGGTATTAATTGCGCGGGGTTTGGTTCGGCGATGGTGGTGACCGCGACGTTTGGAATGGTGGCGGCGGGGCATTTGCTGCGGAAGTTGGCTGAGCAGGCTGAAACCGGTAAACCAGTGTCTGACCCGCAGGGTCAGACACTTGACTAGCGGCGGTCGCAGGCCGGTGTCTGACCCTGCGGGGCAGACACCGGTTTATCGGTTTTGCGCGAGCGGCACGTAACGCCCATCCGGCATCGACTCCACCAGCGCAAGCTCCCGAACATCCCACAGCACCGGCGCCCCGCTGAACCCGGCAGGCGCCTCCTTCGCCTCACGCCCCAGCGTGATATGCGGCTTGAAATCCCCATGCGTCGCCGCGCTGAAACCTGCCGCCTCCAGCCGCGCCATCAGCTCCCCCTGCACAGCCAACAACCCTGAAGGCGGCGCACTCATCCCCGCCCAGGCAATATGCGGCCGCTTGAAGTAGCCATAACAATCAACGGTCAACTGCAACGGCGGCACATGCGTTGCATGCAGGATGTCGAGCAAGACAGGCAAGGCCTCCGCCGGCTGCTGCCCTAGAAACGCCATGGTCAGATGTAATTTCTCCGGCGGAATCAGCCGCCCGCGCACCGGTTGTTGCAGGCGCACCAAATCCTGGCGGACCTCGTTGTCCGGCCAGAGCGCAAAAAACAGTTTGTGCACAGCTTGTTTTGTTATCATGGCAGCCGCTTTAAAACCACTTAACGAATATACATGAAACGCACTTCGATCCTGTTCGCATTCCTGTGCGCCGCCGGCCTGGCGCAGGCACAGCAGCCTACCCAAGAACCTGCCCAGGCGCAGCAAGCTGCGCCAGTGGCGCAACAAGCAGATGCCGCTGCGTCGGCCCAGCAAGGCCCGGTCGTGCCAGGTTCGGCACAGCCAGGCCCGGCCGCCGAGCAACTGATCGTCACCGACCACAAGATCGGCAAAGGCGCCGAAGCCAATGTTGGCAACACCGTCTTCATGCACTACACGGGCTGGCTGTATCGTCCGCTGGCTAAAAACCAGCGCGGCCGCCAGTTCGACAGCTCGATTTCACGCGGCGAACCGCTGGACTTCAAGCTGGGCACCGGCAAAGTGATCAAGGGCTGGGACCAGGGCATCGTCGGCATGAAAGTGGGCGGCAAGCGCACCCTGATCATCCCGTCGGAACTGGCTTACGGCTCCCGTGCCATGCCGGGCATTCCTGCCAATTCGGCCCTGATCTTCGACGTCGAACTGATGGACGTCAAGTAACTCAGCGGTAGTCTTCGGCCGTCAGGCCGTACTTCTGCATCTTGTGATACATGGTCTGCTTCGGCAGGCTCAGTGCGGTACAGGCGGTGGCGACGTTGCCGCCGGCCGCGCGCAGCGCTTGCTCGATCAGCATGCGTTCGAAAGCGCCGACCTGGTCCGCCAGCGAGGCAGGCGCCGCGCTCTCCGCCGAGGCTGACAGTCCCAGCACGAAGCGGTCGGCCGCATTGCGCAATTCGCGCACATTGCCGGGCCAGTCCTGCGCCATCAACTGCTGCATCTGCGCGGCGGGCACCACCGGGCAAGGGCGCTTGTAGCGCGCTGCCGCATCCAGCATGAAGTGCTCGAACAGCAGCGGAATGTCTTCACGGCGTTCGCGCAGCGGCGGAATGTGCAGCACAATCAGGTTCAGGCGGTAATACAGGTCGCTGCGGAACTTGCCCTGGTCGGAAAAGTCCTTCAAGTCTTCTTTTGACGCTGCAATCACGCGCACGTCCAGCGGTACCGCATGGTTTGATCCCAGGCGCTGGATCGAACGCTCCTGCAGCACGCGCAGCAGCTTGACCTGCATGGCCAGCGGCAGGCTTTCAATCTCGTCCAGGAACAGCGTGCCATGGTCGGCGTGTTCGATCTTGCCGATCTGGCGCTTGGCGGCGCCTGTGAAGGCGCCTTGTTCGTGGCCGAACAGTTCACTCTCGAAAATGGTTTCCGGAATGGCGCCGCAATTGACCGGCACATAGTGATGCTTGCCGCGCTCGCTGAACTGGTGCAGGCAGCGCGCCACCAGCTCCTTGCCGGTGCCGGTCTCGCCGTAGATCAGCACGTCGGCCGGCTGCCCTGCCACGTCCAGGATCACCTGGCGCAGGGCCTGCATCGCTGGTGTGTTGCCGAGCAAGCAGGCTTCGATGCCTTCGCTGTGCGCGAGCTTCTGGCGCAATGCGCGCACTTCCAGTTGCAGGCGCCGCTTGTCGACGGCGCGGCGCACGACGTCGGCCAGCTGCTCCGAAGAGTAGGGCTTTTCCAGGAAGTCGTAAGCGCCATCGTGCATGGCTTGCACGGCCATCGCAATGTCGCCGTGGCCGGTGACCAGGATCACCGGCAGTTCCGGATCGATGGCACGCGCCACTTCCAGTAGTTCCAGCCCGCTCATGCCGGGCAGGCGCACGTCGCTGACCAGCACCAGCGGGCTGTTTGCTTGCAGCAGCCGGGCTGCCGGTTCTGCGCTCTCGAAGCTGCTCACCGTAAAATCGGCCAGCTCCAGCGCCTGTTCACTGCCAGCGCGTACGGTCGGGTCATCTTCGACCAGTAGCACTTGTATCTTGTCCATTACGTCTCCTGCGCTTCTTTTAATTCGATCACGAAACAGGCGCCGGCGCTGGCCTGTTCCGCTCTTAAGCTTCCGCCGAAATCGCGGATGATTTGTTCTGAAATCGCCAGCCCCAGTCCCAGGCCTTCGCCTTGCGGCTTGGAGGTGTAAAACGGCTCGAACAGCCGCTTGCGCGCTTCGTCGCTTAGGCCAGGGCCACTGTCGGCCACGCGGATCAGGACGCGGCCTGGCTTGCTGCTCACTTCCAGCACCAGCTCGCGCACCACGCAGCCGGCCATCGAGTCGAGCGCATTGGTCATCAGGTTGAGCAGGACCTGTTCCAGCCGGTTGCTGTCGCACAGCGCATAGATATCGGCCTTGTCGATGCGCAGCTGGAAAGTGACCTGGTCGAGCTGGATGCGGCGCTCCACCAGTACCAGGGCATTGGAAATCGAGGTGTGGATCGACACCGGGCCCAATTCCGCGTTGGACTTGCGGGCGAAGCCTTTCAATTTGCCGGTGATGGTGCCCATGCGCGCCACCACCTGCGATATGGTTTTCAGGTTGTTGCGCACGTCGTCCATGCGGCCGCGCTCGAACAGCAGCACGGCGTTGTCGGACATCGTGCGCAGGGCCGTCAGCGGCTGGTTCAGTTCGTGCGTGATGCTGGCCGACATCTGGCCCAGCACCGCCAGCTTGCCGGCCTGGAACAGCTCATTTTGCGTGATCTGCAGTTGCTGCTCGGCCTGGCGCCGCACGTCGATTTCCTTGCTCAGGTCCTGCGTCATGCGCGCCAGGCTGGCGGTACGCTCGGCCACCATGCGCTCCAGCTCCTCCTTGGCGCGCAGGCGCTGGCGCCAGTACAGGAACAGCAGGATCAGGAAGCCATAGGCCAGCAGCGCGAACAGGAAGGCGAGGCTGGCATTGCCGCGCGCTGCGTTCAGGTCGGACATGTAAATGAAGGTCCAGTCGCGCGGCGCCAGGGAGCGTGTCTGTGCCAGCATCAGGGGTGTCGAGGCTGCTCCGGGAGCGTTGCTGTTGCGGATGACCAGCAGGCGGTCGCCATTGGCCAGCGCTTCGTCGTGCTTCAGCGTCAGCGGCGGCAGCGCTTGCGCGAAATACTGGCGCGTCTGTTCGAGTTCGGCGCGTACGTTGTTGGACAGTGGCCGCAGGGCCCTGAACTTCCATTCGGGATCCGAACTGAGGAAGATCACGCCGTGGGGATCGACCAGCGCCACCTTGTCCGCGCCCTGAGTCCAGCTGCGCTGCTGGCTTTCGATGCTGACCTTGATGGCCGCCACGCCCAGCATGCGGCCGTCCTTGTAAATGCCGTGGGCATAAAAGTAGCCCGGCTCCAGGCTGGTCGTGCCCACGCCATAAAAGCCGCCGGGGCGGCCGCGCAGCGCGTTGCGGATATAGGGCCGGAAGTTGACATCATCGCCGATGAAGCTGTCCTTCTGGCGCCAGTTGCTGGCGGCCTGGGTGCGGCCCTGCAGGTTGACGATATAGATATTGCTGGATTCGGCCTTCTTGTTCAGGCCTTCCAGGTACTCGTTGACGCTGTTGCGCGCATCCTCGTCGCCGGGGTTTTCCAGCAGCCGGACCACGTCCTTGTCCAGCTCCAGCATGCGCGGCACCAGGTCGTACTTGTCGAGCAGGTTTTCCAGGCTGGTGGCATACACCTCCAGCCTTTGCGCGCCCGCTTCACGCAGGCGCTCGGTGGTTGCGCTGTCGGCCCACCAGTACGCCAGGTAGGGCAGGGCCAGGCCGGCCAGCAGCACCAGGCCCAGCAAGGTACGGACGTGTTGCGTCGGACGCGGCTGCGCCTGGGGCGTTGCGGTGATGTCGGGTTGGACTGGCATTACAGCCAACTATAGCAAACCTCAGTTACAGTTGATGGCGCAACCCCAGGTTAAAAGCGCGCTGGCCCTTGCCGTCGTCGGTGGCGTTGCCGACGGTGAAAGGGGCGCCATTGTGGCCATTGATGCGGCCATAGGCTGCATACAGGTCGGTGCGCTTGGACAGGCCGTACAGGTAGGCGATGCCGTACTGGCGCGCATCCTGGTTGGCTGCGCTGCGGTCCATATGCTGCACCACCGAGCCGGCGAAGCTGTGCGGGCCGAAGGTGGCGCACAGGCCCAGCACCAGGTCGCGGCTGGAAGCTCCGGGAATGCCGATGGTGCCGGAGGTGATGACGCTGGTTGCGCTGGTCACGGTGCCGGTTGGGCTGCTGGTGCCGTTTGACAGCGTGCTGCTGCCGCCGCCACCCACGGTGCCCATGCCGCGGTTGAAGGCGTAGCCTGCGTGCAACTGGTAGTTGCCCAGCTTGTAGCGCGCGGCCAGCAGCGTGTTATGCGCATGCAGGCCGGCGGTGGCGCTTTCGCGGCGGAAGTGCGAGAGCGACAGCGCCAGGGGGCCTTCGTCGTAATTCAGGGCGCCGCTCAGCGCGCGCTTGCGGGTGCTGTCGCCCGCCACTTCGCCCGCGCTGTAAGCCAGCTCGGTCGAGAAGCCCGCCAGCTTGGGCGAAGCGTAGCGCAGCGAATTGTCCATGCGGCGGTTCGGCACCATCAGGTTGGCAGCCTGGCCGGCCAGGCCGTCGGAGAAGGGATCGGCGATGTCGCGCAGGGCCTTGTAGTACGGCGAGTACTGGCGGCCGGCGCTGATGGTCCCGAGCGGGCTGGCGAGGGAGACGAAAGACTGGCGGCCGAAGGTCAATCCACCCTGGCCGGAAGCGCCGGTATCCATCGCGAAGCCGCTCTCGACGACGAAGCCGGCCGACAGGCCGTTGCCCAGGTCTTCAGTGCCTTTGAAGCCGATGCGCGAGCCGGAAGCGACGCCGCTGCTCACATTGGTGGTATTGCCGGCGGCGCCGCCGCGTTCGAGCACGATGCCGGCATCGGCCACGCCATAGACTTGGACGGAAGATTGCGCGTGCGCGCTGCAGCAAGCCAGGGCCAGCAGGGTGGTGGCGGTGTATTTCATTGGGGTTCTCCTGAGGTTGTTGTTCTTATGCGGCGCGAATGTAGCTGTGTTCGTCCGCTTGTTGTTCTTCGCCGAGCGCGCCTTCCCACTTCGCGACCACGGCGGTGGCGATGGCGTTGCCGACTGCATTGGTGGCCGAGCGGCCCATGTCGAGGAACTGGTCCACGCCCATCAACAGCAGCAGGCCGGCTTCCGGAATGTGGAACTGGGTCAGGGTGGCGGCGATCACCACCAGCGAAGCGCGCGGCACACCGGCCATGCCTTTCGAGGTCAGCATCAACAGCAGCAGCATGGTGATCTGGGTGCCCAGCGACAGGTCGATGCCATAGGCCTGGGCGATGAACAGCACGGCGAAGGTGCAGTACATCATCGAGCCGTCCAGGTTGAAGGAATAACCCATTGGCAGCACGAAGCTGGAGATGCGGCGCTGCACGCCGAACTTGTCCAGCGCGACCAGCAGTTTTGGATAGGCCGCTTCCGAGCTCGCAGTGGAGAAGGCCAGCAGGAACGGTTCGCGGATCAGGCCCACCAGGCGCAGCACGCGTGGACCCAGCACGGCGAAGCCGGCGCCGATCAGCAGTGCCCACAGGCAGAACAGGCCGAAGTAGAAACCGCCCATGAACTTGGCGAAGGTCGCCAGGATGCCGAGGCCGTTGGTGGTAACCACCGAAGCCATGGCAGCAAACACCGCCAGCGGGGCCAGGCCCATGATGGTGCCGGTAATGCGCAGCATGACTTGCGCCAGCTCGTCGACCACGTCCAGCAGGCGCTTGCCGGATTCGCCCAGCGCGCCCAGCGCGGAGCCAAAGAAGATCGAGAACACCAGCACTTGCAGGATCTCGTTATTGGCCATGGCCTCGATCGGCGACTTCGGCACCACGTGGGTGATGAAGTCCTTCAGCGTGAAGGCCGAGGTTTTCAGGCCGGTGCTGGCGTCGATGGCTGGCAGCGGCAGGCCCAGGTTGGTGCCGAGCTGCATCACATTCGACAGCAGCATGCCGAGCGCCAGGGAGACCAGCGAAGCGACGATGAACCAGGCGAAAGCCTTGGCGCCGATGCGGCCGGCAGCCTTGCCGTCGCTCAGGTTGGCGATGCCGACGGTCAGGGTGGAGAACACCAGCAGCGCAATGATCATCTTGATCAGGCGCAGGAAGATGTCGGTGACCAGCGAGATATGGGCCGAAATGTCGGCCGTGAGTTTCTTGTCAGGGAAAACCGTGTGACAGGCGTAGCCGACGGCGATGCCAAGCAGCATCGCGAACAGGATATAGAGTGTGAGGGGGCGCTTCTTTTGCATTCCGGTCTCCGTTGTGTAGGCCCCCGCGCGTCTGGCGGGGTCCTAGGGCAACAGCAAGCTGTGTGCCCGCTGGACGGATTCCGGTAAGTGCTTGATTTATAAGCCTGCCGGCATGCTAATGATGCCGATTGGCAATTTTACCGTCCCAAGATCTGGACGGCCTGGATGGGCTGCGTATGACTTCTTGGCTTAATGCGCATGGCCATGGTGGTGATCGTGATCGTGATCGTGATGGTGATCGTGGCCGTGATCATGCTTGTCCCCGGCCGCATGGCCCTGGCCTTGCAGGCAGCATTCATGCTGCGTGGTGCCTTGCTCGGTTTGCAAGGTCGTATGGTGGATGCCGAATTGCTCCTTCAACTGGCGCGCAATGTCGTCGATGGCCGCATCGCCCGGGTAGCCGCCCGGCATGACAAGATGGCAAGTCAGCGCCACATCGGTGGTGCTCATCGACCAGATATGCAGGTCATGCACCCCGGTCACGCCCGGGCTGGCCAGCAGGAATTTCTCCACTTCGGCGGCATCCACGTTGCCGGGCACCGCGCCCAGCGTCATGTCCAGCGCCTCGCGCAGCAACGACCAGGTGCTCTTCATGATCAGCACCACGATCACCAGCGACACGGCAGGGTCGATCCACGCCCAGCCGGTGTACATGACCACCAGGCCGGCGATCAGCACGCCCAGCGAGATAGCTGCATCGGCCGCCAGGTGCAGGTAGGCGCCGCGGATATTCAGGTCGTCCTTGCTGCCCTTCATGAACAGCCAGGCCGAAATGCCGTTGACGGCAATGCCGATGCCGGCCACCACGGACACGGTCAGCCCCGCCACCGGCGTCGGCTCCATCAAGCGCTGGAAAGCGCCCCAGGCGATCGCGCCGGTAGCCGCCATCAACAGCATGCCGTTGAACAGCGCCGCCAGGATCGAGCTGCTGCGCAGGCCGTAGGTATAGCGGCCGGAAGGCTCGCGCTTGGCCAGGATGGCCGCGCCCCAGGCCAGGATCAGGCTCAGGACATCCGAGAGGTTATGGCCCGCGTCGGCCATCAGCGCCGTGGAATTGGCCAGGAAACCGTAGAAGAACTCGATGGCAACAAACGCCGCATTGAGCGTGATTGCGATAGCGAAGGCGCGGCCGTGTCCCACTTCGCCGTGATGGTGGTGATGATGGCCGTGGTCGTGGCCATGTCCGTGATGGTGATGGGCGCTCATTGTTCGTTACCGTTGGAAGGTTCGGCGATATGTTCCAGCATATCGCGCAGGACGCCGCTGATATGCGCATCAGCGGTGGAATAGAAGACTTGCTTGCCCTGGCGTTCAGACTTGACGATACGCGCGGCGCGCAGCAGGCGCAAATGGTGGCTGACCAGCGAAGAGCTCAGTTGCAGCGAGCCCGCGATATCACTGACTGCAATTGGCTGCTCCAGGCAAGCCAGCACAATGCGCAGCCGGGTCGGGTCCCCCAGCAAATGGAACAGGTCCGCCAGCTCCGCGACGGAAGCATCGTTGTCAGAATAGATAGTCATGTCAAACAAATGAATAGGTATTCA
>CAMLSG010000096.1 GCA_946482635.1 uncultured Duganella sp.
ACCCCACGCACATCTGTGTTCGTATCGCTCATTTCGGTGCCTCCTTGTATGAAACCTCCATGAGTCTAACATGGCGTCACGAACAATTTGTTCGTTTCACACAGGAGTAGCCCATGAAGATTTTGCACATCGATTCCAGCGTCAACGGCCAGCAATCGGCCAGTCGCCAGGTCACCGCCGCCATTGTGCGCCGCCTGACGCAAGCCGAACCTTCCGCATCCATCACTTACCGCGACCTGGTTGCCTCGCCGGTGCCGCACCATTCCGAAGGCCGCGCGGGCGACAGCGTGCCGCTGCAGGAATTCCTGGCGGCGGATGTGGTGGTGATCGGGGCACCGATGTACAACTTTTCCGTCCCGAGCCAGCTGAAGGCGTGGATCGACACCCTGGCGGTGGCTGGCGTGACGTTCAGCTACGGCGCCGGCGGTCCGCAAGGCCTGTGCGGCGGCAAACGCATCATCGTTGCTTCGACACGCGGTGGCATCTACAGCGCGCCATCGCCGGCGGCTGCAATGGACCACCAGGAGAGCTTCCTGCGCAGCTTCTTTGCCGGATTCCTTGGCGCCGCCGTCGAATTCGTGCGTGCTGAAGGCATCGGCCTTGGAGAAGAACATCGCCAGCGCGCCATGCAGCAGGCGTTGAACGACGCTGCCGCGCTGCAAGCGGCATAAGGGCAAGTAAGGGAACATGCAATGAAACCATCGCGCCGTATCCTGACCCGAACCCGTGGCATGGGACATGGACCCATCACACGCCTGATGAGCCCTTCCGACCTTGGCCACTACGTCAAGCCCTTCGTGTTCCTCGACATCTTCGATGCCGGCGGCGCGATGCTGCATGCCATGGGCTCCATGCCGCTCCATCCGCATTCCGGCATCGCCACTGTGACCGTGTTCACCGAAGGCCGCATGCGTTTCAACGATCCGCAAGCAGGGAGCGGAACGATCGCCTATGGTGGCGTGGAATGGATGCGCGCGAGTTCCGGCGTCTGGCATGGCAAGGAAATGACCGTCGATGATGTGCCGCGCATCCAGGGCTTCCAGCTTTGGCTGGCATTGCCGCCCGAACTGGAGAACGCTGAGCCGGTCAGCCGCTACATCGAGGCGCAGGATATGGTGACCGCGGGCCCTGCGCACGTCATTGTCGGCACCTATGGCGGCGCGCAAAGCCCGGTACCGGCACCCGCAGGCGTCAACTACCTGCTGGTCACGCTACTTCCAGGCGAGCGCTGGACCTATCATCCGCCTGCCGGGCACAAAGTCGGCTGGCTGGCCATGGCAAAAGGCCAGCTCGATGCCGGCGGTGTGATCGGCAACGGTGAAATGGTGGTGTTCGAAGAAAGCGAAGACGCCATCGGCCTGGCCGCAGGCGCGGAGGGCGCTGTCTTCGTACTGGGTTCTGCCGTGCCGCACCCGCACCTGCTGCACTTGGGTTCGTACTCGGTCCATACTTCCGAAGAGGCGCTGGAGAAGGGCGAACGGCGGATCGCGGAACTGGCCCGCAAGATGCGGGAAGACGGCGACCGGCGCACGGCGGCGGGGACGATCCCCGTCTACCGATGAAGGAAATTCACCGCCTCTCCGTGGGGCTATGTCGCCTCGCGAGCGGGCGTTGTGGTCGTGGCCGGATACAGCCAGCAGAACAGGGCCGTTGCCGCCGCCATGCCGGCCAGCTGCGCCAGGATGAAGCCCGGTGCATCCGCGGGCCGGATGCCGGCAAAGGTGTTGCTGGCGGCGCGCGCCAGCGTCACGGCAGGGTTGGCGAAGGAGGTCGAGGCGGTGAACCAGTAGGCAGCCGTGATATAAGTGGCGACCGCAAATGGCGTGATGGCGGGGCGGCTTCGCGAACAACCGATGACTACGCCGACCAGGCCGAAGGTGGCAATGAACTCGCTCCACCATTGCGCGGGACCGGAGCGCACATGTTCGGAGGCGAAAAACAGCGCTTCGCCGAACATGCCGTGCGCGGCGGCGACACCGGCGAAGGCCCCGGCTACCTGCACCGCGATATACGGCAGGACTTCGGCGGCTGGCATATTGCGCTGCCAGGCTTGCGACAGCGTTACAGCAG
Organism: uncultured Duganella sp.; assembly: GCA_946482635.1. The sequence continues at coordinate 2,071 of CAMLSG010000096.1, forward strand.
GATTGAAGTGTGCGCCGGAAATGGCGCCGAACATCAGGATCAGGGCAACCAGGCCCGCGCCGGTGGCGATGGTGTTGGCCAGCAGCGCGATTGCCACGTTGCCGTCGGAGAGTCGTTCGGCCATGATGCCGGAGCCAATCACCACTGCCAGCAGCAGGGCCGTGCCGAGCGCTTCGGCCACCAGGCGTCGTGACAGCGTCATGGCTGCACCTCGCCGATGCGGTCCAGTTCCGCCTTCATGCGTGCCGGGTCTTGCTTCAATTCTTCCAGCGGCAAAGCGAAGAAGGTTTCGATGCGATGGCGCAGGATGCGGTAGGCCTTCATGAACGCGGCGTCGATTTGTTCGTCGGTGCCGGTGGCATGGGCTGGGTCTTCAACGCCCCAATGGGCGCGCGTGACCGGACCGAGGTAGGCCGGGCAGGTTTCGCCGGCGGCGCTGCCGCAGACGGTGATGACGATGTCCGGAATGACCGGCAGGTCGTCCCAGGACTTGCTGTGATAGCCCGCGGTCGAAATGCCTTCCCTTTCCAGCAACGCCAGCGAACGAGGATGGACATAGCCGGCGGGCTTGCTGCCGGCGCTGATGGCGTGCCAGCCGGCAGGGGCCAGGTGGTTGAAGGTTGCTTCGCCAAGGATGGAGCGGCAGGAATTGCCGGTGCATAGAATCAGGACGTTCATGTGTTGCAGCATTTGATGTTGGTGGATGGAGCGCAGCTCTGGCCGCCGCAGCAGTTATCGGTCAGGAAGGAAAGCACGCCGTTCATGGTGTCGAAGTTGGCGCTGTAGATGATGAAGCGGCCTTCCTGCTTCGGCTCGATCAAGCCGGCATTGGTCAGCTCTTTCAGGTGGAACGACAGCGAGGAGGGCGCAATGTCCAGCTGTTCGGCGATCTTGCTTGCTGCCAGGCCTTGCGGGCCAACCTGGACCAGCAGGCGGAAAGTATTGAGCCTGGATTCCTGGGCCAGTGCGGCCAGCGCGGCTATGACCGATTTCGTTTCCATTGATTGGGTTCCCGAGGTGGAGTGGCCGGATTATCGCATAACGCTACGATAATTCAAAGATTATCGAAATGTGTTGACAGGATGGGCCGGCGAGCGCTAATCTTCGTTCGTCGATTGACGAATGGCTTGATGAAGATGACTGGCTGCTGCACCCCTAACACGAAGATTGACCTTCCAGCACTGGATGCCGACGAGGTGGCAATGCTCTGCAAGGCACTGGCGCACCCTGCGCGGGTGCAGTTGCTGCGCTACCTGGCGGCATATGGAGCGTGTTATTTCGGCAGCCTGGCCGATGTGCTGCCGCTGGCGCCATCGACCATCTCGCAGCACGTCACGATCCTCAAGCAGGCAGGGTTGATCCTCGGTTCTTCCGATGAGCAGCGCGTTTGCTATTGCGTCAATCCCGAGCGGCTGGAGCAGTTCAAGCAGCTGATCGGCAGTTTGTAAAAAAATTTTTGCCTTTATATTCGTAATTCGACGAATAAGGAATAAAGCGTAATCTGCCTTTGAAAGGACTGCATCATGACGAAACTGAATCAGCTCCCTGTCGCTGTACTTGGCGCCGGCCCCGTGGGGCTGGCCGCTGCCGCGCACCTCCTGCAGCGTGGCCTGCGTCCCATCATCTTCGAGCGTGGCGACGACGTGGGTGCGAACCTGGACACCTATCGGCACGTGCGTCTGTTTTCGCCGTGGCAGTACAACGTCGACAAGGCGGCACGCGAACTGCTGGAGCGCACTGGCTGGCAGGCGCCGGCAGGCGAGGGACTGCCCACCGCTGGCGAACTGCTGGATTCCTACCTTGTGCCGCTATCAAAGCTGCCGCAGCTTGCTGGCGCGCTGAAGCTTGGGCGCCGCGTCGTGCAGGTCACGCGGCAGGGCTTCGACAAGGTGAAGAGCCGTGGGCGGGAACTGGCGCCATTCCTGATCCGCGTAGCGGGGCCGGATGGCGAGCAGGATTACCTTGCGCGTGCAGTAATCGATGCCAGCGGAACCTGGTCGAATCCGAATCCGCTTGGTGCCAACGGTGTTCCGGCACTCGGTGAAGAGGACCTGCAGCAGCGCATCGCCTATGGCATGCCGGATGTGGCGGGGGCGCAGCGCTCGGAGTATGCAGGCAAGCGCACCCTGGTGGTCGGTGCGGGCCACTCTGCAGCCGGAACCTTGCTGGCGCTGGCGGATCTGGCGGAAGCCGTACCGGGAACCTCCATCGTATGGGCGACGCGCGGCGAGCAACTGGCCCGTGTATTTGGTGGCGGCGAAGCCGATGGCCTTCCAGCCCGCGGCCAGCTTGGCCTGCGGCTCAAGGCTTTGCGGGATTCGGGCAAGCTGGAGCTGCACACCAGCTTCCACTTGAACGCGCTGCAAGAGGAGGCCGGCGCCATCACTGTTGTCGGACAAAAGCCTGGCGGCCAGCAAGAGGTGATCGAAAGGATTGACCGCATCGTCGCTGCGACAGGTGCACGCCCCGACCTGGGCTTGACGCGAGAGATGCGCGTTCGCCATGACCCATGGCTGGAAAGCACAGATGCGCTGGCGCCCTTGATCGATCCGAACGAGCATAGCTGCGGTACCGTGCGGCCACACGGCCACCGCGAACTGGCCCACCCCGAGCCAGGATATTATGCCGTTGGCGCCAAGAGCTACGGCCGCGCCCCGAACTTCCTGATGGCGACCGGATACGAGCAAGTACGTTCGGTGGTTGCGAGCCTGGCTGGCGACATGGCGGCCGCCGACGATGTTCAACTGGACCTGCCGGAAACCGGGGTATGCAATACAAGCTTTGCTTATGAATGCGAGGAAAGGGCGGACAAAAGGTGCTGCGGCGGTCCAGCCCGGGATGCCGGTGCCGCGTGCTGTGCATTGGACGAAGCGGAAAAGGTCAAGGGACAAGCCGGTTGTTCTACGCTGGCGGCCTGCAGCCCGCGCCCGAAAAAAAGTGCATGCTGCGCATGATTCGGGGGAGAGCATGTTGAAGACTATCCTCGCTCGCTGTTTCCTGCCCCTTGCGCTGATGCTGAGCCTCGGCGTGTTCCTGGCTGCCAGGCGGTCTGGCGGCAACCTTGAACTGGCGGTCCTCATTCCGAGTGTGTTGATCCTGGTGTCCGCAAGCCTGGCGGAACGCCAGATGGCTTACCGGCATGACTGGAAGACAGGGCAGGGCGACCTGCGCACCGACATCACCAGCGCAGCGCTGCTCTTCGCCGTGGTCGATCCGATGTTGAAGTGGCTTTTGCCGCTGCTGGTGCTGGCGCTGGCAGGCAAGGAATGGATGGAGGCTGGAGTTGCCATCTTCCCGGCGCACTTGCCCTTTGCCGCCCAGGTCGTGGTTGCCACGTTGCTGGCTGAATTCACTGCTTATTGGTCTCATCGCTTGCATCACCGGCTGCCTTCCCTGTGGTGGCTGCACGCTTTGCACCATGGCAGTGAACGGCTGTACTGGCTGAATAATTTCCGCATTCACCCTTTGAACTACGCCATCAATTACGTGCTTGGCTTTGCGCCGCTACTGTTGATTGGCACGCCGCCGGACGTGGTGCTTGGCTATCTCGCTCTGACCTACCCGGTCCTGATGCTGCAGCATGCCAACCTTCCGTTACGTAGTGGCTGGCTGAATTATGTGTTCAGTACCAATGAAGTTCATCGCTGGCACCATGCCGACAATGCGCTGGAAGGCGATCGGAACTTTGGGCGCGCCCTGGTCCTTTGGGACATGGTTTTCGGCACCTTCCGCTATCGGCCGCAGGGCAACGATCCGGCAGCCGTGGGCCTGTACCGGCCAAGCAGCTACCCGGCCAGGTCGTCGTTTGCGAAGCAGGTGTGGTCCATGTTCATGCCGGGCTGCTGCCGGGCCGCAATCTAAGGGGGGGGCTTGTGCAGCTTCGAAAACCGGTTGTCATCCTGGCGTTCACGCAAGTGCTTTCGTGGGGCATGCTGTACTACGCCTTTGGCGTGCTGGCGAGCCGCATCCAGGCGGATCTCGGGCTGAGCGCCAGCCAGGTATTTGGCGCGTTCTCCTGGAGCGTATTGGTGGCGGGGGTGGCGGCGCCGTTGGTCGGGACCTGCATCGACCGTCATGGGGGCCGCTGGATCATGGTGGCGGGTTCTGTTGTCGCCGCGATGGGGCTTTGGCGGCTGGCCGTCGCCAGCTCGTTCCAGGGCTACATATTGGGCTGGAGCCTGGCCGGCATCGCCATGTCAATGACCTTGTATGAAGCGGCGTTTGCCACTTTGAACCGGTCGCTTGCGAGCGACGCCGGCAAGGCCATTTCGACGGTGACGCTGCTTGGAGGCCTCGCCAGTACGGCCTTCTGGCCGCTGACCGAAGCGCTCGCGGTGCGCGTGGGGTGGCGGGAAACGCTGGAGCTTTATGCGTGCGTTCAGTTGCTTGTCTGTGCGCCAGCCCATTTCCTGCTTGACGGAGCGCGGGTGCATGAGGCGTCCCTGTCGCATCACCGCGGCGTCACGTTGCCGCAGGCGGTACGGCACTCAAAGTTCTGGCTGCTGGCAGCGGCATTCGCGATCAATGCCTTTATATTCGCGGCGCTGTCCGTGCACTTGATCCGCGTCGTGCGAGCCCTGGGGCATTCGATGGAAATGGCGCTGATGCTTGCCGCGCTGGTTGGTCCAATGCAGGTTGCAGGACGCCTCATCGAGCGAACCTGGGCCAGCCGAACGCCGCCAGCCCTCGTCGGCATTTATACGTTTGCTGCGTTGCCCGTCGCCCTGTTTTTCCTTGCCGCATACGGCAACGAGGCATGTGGCGTTGCCGCGTTCTGCCTTCTGTACGGGCTGAGTAACGGCGTGCTGACTATTCTTCGCGGCACCTTGCCGGCTGCGATGTTCGGGCGGCGGCATTACGGGGCGATATCGGGCGCCTTGGCCGCACCGGCTTTGCTGGCGAAAGCCAGTGGACCATTGCTGTTTGCCGTGGTGCTGGACCAGGGCGGGGCGCAACAGGCGCTGGTGCCGCTGGTGCTGGTGTCGCTGGCCTCATTTGCCGTTTTCACGCGGGCCATCGGCAAGCGCGCAAGCTGGACTGCCGACGCGGCGCTCCATTAGCACGACGTCTCGCCACACTCCATGCAATTGGGCCATCCTTTCGCGCTGCCCGACCTGGCGGAATCCGGCGCGGGCATGCAATGCCAGGCTGGCGGTGTTTTCCGGGAATATGCCCGCCTGCAAAGTCCAGAATCCGTGGCGCTCCGAAGCAGCAACCAGCTCGCGCATCAGGGCGCGGCCTACGCCCTGGCCATGGGCGGTTGGCGCGACGTAGACGCTGACTTCCGCCACCCCGCAGTAGACCGGGCGCGCCGAAATCGCAGCCAGTACCGCCCACCCGACAAGGGCATCGTCCTGCACGGCCACCAGGCGGCATGCCTGCAAATGGTTGGCATCCCATTGCTCCCAAGTGGGCGCTTCGGTCTGGAATGTGGAGTTGCCGCTGGCGATGCCTTCTTGATAGATGCGGCGAACGTCGGCCCAATCCTGCGGGAGCATGGCGCGTAGCGTTAGTTGTGGCATGTGCTTTCCTGTTTTTGTCGGGGATCGTCCAGGGCGGACTTCAACGCCTGCAAGGCATGGTGCAATGCAGCCCGCTGCTCAGGCGGAACGTTGGCCAACACCGTCTCCGAGTGACGGTTCAACTGGCGATTCAGTAAGGTTGCGCGGGACTTGCCTTGTGCTGTGAGCGTCAACATTACGCTGCGCTTGTCCTGCTCATTGGCCTGCCTGGATAAGCTGCCTTCCGATTGCAGTGCCTCGACCGCCCGGCTGATCCAGCCTTTGTCGAGCCCAAGGCGAGCGACGAGGGCCTGTTGCGGAAGGGGACCATCGCGCAGCAGTTCATTGAGAATGTGGCAGCGAACCGTCTGGCCGCCATCCATGCATGCTGCGCGCTCGCGCTGGTCGCGCACGAACAAGCGCACGACCTCGCGGAAAAGCTGCGCAGTGTTTTCTTCGCCGCTCATATCCGGGAATGTTGTTGGTGACAACCAAATTCTAGGGTTTGGCGGTTTAGTTGTCAAACGCAACTATGTGGGCCTTGTTGCGTGAGGGGAAGATTGATAATAGTATATTGTTGTTGAAATAATTCGAGCGCAGGATGAAGGATCCCTATATCTCGCAAGACGCAAAGGAAAACTGGGGCAATAGGGTGCTCAACCTGGGGTCCATTTTCCTGCCCTGGATCTTGATGGCCGCGATTGCGATGGGCACCCGGCAGCCGCTTGCGCCAACAGTCGCGACTTCGCTGGTCTTTGCTGTCTTCTTTGGTTTAACGGTGGCCGGTGTCGCAATCGGCCTGCACCGCTATTTCACGCACCATGCCTTCAAGACCAGCAGGGTGGTCAAGGTGTGCCTGGGTGTTCTCGGGACCTGGGCGATGCAAGGCGACATTACGCGCTGGGTGTCCGATCACCGGCGGCACCATCGTTTTGCAGACAAACAGTTCGATCCGCATTCACCCTGGTATTCCGACCGAGGGCCGATTTCGAACCGCTTCCTGGGCTGGTTCCACTCGCACACTGGCTGGATGATTTATGGAAGGGTGTCGCAGCCAGCGCGATATGCGCCGGACTGCCTGGCCGATCGCAGCATCGTCATCCTCTCAAAATACTACTGGCTGATCGTCGGCACTGGGCTGGTTTTGCCAGGACTGGTTGGCTATTGGGCTGGTGGGGAAGATGAGTTTTACCGCTGCCTGTTCTGGGCCGGCGCCGCGCGGGTCGCACTGCTGCACCAATTGACCTGGTCGGTTAATTCGTTTGGCCACCTGTTCGGGCAGAAGGTGCCTGGCAGCGATAACGAGGCACGGGACAATATTTTCTTTGCGCTGCTATTGCTTGGCGAGGGCTTGCACAGCCACCACCACTGGCGTCCCACCTCCGCAATGAACGAGCCGAAGCACCTTGATCTTGGCGGATGGATCATTCGCGGGTGGGAAAAGCTCGGCCTGGTCTGGCACCTGCGATAAAGCCGTGCAAGCGTATCTGCTGGATGGAAGCCCGCTTCATGCGGGCTTTTTTTTTGACCCAGATTTGTCTTGTTGACAAGTTTAGGATGGTTGTCCTAATATCGCTTCCATGACAGATAAAACGACACGCGAACGCATTGTTGAAGCGGCCGACTTGCTGTTCTACCAGCAGGGTTATGAGCAGACTTCCTTCAGCAACGTTGCCGAAGCAGTGGGCATCACGCGCGGCAACTTCTACTATCACTTCAAGACGAAGGACGAGATTCTCGATGCGGTAATAGGGCGCCGCCTGGCATCGACCAGCGAAATGCTTGCGGGCTGGGAGCGCAAGGGCGATGGTCCTGAAGACCGGCTGCTTTGCTTCGTCGATATGCTCACAGCGAACCGGGCAAAGATCATGAAATATGGTTGCCCGGTCGGTACGCTTTGTACCGAATTGGCAAAGCTGGATCATCGCTCACGCGACGACGCCAACAAGGTATTCCTGCTATTCCGTTCCTGGTTGCGCAAGCAGTTTGAACTTCTTGGCAAGGCAGGACAGGCCGACGACCTGGCGATGCACTTGCTCGCGCGCAGCCAGGGTGTGGCTACGCTTGCCAATGCATTCCACGATGAAGGGTTTATTCAAAACGAAGTCGCGGCTTTGCGCGACTGGATAAAAGGAGCGAGACCATGTTTGTCGTAACACTGCGTTTTTCAAAGAACAAGAGCCAGGCTGCCCTGCATATGGATGCGCACAAGGCGTGGATACGCAAGGGTGTGGAGGACGGCATTTTCCTGCTGGCGGGAAGCCTGCAGCCGAGTGCGGGCGGCGCCATCATTGCGCACGATATTTCCCTGGCGGAGTTACAGGAACGCGTAGCTTTGGACCCGTTTGTTGCTGAAGGCATCGTCGATGCGGACATTCTTGAAATCACGCCTTCCCTGACCCATGAACGGCTGGCGTTCCTGAGGGCGGAGGTTGCGGCGTGAGCGAGCTGTTTGCCGGTCCGGATGGCGCAGCGCGGTGCCGGTGGTGCGGCGCTGCGCCGGAATTCCTGCACTACCATGATTCGGAATGGGGTTTCCCGGTGGCGGATGACGCGCGCTTGTTTGAGAAGCTATGCCTTGAGGGCTTTCAGTCCGGGCTAAGCTGGCGAACAATTCTGGCCAAGCGCGAGAACTTTCGGCGCGCCTTTCACAATTTCGATATCGGCCGCATCGCCCGCTTTACCGAGCGGGACGTGGATCGCCTGTTGTCGGATGAGGGGATTGTGCGGCATCGCGGCAAGATCGAGGCGGTCATCAACAATGCCAAGCGCGCCGGGGAGCTGATCGAAAGCGAAGGATCGCTGGCGCGGTTCGTCTGGAAATTCGAGCCTGCCGCCGACGCGACTGCAGCTCCGCAAACCGCCTCGAGTTCTGCGGAATCGGTCGCCTTGTCCAGGTCACTGAAAAAGCTTGGCTGGAAGTTTGTCGGTCCGACGACTGTCTATGCGTTCATGCAGGCGATGGGATTGATCAATGATCATGCGCATGGCTGTGTTATCCGCGCGCAAGCAGAGCGCGCCCGCTCGAGGTTCAAGCGACCTTGATTGCGGGGCTGCGCGCGGCGATGGGGGCGCCGTGGCGGACTGCGGTCATCTCCGCCACGATGGCGACCGCGATTTCCGGCGGCGTATGGCTGCCGATGGGCAGGCCGATTGGACCGTATAGTCGCGCCAGTTCTTCCGGCGAAAAATCGAAGTGGCGCGACAGGCGTTCGCGGCGCTTGCTGTCATTCAGGCGCGAACCGACCGCGCCGACATAGAAGGCCGGCGAACGCAGAGCTTCCAACAGCAGCATATCGTCCAGCTTTGGATCGTGCGTCAACGCCACAACGGCGCAGCGCGAATCCGCGTGCATGGACAGGAAGGCATCGTCCGGCATGGTGGTGACCAGCTTGGTGCCCGGCACGCGCCACTCGGCGCCGTATTCGGTGCGCGGTTCGCAGATGGTGATGTCGTAGTCCAGCGCTTGCGCCATCTGGGCAAGGTAATAGGAGATCTGGCCGGCGCCGACGATGAACAGGCGCCATTGCGGGCCGTGGACCGTGCGCAGCCGCTGGCCGTCCCAGCCCAGCGTCTCGCCGCGCTGGGCGGTGCGCAAAGTCGTTGTGCCGCGCTCCAGGTCCACCTCCCGCAATGCCAGTTCGCCGCGCTCCAGGCGCCTGGCCAGTTCGTCCAGCTGCGCGGCATCCGGACGCGGTTCGACCACCAGTTGCAGCGCGCCGCCGCAGGGCAGGCCGAAGCGCGCGGCTTCGTCCTGGGTGACGCCATAATCCAGGCTGAACGGAAAGCGTTCGCCGAGGCGTCCACCGCGCATGCGGTCGATGATGTCGTCCTCGACGCAGCCGCCCGATACCGAGCCGACGGCCATGCCGTCGTCGCGGATCACCAGCCATGAACCGGCCGGGCGGGGCGCGGAGCCCCAGGTATGCGCCACTGTCACCAGTGCATAGCGTCGCCCTTCTGCCGCCCAGCGGCGGGCGGCCTCCAGGACCTGCAGGTCGACACTTTCCATCAGGACTTAAGCTCCTCGGTGCGGATCGGCAGGCTGCGCACGCGTTTGCCGGTGGCGGCAGCCAGCGCGTTCGCCAGCGCCGGCGCCAGCGGCGGCACGCCCGGCTCGCCGATGCCGGTTGGCTTCTCGGCTGATGGAACGATATGCACTTCCACCTTCGGCATCTCGGTGATGCGGATAGGTGCGTAATCGTGGAAGTTGGATTGTTCCACCGCGCCGTCCTTCAGCGTGATGGCGCCATGCAGCACCGCCGACAGAGCAAAGCCGACGCCGCCTTCCGCCTGCGCGCGCACAATGTCGGGATTGACGACAATGCCGCAGTCCACGGCGCACACCACCCGGTCGACGCTGAAGCTGCCGTCGGCGTTTACGGTCACCTCGGCCACTTCGGCGACGTAGCTGCCGAACGATTCATGCACCGCGATGCCGCGGCCGCGGCGCGTGCCTGCCGCGCCTGCCGGCAGCGGCTGGCCCCAACCGGCTTTTTCAGCAGCGAGCTTCAGTACGCCCGCATGGCGGGGGTGCTTATCAAGCAGCGCCAGGCGGTAGGCGACTGGATCCTGGTTGGCGGCGCCTGCCAGTTCGTCGATGAAGGTTTCGGTGGAGTAGGCGGTGTGGGTCGAGCCGACCGAGCGCCACCAGAGCACCGGCACCGAAATGTCTGTCGGCGTATGCAGCTCGACGCGCTTGGCCGGAATGCCATACGGAAGATTGGCTGCCCCCTCGACGGACACGGCGTCGACGCCGTCCTTGATCATCATGCCGGCAAATGCAGTGCCGGCGATAATCGATTGGCCGACCAGGCGGTGGCGCCAGGCTGTCGGGCGGCCATCTTCACCCAGCGTTGCCTCCAGTGTGTGGTGGAAGGCAGGGCGGTAGTAACCGGCTTTCATATCGTCCTCGCGCAACCAGACCATCTTGATTGGCGCGCGTGACTTGGCGGCTTTGGCGATCTGCACGGCTTCCAGCACGTAGTCCGCGTCCTTGCTGGCGCGGCGGCCGAAGCTGCCGCCGGCGTAGAGCATGTTTAGCTTCACTTTCTCGGGCGGCAGGCCAAGCAGGGCGGCGACCGACGGCTGGTCGATGGACTGGAACTGGGCGCCGTACCACAGCTCGCATTCGCCTTCACCGATGCGCACTACGCAGTTCAGCGGCTCCATCGGCGCGTGCGCGAGATAAGGGAAGTCGTAGGCGGCGCGCAGCACGCGGCCCGGGCGCGCGAAGGCGGCCTCGGTATCACCTGAATTGTGGGCGACCAGGCCGGGCTGCTGTGCCAGCGCGCGGAATTGCTGGAAGACTTCTTCGCTGCCCAGCTTGAAGGCCTTCGATTCGTCCCAGACGATCTTGAGCGCGTCGCGGCCTTTCTTGGCGCTCCAGGTGTCGTGCGCCAGGACTGCCACGCCGGTTGGGATCTGCACCACGTTCACGACGCCTTTGACAGCCTTGGCCTTGCTGGCGTCAAACGACTTGACCGTGGCGCCAAAGCGCGGCGCGTGGGCCACCACGGCCGTCAGCATGCCCGGTAGGTGGATGTCCTGGGTGAACTGTGCGCGGCCATTGACCTTGTCCGCGCTGTCCTTGCGCGGTGCGTGCTTGCCGATCAGCTTGAAGTCCTGGGGGGATTTCAGCGCGACGTCGGCCGGCACAGGCAACAGCGCGGCAGCCGGCGCCAGTTCGCCGAAAGTGGCCTTGTGCGTGCCATGCGAAACTATCCCGTCGCTGACGCGGATCTCGCCGGCCGGGACTTTCCATTGCGCGGCAGCAGCCGATACCAACATGGCGCGTGCACTGGCGCCGGCCTTGCGCATCTGCTCCCAGGAGTTGGCCATGGCGGTGCTGCCGCCGGTGCCCTGGATCGGGCCAAATGCCAGGTTGTTGTAGCGGCTGGCGTCTGCCGGCGCGCCTTCGACGCGAACCTGGGACCAGGCCGCGTCAAGTTCTTCGGCCACCAGGGTGGCAAGGCCGGTGTATGCTCCCTGGCCCATTTCCACGTGCTTGGCGATGACGGTCACCGTGCCGTCGGTACCGATGCGGATGAAAGCGTTGGGTTCGAACTCCGGCGCGGCTACCGGCGCCGGGGCGGCGTGCGTGCCGGGCAGGTAAATGGCCAGGGTCAGGCCGGCGGCGGCTTGCACAGCGCTGCGCAGGAAGTCGCGGCGGCTGCCGTTTTCAATGCGGGGATTCATGTTCATGCCAGCTCCTGTGCGGCTTCGTGGATGGCGGCGCGGATGCGCACGTAGGTGGCGCAGCGGCAGATATTGCCGGCCATGGCGGCGTCAATGTCGGCATCGGTTGGCTTGCGGTTGCCCTCCAGCAGGGCGACGGCGCTCATGATCTGGCCGGACTGGCAGTAGCCGCACTGCACCACGTCCAGCTTCTTCCAGGCCTCCTGGACCACCTTGCCGATGCGCGCGCGGTCGACGCCTTCGATGGTGACGATCTTCTTTCCGACCGCAGCCGACACCGGCGTGCTGCAGGAACGGATCGGCGTGCCGTCCAGGTGCGCGGTGCAGGCGCCGCACAAGCCCATGCCGCAGCCATATTTGGTGCCGGTCATTTGCAGCTTGTCGCGCAGGACCCACAGCAATGGGGTGTCGGCTGCGACGTCGACGCGCGTCGCCTTGCCGTTGATATTCAGTGTGATCATTCCGTACTCTCCGCTCATGTGGAAATGCAAGCTTGCATTCTATTGAGCGGGTTTTCGCAGCTGATAGCACGATCCCACCGATTTCTTGCCTGATCCTCTTTGGCGTTTCAGGCGGCAGCGACTTCGCGCCGCATGGTGTCGATGTCGCGCTTGGGCGGTGCGCCGAACAGGCGGCTGTATTCGCGGCTGAACTGCGAAGGGCTCTCATAGCCGACCTTGAACGCCGCGCTGGCTGCATCGAACTGCTCGTTCAGCATCAAGCGCCGCGCCTCGTTCAGGCGTAGCCATTTCTGGTACTGCAACGGGCTCATTGCAGTCAGTTGGCGGAAATGCAGGTGCAGGTTGGATGCGCTCATTTTGACGTGCGCCGCCAATTCGTCGACGCGCAGTGGCTGGGCGTAATGCACGCGCAGCCATTCTAGCGCGCGGGCAATGCGAAAACTCTGGCTGCCGACGGCGGCGATCTGGCGCAGGCGTGCGGACTGGTCGCTGAGCAGCAGGCGGTAATGGATCTCGCGTTCGATCAAGGGCGCCAGTACGGGCAGGGCATCCGGCTCGTGCAGCAGGGCGATCAAGCGCTGGAAAGGTTCGGCCAGCGCGGGCGTCATGCTGCCGATGGCTGCCACGCCCTGGCCCGTAATATCGGCGGGCGCCGGCAGCTTGCTGTTGGTCGCCAGTTCGGCAATGGTGCGCAGGTCAAGCTTGTAGACCAGGCCGAGGCAGGGGCGGTCGGGCTGCGCTTCCAACACCCGCGAGCTGCCAGGGAGGTTCAGTGCGGTCACCATGAACCGCGTTGCATCGTAGCGATAGCATTGTTCGCCGATGACCAGCTGCTTGGCGCCCTGGGCGACGAATACGATGCTGGGCTCCACCAGGCATACCTGGGCCGGCGTCGGTTCGTGACGGCGGTACAGGTACAGGTTGGCAATGGGGGTAATGTAGTCGTCCTGGTGCTGGGTCCAGTGGGCGATGCCTTCGGCCAGAGTTTGCATGCGGTTCCCGATAAAGTATCAACTATGGTGGCGGATAACTATGGTGGCGGATCGCCTCGATCACAAGGGCGAGCGCGCGCGAAGTGTGCCGGCGGCTCGGATAGTAGGCGTGCAGGCCGGGAAAGCCCGGGCACCAGTCTTCCATAACGCTGACCAGGCGTCCGCTGCTCACGTAACCGCCTGCCAGGTCTTCGGTCAGGAAGGCCAGCCCGCAGCCGCTAAGCGCCGCCTGCAGCATCTGGTAGCCGCCGTTGAACACCAATTGCCCGCGCGGCAGGAATTCGACGCTGCGCCCCTCATGCTGCAATTCCCAGGCGTAGATGCCGCCCCGCGTGGCCAGGCGCAGGCCGATGCAATTATGCTTCATCAGCTCCTGCAACGTTGCCGGCGCGCGGCGATGCGCGAAGTACTCCGGCGAGCCTACGATCATCGTGCGCGTGTCCGGCGTCAGGCGCACTGCGACCATATCCTGTTCGAGCATGTCGCCCCAGCGCACCCCGATGTCATAGCGCTCGGCCGCGATATCCACCATCCGGTATTCGGCGCTGATCTCGACATGAATGTCCGGGTATTGCAGCAGCAGGGGCGCGAGTCGCGGCCACAGTACGTTGTCGATTACGTGGTCGGTCGCCGTAATGCGTACGGTGCCGGCCGGCTTGTCGCCCATATTGCTGACTGCGACAATCTCGGCGTCGATCTCTTCCAGCCGAGGCGCGACATTTTGCAGCAGGCGCTCCCCGGCCTCGGTCGGCGAGACGCTGCGGGTAGTGCGCGTCAGCAGGCGCACGCCAAGGCGCGCCTCGAGCGAACGGATAGTATGGCTGAGCGCCGATTGCGTCATGCCCAGCTTGAACGCGGCGCGCGTGAAGCTGCGCTCGCGCGCCACTGCCAGGAACACGAGGATGTCGCTGATGTTATCGCGTGCCATTGGCTCGATGTTTTGTTGACGATCGCTCGATTCTACTATGCACTGCGGGCGGCCCGCCCGGCCATGACCGCCACGATGGCGGCAGCCACCAACACTGCGGCACTGGCGCCGAAGGTGGCCTGGTAACCGTTGGCGTCAAATAGTATCCCGCCCACCGTTGCGCCGGAGGCGATCGCCAGCTGGACCACTGCGACCATCAAGCCGCCGCCGGTCTCGGCGTCGTCGGGCAGTGCCTTGGCCAGCCAGGTGAACCAGGCCACCGGTGCGGAAGTGCCTACCAGGCCCCAGGCTGCCAGCAGCACGGCAGTGGCGATGGCCGATGCGCCGAACACGGGGAGCGCCACCGCGATGAGCGCCATAATCAGCGGAATGACGACCAGGATCCGGAACAGGCCGTCCTTCAGCAAGGCGCCGATCAGGGTGGTGCCAACCAGTCCCGCCACGCCAATGACCAACAGCAGCAGCGACAGCAGGGAAGCATCTGCCTGGGTCTTCAACTCCAGGAACGGCCGCAGGTAGGTGAAGAGCGCGAACTGCCCCATGAAGAACAGGCTGACCGCCAGCATCCCGAAGGCGACGGGAGGGCGCTTCAATAATGCGAAGGCACGGCCGGTGCTTACCTTCGATGCGGATGGCATCGAAGGCAGGCTGGCCAGTTTCCAGGCCAGGGCAAGCGCCGCCACCGGCACCAGGCAAAAGAAGGCGCCGCGCCAGCCAACCATCGCGCCGAGGTAGCTACCAAGGGGCGCTGCGACCACCGTTGCCAGGGCGTTGCCGCCATTGACGATCGCCAGCGCCCTGGGCATGTGATGTTCGGGCACCAGGCGCATGACCGTTGCCGCCGACATGGACCAGAAGCCGCCGATCGCGACCCCGACAAAGGCGCGTCCGATCATGAAGACCGTGTAGTTGGGCGCGAACGCGGCAATCGAACCGGCAGCGATCATCAACAGCGACATGCTTACCAACAGCAGCTTGCGGTCAAGCTTGCCCGCCAGGGAAGAGATGAACAGGCTGGTCATCACGGCAAAGGCGCCGGAGACGGAGATTGCCTGGCCGGCCTGGCCTTCGGTGATGTGGAGGTCGGCGGCGACTGGCGTCAGCAGGCTGACCGGCATGAATTCCGATGCGACCAGGGCGAACGCACCCAGCGACATGGCGAGCACGCCGCCCCAGGCAGCAGGCGTATCCTGCCTGGCGCCGGCAGCCGTAGTGATTTGTGGATGCATCGGGTCAGCCTGCAAGAGTAGCGTTATCGATGACAAAGCGATACTTGACGTCGCCCTTGAGCATGCGTTCGTACGCCTCATTGATTTCATCGGCCCGTATCATTTCGATGTCGGCCACGATGCCGTGTTCAGCGCAGAAGTCGAGCATTTCCTGCGTCTCAGGAATGCCACCGATCATGGAGCCTGCAATGGAGCGGCGCCGGGTAATCAGGCTGAACACCTGCGGCGACGGATGCGGCGAGGCGGGCGCGCCGACCAGCACCAGCGTCGCGTCCCGCTTCAGCAGGACGGTGTAGGCGTCCAGATCGTGCGGCATCGCCACGGTATTGATGATCAGGTCGAAGCTCTGCGCGTGCGCTGCCATGGCGCCGGCATTGCGCGAGACCACGACTTCGTTGGCCCCCAGCGCGACAGCATCGCTGACCTTCGATTCCGACGTGGTAAAGGCGACGACATGCGCACCCATTGCCCGCGCCAGCTTGATGCCCATATGCCCAAGCCCGCCGATCCCCACAATGCCGACTTTCTTGCCGGGCCCCGCATGCCAGTGGCGGAGCGGCGAATAGGTGGTGATACCGGCGCACAGCAAAGGCGCTACTGCCGCCAGCTGGTCCGCCGGGTGGCGCACGCGCAGCACATAGCGTTCGTGCACGACGATCTGCTGCGAATAGCCGCCCAGGGTGTGGCCCGGCGCGTCCGGAGTCGGGAAGTTGTAGGTGCCGACCATGCCGTCGCAATAGTTTTCCAGGCCCGCCTCGCAGTCGCCGCAATGCTGGCAACTGTCAACGATACAGCCGACGCCGACCAGGTCGCCGACCTGGAAACCTGAGACGTGCTGTCCCACCGCCGACACCCTGCCGACAATTTCGTGGCCCGGCACGCACGGGAACACCGTGCCCGCCCACTCGGCCCGTACCTGGTGCAGGTCGGAATGGCACACGCCGCAAAAGGCAATGTCGATCTGCACGTCGTGGTGGCCCGGGGCGCGCCGGGTGATATTCATGGATTCCAGCGCTTGGTCGCCCGCATATGCGCCATAAGCTTTCACAGTCATGGGGGATGCCTTTCAAACATTTCATTGGAAGACCTGCATGGTAGGGGCAAGCGCTGCCCGCAGGGGCGGCGTGCATTGATTGGGCTTATGAGCATGGTTCATTAATCAATGGCCATTTAGGCGTAAATTGATGATCACAATTTATGAAAAATGTGCGAAGGACGATAATGAAACCTGCGAATCCTGGCCGGGCGGGGCTGAACGCCGGCAGCCATGCCATCTTCCTCGCCATCGGCCTCTTATGCGGATTGCTTCCGCTGACGGCAAGCCATGCAGCACAGGAAAGAACAATGCTGAAGATCCAGATTGAAGTTGAAGGGCGCTTTGCCATCGCGGCGCTCGATGGCAGCGCTGCGGCCCGCGACTTTGCCTCGCTGCTGCCGCTCACGGTCACCCTGGAGGATTACGCGTCAACGGAAAAGATCGCCGATCTGCCGCACCGCCTGTCGACCCTTGGTGCGCCGGCCGGCAGCGACGCCCGGCAAGGTGACTTG
>CAMLSG010000097.1 GCA_946482635.1 uncultured Duganella sp.
CCAGCTCCGGATCGTCCTTGCGCCAGGCTTGCAGCGTCGCTGCCAGCGCGTCGATTCCGCCCGCCTTGCCGTTGTCGCCGAAGCGGGAGGATTCCAGGTGGCCGTGCAAGTCATTCAGTCCGACCAGGGTCAGCTCGACCTGGTTGTCGGGACGCTGCACGGCGCAGCCGGCCAGGACGGCCGCCATGGCAGCCAGGGCGAGGGGACGCAGGATGGTCTTCATCGGAATTCGCTCGGATTTAAAGGGAGATTGTACCGGCGCCGCGGCGCCGTGCGTACACCGGGAAACGATATGTTACGCATAAAAAAAACGGGCCCGGAGGCCCGTTTTTGCTGACGCTTAAGCGACGCGCTTAGAAGTCGACCGACAGGGTGGCCGATGCGAAGCGTGGCGCGCCCAGGTAGTAGCGCGGAGCGCTGCCGTTCACGCCTTGGTAGGTCTTGGCGTTGACGGTGGACGTCGACGACGCGTTGCGGTACTGCTTGTCGTTCAGGTTGCTGACGTTGAAGGTCAGCTTAGGACGCTTGAGCCAGCCAACGTTTGCGAAGGTGTAGCCGCCGTCCAGGCCGTAGGTGGTGTAGCCAGGAGCGACTTCATCGTTCAGCATGGACGAGTACTGACGGCTGGTAGCACGTGCTTTCACACGCACCCAGAATGGACCATTCTGGTATTCAACCGACACGCCAGCCTTGCGGCGCGGCGCATTGATCATTTCCTTGCCGGCGGTAGGAATCAGGACCAGGGCATTGGTGCCGCTGGCCAGGCCATACATGTTTTCCTTCATCTCGGACTTCAGGTAGCCCAGGGAACCGTAGAAGGCCCAGCCGTTGACCGGAGTATTGCCGACTTCGACTTCCAGGCCGTGGCTCTTCACCTGGCCCAGGTTCACGTAGGTGGACAGCTTGGTTTCCGGATCGGTCGAGGTCACCTGGCGATTCTTGAAGTCGGTGTAGAAACCAGTCACAGTCGCGATGAAGTTCTTGTCCTGGTGACGATAGCCTACGTCGGTGCTCCAGGAAGTTTCCGCTTCCACGCCGCGCACGCGGGCCAGGTTGCCGGCGCTATCCAGGATGGCGATACTGTTCAGGTTGCCGAACACGAAGTTTGGCGGGGTCTTCATGTTCTTCGCGATGGACGTGAAGATCTGGTCATCGGCGGTCAGGCGATAGCGCGCGCCGAACTGCGGCAGCACTTCGTCGTAGGTCTTGACCAGGTTGTATGGCTTGAAGGTGGTGCGATCGTTGAATTCATCGCCGAAGTTGGTGAAGTCGCGCTTCACGTGCGGGGTACGAATGCCAACGTTGACCTGCGCCTTGTCATCCATGAAGCTCATGGTGTCCTGCAGGAAGAACTGGTAGGCGGTCGAAATGGTGAGCTGGTCGCGGCTCTGTGCCAGTTTGCCTTCAGGACGCGCGATGGCGCCGTCTTCCAGCCAGATGTCGGCGCGGTTGCCGTCGTTGCTCAGGGCCAGCATTGGGCCGGTCTGCTGGTGGCGAGCTTTCTCGTACCATACGCCGGTCTTGATCTCGTGGTTGTCCCAGTTGTAGATCACGGACAGGTTGAAGCCAGGACGGAAGGTCTTGGTCACGCTGGCGTTGGCAACCAGGATCGTGTCGCGGAAGTCGCCGTCGCCGTTCAGGTCCACGTTCGCATTGTGGGCGCCGGTGGTCGAATTGTAGAACGCGTTTTCCTTCTGGGCGCGCTGCTGGGTACCGCCGTTACCGAAGCCGTACCACAGGTATGGGGTGAAAGCGACGTCCAGGTTGTCGTTCAGGCGGAACTTGCTGACTGCCGAAGCGATCACGTTCTTGAACGGATTGATCGACAGGCCGTAGTAAGCGGTCGGCGATTGGGTAGTTTCAACCTGGGCGGTGCCGTTCACTGGCGTCAGGTGGCCCTTGAAGGTGTCGGCGTAGTCCACGAAGTAGCCGTACTTGTCCATCTCAGCCAGGGTCGGGTTGTAGATGTTGTTGTTGACAGCTTTGTTGAACAGGATGTTGCCGTGAATGTAGTTGAAACGGTCCCAGTCGTAGTTCAGGCCGAGGTCGATGTGGTTACGGTCGGCTTTGCCCGGACCTTTCCACTTGTCGGATTCAGCATGCGATGCGGAGATGAAGGCCTTTGCCTTGCCCAGGAAGGTACCGGTGTCGTAGCGCACGAAGGTCTTCTTCATGTTCAGTTCACCGATGGTTTGCATCACGCGAACGCGCTGCATGTTTTCCGGGTTGCAGGTGGTGATGCCGAAGTTGCCGCCGGTGGCGCCAACTTGTGGGGAGTCCACGTCGGTGGAACCCTGGGTCACGAACTGGTTGCAGGTGTTTTCCTGGTCAACGTATTCTTGCGGGTAGATCGCGAAGCTGCCGGAGTCATTGACTGGCACGCCGTTGATGGTGGCGCCGATCTGGTCGGAGTTGAAGCCGCGCAGGGTCATGCCGCCGCCGAACAGGCCGGTCGCATCGTAGTTGTAGCTGTTCACGGCCGGCAGCATTTCCAATGCCTCGTACGCGTTACCGGTTGGACGCTGCTTTTCCAGCTCTTCCGCGGTAATGGTCGAACGCGCTTTCGGTGCGTCTTCGGTCACCATCAGGCCCATGCCCAGCTTCTTGCCGGTAATAACGACGGTGCTGCCTTCTTTGGTGGTGGTAACTTGCGGCGCAACTTCCGACGCCGATTGGGCATAAGCCGAACCGGCGGCGATGCAAGCCATCTGCGCCGCGAAGGCGATCAGGCTCATGCGCAATTGTTTCGATTGCATTGGATTTCCCCTAGAGTGTTGTAAGACTAAAAAACTGGTGTACTTTAGTTGCCGAGCATGACGCTAGCATGACAAGGAGCCACTATTGCATGGGTGCCTCGGAGGCGACAAATATGTTTTCCCTAAGCGATTTATTCGTTGCCGAAATAAATAGACAAGATGGGAAGCTTTGCGCTCTTATTTAATAGGCGGCATTATAAGTGAGCTACATCCGAATGAAATTTTCTAATTTTCGGAATGAAGCAATTGCCTGCTGCCAGATTGGCAAACTGTAGCAAATGCGCCACATTGCTTGAGAGGAAGGCAACAATCCGCCGAGGCGGATTGTCGTTTTTTGATCACTACTAGTGGGATTTAGCGCCGAATTCCGCGATATCTGCTTCGAACTTGGCAAATCGGGCATCGAGCTGCTTGAGCAGGCGCTGCTTGTCGGCGTCGGACAGGAAGCCATAGCGAATGCTGTCATAGGACAGCTTTTTCACCTCGGCATAGCTGGTTTTGTAGCGGCTGGCGAACAGCAGGTATTCATTGGACAAGGTGTTGCGGCTGACACCGGTATCGTCGCTCGACAGGACGAACGGCACGCCGTACTTGCGGTAAATGTTGACCGGATGCGCCTCCCCTTTCACGCCGAGGATGAACTCATTCGACGTCAAATTCACTTCCACAGCAATATTCTTCTCGCGCATCTTCTTCAGGATGCCCAGCGGCTGGCGTTCGTGGGCAATGTCCATGCCGTGGCCAATGCGCTTGGCGCCGGCGATATCGACCGCTTCAGCAATATGGAATTTCAGGCCTTCCGGCGGCACCTGGCCCAGGGCCAGCTCGCCGGCGTGCAGCGACAGCTTGACCTTCGGGTATTTGGCGCTCAGGAACTTGTACATGCGCATGTGCAGGCTGTAGTCGCGCATCGATACCGGGTAATGCTCGGCGCCGACAATATTGACCGACACCACTTTCGGATTTTGGCTGGCAATCTTGAAGCCGGCCGCCATCTGCGAAAACACGATCGACGGCGACAGGAAGCGCAGCACGAAAGGCTGGTAGCGCATGGTGAAGTTGTCGTCGTCGATGCCGGCGCTGCTGCTGTCGACGTAAGCGCTGTAGTCGGCGATACCTTGGTTGAAGGCCGGGCTGGCTTCCAGCTTGGCGAGGTAGGCAGCGAAGGCAGCCTCATCGGTCAGCTTGCCGTCGAACTCGGCATCGAAGGTAATCGGGGCGATCTCGAACACCGTCTCGATATAGCTCACGTTTTCCGCAATCGCACGCTGTTTCAGGCGCTTCTGGCCGTCATTTCCATTGGTCGAGGCGACGTCGTTAAAGCGCGGGAAGGTAGTGAAGAACGCCAGGTCCGGCGCCAGCTGGTCTTCGCTATGGTTGTAGAAGTCCAGGGTGGACCACTTGTGCAGCAGGGCGCGGTAGGCAACGGGGTCCTGCTCGAGCTGGGCGACGGTCGCGCAGTTCTTGCGGTCGGCCGCCTTGTCGGCCTGCACGTTCCAGGTGGTCTTGTCGACGCAGTAGCCCAGCTTGTCGACCCATTCCAGGTACTGCTCGGCATAGATGGAGCCGGAGTAATGGTGGTGCAGGTCGGCGCCCTTCGGCATATTGTTGAAGAACATGGCCAGTTCCGCAGTCTTCGGCGCCGGGCCGGAGACCAGCGAGGCGAAATGGCGCGCGGTGATATCGGCATTCGATGCCGCGCCGGCCATTGGCGCGGCGAAGGCGGCGGATACCGCGGCGGCGATCAGGAGACTGCTGAATGGCTTGTGCATATTCTTTCCCTAGGCGTGGTGGAGGCGGTCAACCCTGCGCCCGCGCATGCACCAGGCGGCCGCCTGAATAGGTCGCCGCGATGGCGCGGTCATCCCCCAGCAGGGCCAGTGCGAACAGCTGCTCTTCCAGGCTGTCGGTGTTGGCGCTGCGGCGTGCCAGCAGCGGCGTGGCCTGCGGGTCGATCACGATAAAGTCCGCTTCGCGGCCGGCGGCAAAGCTGCCGATCGTGTCGTCCAGGTGCAGGCTGCGCGCCGCGCCCAGCGTCGCCAGGTAGAACATGCGCATGGCAGGCAGGTAGCTGCCCTTCAAGCGCGCTACTTTATAGGCTTCATTCATCGTTTGCAACATGCTGAACGAGGTGCCGGCGCCAACGTCGGTCGCCAGCGACAGCAGCATGCCGGCCTTGTCGGCTTGCTCGAAATCGAACAGGCCCGAGCCAAGGAACAGGTTGGAGGTCGGGCAGACGGCAGCGGCGGCCCTGGCTTCGGCCATGCGCGCGCGGTCGGTTTCATCCAGCCAGATGCAATGGCCGTAGACAGCGCGCGGACGCATCATGCCGTAGCGGTCGTACACGTCCAGGTAGCTGCGCGCCTGCGGGAACAGGGTCTTGACCCAGGCGCATTCTTCCTTGTTCTCCGAGACGTGGGTTTGCAGGAAGGTGTCCGGGTATTTTTGCGCCAGCTCGCCGGCCAGCTGCAATTGGGCTTCGGTCGAGGTCGGTGCGAAGCGCGGCGTGATGGCGTACAGCGAACGGCCTTTCTTGTGCCAGCGCTGGATCAGGGCTTCGGTTTCCTCGGCGCCGCGTTCGGCGGTATCGCACAGGAAGTCCGGGCAGTGGCGGTCCATCATCACTTTGCCGGCGATCATGCGCAGCTCGCGCTTTTCACTGGCGGTAAAGAAGGCGTCCACCGATTGCGGGTGCACGGTGCCGTAGACCATGGCGGTGGTGGTGCCGTTGCGCAGCAGCTCGTCCAGGAAGAACTCGGCCACCTGGGCGCCGTGCGCCGGATCCTCGAACTGGCGCTCGGTCGGGAAAGTATATTGCTCCAGCCACGGCAGCAGGCCGGGCGCCGGCGAGGCGATCATGTCGGTTTGCGGGTAGTGCACATGGCTGTCGATGAAGCCGGGCATGACGATCTTGCCGCGGTAGTCCTTCACTTCGGTGCCGGGCGGCAGGGTTGGCGCCAGCGTGGCGTAATCGCCCGCTGCCTGCACCTTGCCTCCGGCCACGATCAGCAGGCCGTCTTCGTGCCAGGCGTGGGCGCGTTCGATGAAGGCCGGATCGGCGTGAAAATGCAGCAAGCCTGCTCGGTAGGCTTGCACGCTGGTGGTTTTGCTCATTGCTAGTCTTTCGCCTGGGATTCCCAGACCATCAGTAATTGGGCGGCAACCGAGGCGGCGATCACCGCCGGAGCCTTGTTGATGATACCCGGTAGGCCAATCGGGCATACCATGTTTTCGGTGCTCAGCCCTTTTGCCGCGAGGCGGGAGGTGAACTGGGCACGCTTGGTTTTGGAGCCGATCAGGCCGAACCAGCCGACATTGGGCCGGCGCAGGATGGCTTCGGTCAGTTGCTGGTCGAGGGCGTGGCTGTGGGTCAGCACCAGGTAGCTGGCGTTGTCGGGCGCCTCGTCCACACAGGCTTCCGGCGTGTCGGTGGCCTCGATAGTGACATTGTCCGGCACCTCTGGCGGGAACATGGCGTCGCGCTCATCGACCCAGGTGACGGTGCAGGGCAGCTCGGCCAGTGCGCGCACGATGGCGGCGCCAACGTGGCCCGCGCCAAACAGCACGAGATGCGCACGCGGCGCCTTGACCGGATCGACCAGCCAGCGGCGGCCAGCGGCATCGGTATGGATATGCGTTTCCTTGTGTTCCTCATCCACCAGCCGGCAATCCGCTGCGCCATCGATGGCCGTGATGCGGCAGCTGTCTTCCTTGCGCCGCTGGCGGAACTGGGCCATGACGTCAGCCAGGCCGCCTTCGACCGGCTCGAACAGAAGCCAGACCACGCCACCGCAGCATTGGCCCAGGCTCGGGCCGAGCGGGAAACGCTCAAGATGCGGGGATACTGCGCGCCCAGCGTTGCGGGCGGCGATCATTTCGCGCGCAATGGCGAAAGCCTTGTGCTCCAGGTGGCCACCGCCGATGGTATCGAACTGGCCCGTGGCGGTCACCAGCATATGCGTCCCCGCCTCGCGCGGCACCGAACCTTCGGCGCGCGCGACCGTGACGAGTACCGCCGGCTCCCCGGCTGGCGTCAACCAGTCAGCCATGTCAGCCTGCCGCAGCTTCGACCGCCGCGATGGCGCGCAGGATTTCTTCACTGGTCGCGGGCGCGTTCAGCGGTGGATTGACGCGATGCCCGCCGACTGCGGAAATCGCATCGCGGATGGCAAAGAACACCGAGAACGGCAGCAGCAAAGGCGGTTCGCCCACCGCCTTGGAGCGATGGATCGAATCCTCGACATTGCGGTTCTGGAACAGCTTGACGCGGAAGTCTTCCGGGCAGTCGGAAATGCCGGGAATCTTGTAGGTGGACGGCGCGTGCGTCATCAGCTTGCCCGCGCCGTTCCACCACAGCTGCTCGGTGGTCAGCCAGCCCATGCCCTGGATGAAGGCGCCTTCGACCTGGCCGATGTCGATGGCCGGGTTCAGCGACTGGCCGGCATCGTACAACGCGTCGGCGCGCAGCAGTTTCCACTCCCCCGTCAGCGTATCGACCACCACTTCCGACACCGCGGCGCCGTAAGCGTAGTAGGAGAACGGATGGCCGTTCATCGCCTTCGGGTCCCAGTGCAGGTTCGGCGTCGCATAGAAGCCGTCGGACCAGAGCTGAACGCGGGCCAGGTAAGCCTTCTGCACCAGCGCTTCGAACGGAACGCTCTGGCCGTTGACGTGGATTTCGTTGGCGAAGAAGCGCACGTCGGCAGCCTCGCCGCCCAGCGTTTTCGCGGCAAACGCCGCCAGCCGCTCGCGGATCTGGCGCGCCGCATCCTGCGCCGCCTTGCCGTTCAGGTCCGCACCGGTGGATGCCGCCGTGGCCGAGGTATTCGCCACTTTGCTGGTATCGGTTGCCGTGATGCGCACGCGCTCCAGGTCCAGGCCCAGTTCATGTGCGACCACCTGCAGCACCTTGGTATTGATGCCCTGCCCCATCTCCGTGCCGCCATGGTTGACCAGCACCGAACCGTCGACATAGACGTGCACCAGCGCGCCCGCCTGGTTCAGGTGGGTGACGTTGAAGGCGATGCCGAACTTGACCGGGGTCAGCGCCAGGCCGCGTTTCAGCACCGGGCTGGCCGCGTTGTAGGCGGCGACAGCGGCGCGGCGCGCACGGTATTCGCTGCTTTGCTCCAGCTCGGCCACCAGCTCGTGGATCACGTTATCGACGATCACCTGGCCGTACGGCGTTTCATTGCGCTCGGTCTTGCCGTAGAAGTTCAGGCGGCGGATATCCAGCGGGTCCTGCCCCAGGTTGCGCGCAATCTCATCGATCACGTATTCAATCGCGATGGCGCCCTGCGGGCCGCCGAAGCCGCGGAAGGCCGTGTTCGACTGGGTGTTGGTCTTGCCGCATGCCGCGTGGATTTCCACGTCCGACAGGTAATAGGTATTGTCGAAGTGGCAGACCGCACGGGTTGCAACGGGGCCCGACAAGTCGGCCGAGTAACCGGCACGCGACGTCATGTCGACTTTGGCCGCCACGATGCGGCCCGTGTCGTCGTAGCCGACTTCGTACTCGTAATAGAAGCAGTGCCGTTTGCCGGTCACCATCATGTCGTCGTCGCGGTCGGCGCGCAGCTTGACCGGCTTGCCGGTGCGGGCGGCTGCAATTGCCGCGGCAGCGGCCCACAGCGCCGATTGCGACTCCTTGCCGCCGAAGCCGCCGCCCATGCGGCGGCATTCCACCGTCACATGATGCGAGTGCAGGCCCAGCGCATGCGCCACCACATGCTGCATTTCGCTCGGGTGCTGGGTCGAGCATTGCACCAGCATGGCCTTGCCCTCTTTCGGAATGGCATAGGCGATCTGCCCTTCGAGGTAGAACTGTTCCTGGCCGCCGACATAAAGCTGGCCCTTGACCGTGTGCGGGGCCTTCTCAAACGCGGCCTGTGCGTCGCCGCGCAGCAGCTTCATTGGCGGCAGCACGTAGGAAGCGGCAGCCTTGGCCTGCTGCGGCGTCAGGATGGCCGGCAGCTCTTCGTAGCCGACCACGCCCCGCTTGGCGGCGCGGCGTGCATTGGTATGCGAGTCAGCAACGACGATGAAGATCGGCTGGCCGACGTACTGCACCAGGCCATCGGCCAGGATCGGGTCGTCGTGGATGATCGGGCCGCAGTCGTTGGTGCCCGGGATGTCGGAGACTGTGTACACCGCGACCACGCCGGGAGCGGCGCGCACCGCATCCAGGTCCAGCGAAGTGATGCGGGCGTGGGCCTTGGACGACAGGCCGAGCGCCGCATGCAGGGTGCCGCGCAGCTCGGGGATGTCGTCGGTGTAGGTCGCCTGGCCCAGCACATGCAGTTCGGCCGATTCGTGCTTGCGCGGAATGCCGACGCCGCTCCAGGTGGCGGCCTTCAGTTCAGGAGTGACGGGATGGTTCATGCTGCCTCCTTTACACGCTGACGGCGAAGGCGTTGACGGCATCAGCCGCCAGCGGCGCGTCGCTGCGCGTCTCAAGCCAGAAGCGGCGCAGCAGGTTCTGCGCCGTTTTCATACGGTACTCGCTGCTGGCGCGCATATCGCTCAAAGGCGCGTAGTCGCGGGCCAGGGCTGCCATCGCGTCTGCCAGCGCAGCCTCGCTCCAGGTGCGGCCATTCAGCGCGGCTTCCGCCTGTGCGGCGCGTTTCGGCGTCGCAGCCATGCCGCCGAACGCGATGCGCGCTTCGGCAACCGCATCGCCGTCCATGCGCAAGGCGAAGGCCGCGCAAACGGCGGAAATATCCTGGTCGAAGCGCTTGGCCAGCTTGTACGTGCGGAAGCGCACGTCCTCGCGCGGCAGCGGCACGCGCACGGCCTGCACGAACTCGCCAGGCTGCAAATCCTTCTTCATGTAATCGAGATAAAAGTCTTCCAGCGCCAGCACGCGTTCGCCGGCCGAGCCGCACAGCACGACCTGCGCGCCGAGTGCGATCAGCCATGGCATGGAGTCGCCGATCGGCGAACCGTTGGCGACATTGCCGCCCAGCGTGCCGGCATTGCGAATCGGCAGCGAAGCGAAGCGCTGGCGCAGCTCGCCCAGTTGGTCCGGATAGTGCCGGCACAGCGCATTGTAGGCGTCCTCCAGCGACACGCCGGCGCCGATTTCAACGAAGCCATCCTCCACGCGCAGCACTTTCAGCGCGTCGACGTGGCCGAGGTAAATAATGTCGCCCAGGTCGCGCATCTGCTTGGTGACCCACAGGCCGACGTCGGTGGACCCGGCCAGCAGCACCGCGCCCGGATTGGCCGCGCGCAGCTGGATCAGTTCATCCAGGGTGCGCGGCGCCAGGAAGGTCTGGCCATGCGCGCTGTAGACGGCCAGCGAGTCGCGCTTCAGCGACTCGAGCTGTTCGGCCACGCGGGCGGCGTCAAATTCGACTTTGGGCAGCTCAACCATGCGCTGGGCGGCATCGATGATCGGGCGGTAGCCAGTGCAGCGGCACAGGTTGCCCGACAGGCAGTCGTCGATTTCCTTGCGCGAGGCGCATTGGCCTTCTTTTTTCAGGTACAAGCCCCACAGCGACATCGCGAAGCCCGGCGTACAGAAACCGCATTGCGAGCCATGGCATTCGACCAGCGCCTGCTGCACCGGGTGCAGCGCGCCGTCGGCCTGCTGCAGGTCTTCCACGGTGAACAGGGCCCTGCCGTCCAGCGTCGGGGTGAGCTGGATGCAGGAATTGACCGCCTTCAGTTCCAGCTTGCCGTCGACCACGCTGCCCAGCACCACGGTGCAAGCGCCGCAGTCGCCTTCGGCGCAGCCTTCCTTGGTGCCGGTGCAGTGCAGGTCTTCGCGCAGGTGCTGCAGCACAGTCTGCGTCGGGGCGGCATCCCGTACTTCATGCACGGCGCCGCGGTAGTAAAAGCGGATCGGTTCTGACATCTTGTCCTCGCAGGTCTCCTAGCTTGCAAGATAACATTACCGCACCCCAGCCATATAAGAAAACTCTGATTTTGAATATCAGGAGTTTCGCATATAGGGATGATGCTTGTGCCAGTGCTCGGCAATGTCGATGCGGCGCGTGATCCACACCTTGTCATGGCTTTGCACATAGTCGAGGAAACGCGCCAATGCGGCAGCGCGCGCAGGACGGCCCACCAGGCGGCAATGCAGGCCGATCGACAGCATTTTCGGCTGGTTCAGGCCGTTCGGGTCCCCTTCCTTATAGAGTACGTCGAATGCGTCCTTGAGGTAATCGAAGAATTGGGTGCCGCTGTTAAACCCTTGCATCGCGGCAAAGCGCATATCGTTGGTATCCAGCGTGTAGGGGACGATCAGTTGCGGGGTGACGGCCGGCTTGCCGTCGGCGCCGGTGTGCGCTACTTCCTGCCAGAACGGCAAGTCGTCGCCGTAATAATCGGCGTCGTAGCGGAAACCGCCATGCTCCACCACCAGCCGGCGCGTATTGGGCGAATCGCGCCCGGTGTACCAGCCCAGCGGCGCGCTGCCGGTCAGCTCCTTGATGATCTGCACCGCTTCCTTCATATGGGCGCGCTCGGTTTCCTCGTCCATGTTCTGGTAGGTGATCCAGCGCAGGCCGTGGCAGGCGATTTCGTGCCCCAGCTCCTGGAAAGCGGCCACCGCTTCCGGATGGCGCTGCAGCGCCATCGAGACGCCGAAAATGGTCAGCGGCAGCTTGCGCTCTTCGAACATGCGCAGCAAGCGCCACAGGCCGGCGCGCGAACCGTACTCATAGATCGATTCCATGCTCATGTGGCGGTTCGGGAAAGCGGCCGCACCGATGATCTCGGACAGGAAGGTTTCCGAGGCCGGGTCGCCGTGCAGCACGCAGTTTTCACCGCCCTCTTCATAGTTCAGCACGAATTGCAGGGCCACGCGGGCCTGGCCCGGCCATTGCGGATGGGGTGGATTGCGGCCATAGCCGGCCAGGTCGCGAGGGTAGTTGTTCATGGTGGTCCGTGATCAAAGGTATATGCTCAATAATATATTGGCGTTATGGCACCGGTATATGATCTGCCGGATAAGCAAAATAAGGAATGCAAAATGGGAAAACTGAGCACCCACGTCCTCGATACCGCCAACGGCCGTCCCGCCGCTGGCGTGCATGTGGCGCTGTATGCGCTGGCCGGCAGCGGCCGCACGCTATTGAAGGAGGATGTGACCAATGCCGATGGCCGCTGCGGCGCGCCGCTGCTGGAGGACGACGCCATGCAGCCCGGCCGCTACGAACTGGTGTTCGGCGCCGGAGATTATTTCGCAGCGCTCGGCGTGGACTTGCCGGCGCCGCGCTTCATCGACCAGGTGACGATCGCCTTCGGCATCGCCCACGCAGACCAGAACTACCACGTGCCGCTGGTGGTGTCGCCGTGGGCGTATTCGACCTACCGCGGCAGCTAGCCTAGTTGCGCAGCATGACGGCGCGTTCACCGCGCCGGGCTTTCTGCTGCAGCTGCATCAGGCCATACAGCAGCGCTTCCGGCGTCGGCGGGCAGCCGGGCACGTAGACATCGACCGGCACGATGCGGTCGCAGCCGCGCACCACCGAATACGAGTAGTGGTAATAGCCGCCGCCGTTGGCGCAGGATCCCATCGACACCACATAGCGCGGCTCGGCCATCTGGTCGTACACCTTGCGCATGGCGCGCGCCATCTTGTTGGTCAGGGTGCCGGCCACGATCATCAGGTCGGCCTGGCGCGGCGAAGGACGCGGGCACATGCCGAAACGGTCCATGTCGTAGCGCGCCGACGCCGCTTCCATCATCTCCACCGCACAGCAGGCCAGGCCGAAGCTCAGGTACCACAGGCTGTTGGTGCGGACCGTTTCCATTAATGCGTCCAGCGAAGTGAGCACGTAGCCGTCGCGCTCGAGCGTAGCTTCCAGTTCCATATCGTTCCCCTTTGATCAGCGCCGCTACGATAGCGGGGAACGCCGGAAAAATATTGTATGGATGCGACACGCAAAACGCTTCGCACAGTGCGGCCGGGCGTCACAAAGCCCCAAGCAAGGTCTTCGCTTCCAGGTATGACTCCAGGCCAAGCACGCCATATTCCCGCCCAACGCCCGACTGCTTGTATCCGCCGAAAGGCGCCAACGGATCGTGCTGTAGCGAATTGATCATCACTCGGCCGGCCTGCAGCCTTGTGGCCACCGCCTTTGCACGCGCGGGATCGGACGACATGATGTAAGCGCACAGTCCGAAATCTGTACCGTTGGCCAGGTCGATCGCCTCTTCGTCGCTGCCGTAGGTCAGGATGGAAAGAACGGGGCCGAAGATCTCTTCGCGCGCAATGCGCATGTCCTTGTGCACGTTCACAAACACCGTCGGCTTGACGAAGTAGCCCTGGTCGAGCCCTGCCGGATGGCCCTCGCCGCCTGTGACGAGCGTAGCGCCTTCGGCAAGACCGAGCCTGATGTAATGCTGAATGCGTTCGTACTGACTGCGGTTGGCCAAAGGACCAATGATGGTCGTGGGCTCGGCCGGGTCGCCCACCTTCATCAGTCCGATAGTCTCCTTTACAAGCGCGATGACTTCTTCCAGGCGGTGCGCAGGCACCAGCAAGCGGCTTCCCGCGATGCATGCCTGCCCG
Organism: uncultured Duganella sp.; assembly: GCA_946482635.1. The sequence goes on from CAMLSG010000097.1 coordinate 13,282, forward strand.
TTGTTCATGAACGCGGCATTGAGCGCGAGCGGAACCGCCTGCGCCAGGTCCGCATCGTCAAGGATGATGGACGGCGACTTGCCGCCCAGGGCAAGGTGGACACGCTTGACGGTGTCGGCTGCCGCGCGCTGGATAATTTTGCCCACTGCCGTGGAACCGGTAAACGAGATCTTGGCAATATCCGGGTGCGCGCTAAGTTCGGTACCAACGATGTCGCCGCGTCCAGTGACGATATTGACGACGCCTGCTGGTAGCGTTGCCGCATGAATCGCTTCGGCCACGATGCTGTTTTGTATCGGGCTCAGTTCGCTTGGCTTGATCACCGACGTGCAACCTGCAGCGATAGCCATCGCCAGCTTGCTGCAAATCGAACCTGCCGTACTGTTCCATGGGGTGATCAGGCCAGCGACGCCCACAGGCTCCATTAACACGATTGACGATCCCGCCACGCGGGTGAAGTCATAGGCTTCCAGCGTAGCCGCAGCGTCAAGAAAAGTCTGCGCCGCGAAATGGGAGATCCAGGTGGCCCTTGAAACAGGTGCTCCGTATTCGCGAATCGTTGCATCGCGCATGGAATCGCTGCGCGCGAGTACCGCAGCGTGCAGCCGCTTCAGCATGGCGACCCGTTCCAGCACCGTGGTTCGCGAAAATGCCGGCAGCGCCCTCTTTGCCGCAAGGATGGCGCGACGAGTGTCTTCCGCGTCGGCGAGGGTCGCACGTGCAAGTGGCGTTCCGGTAGTCGGGTTGATGATGTCGATAGTGTCTGTGCCATGTGGCGTGACAAAGGCGCCGTCGATGTAGATCTGATTGATGGTTTGCATGATCGCTCCTGAATTTCCCCGGACTTCCCCGAGGCATGCAAGCAGTGTATGGCCGCTCAATAGTCCTGATAAGATGGATAAAGATTGATGTTTTATTTCGAAAATCGTGACAATGCAAAAATCTAGCCTGATCGGCCTGGAGGCCGTGCTTGCTGTCGCCCGATGCCAGAGCTTTCGACGCGCAGCGAATGAACTCGGCCTCTCGGCCACGGCCGTGAGCAACGCTGTAGCCGGACTTGAGGCGCGCCTGGGCGCCCGCCTGTTTCACCGGACCACGCGCAGCGTCGCGCTTACCGAAGCTGGCGAGCATTTCGTGGCGAGGATTGCACCGGCCTTGTCCGAGATTCGCGGCGCCATGGAGGAAACGACCAGCAAGCGCCACCTGCCAATCGGCACGCTCCGCATCAATGCCTCGCTGGGTGCGGCCCGCATGGTATTTGCGCCTTTCGTCCTGGAGTATCTGCGCCGCTATCCCGACATGAAAGTGGAGATCGTGACTGAAGGCCGCATGATCGACGTCGTGGCCGAGGGCTTCGATGCCGGCATACGCCAGAGCGAGATGGTGCCGCAAGATATGGTTCGCATCCCGATCGACGGTGATCTTCGCATGGCGGTTGTGGGGTCGCCTGGGCACTTTGCGCGATTCCCGGTTCCGGCTTCGCCGGCGGAACTTTCAAAGCATCCTTGCGTCCGTGCCAGGTTCCCTAGCGGTGCGCCATCGCGCTGGGAGTTCTCCCATCATGGCGAAGCGATCAATGTCGAAGTCAGTGGGCCGCTCACGCTCGACGATCCGGGTCTCATGCGGGAAGCCGCGTTGGCCGGCGTGGGCCTGGCCTATCTGGCTGACTGGTATGTGCGTGACGACCTGGCCGCTGGCCGGCTTGTGCGCGTGCTGCAGGACTGGACGCCCAGCTACCCTGGGCTTGCGCTTTACTATCCGCCCGGCTGGCAACTGCCGGCGGGGCTCCGCGCTTTCGTGGATCTGATTCGTGAACTTAGCCCGCGATTGCGCTCCCGGGCTTGAGCCATGTCGTTGGCTGGCAGGGGCTATTCCACCCGCGTAACCACGGCGCGCGAGGCATCATCGTAGCGCAGCAGGCGCATGGCGCCGCTGGCGTCGGCCGCCGCAGCCAACAGGGCCTTGGGCCCCATGCCGGTGTACTGCACGAAGTCGCGCACCATATGGGCCTGGTCGTGGTAGCCGCAATCGACCGCGAGCCGGGTCAGCCCGCCATGCCGCGGCGGTGCAACGATCATGTGCGACAAAGCGCGGATATAACGCAACATGCGTTTGCCGTCGCGCAGGCTCTGGCCGTAGCTGGCCATCACGCGCCGCCCCAGCTGGCGTACGCCGATGCCCAAGCGGCTGGCAATTTCTTCGGTCGGCAGGGACAGCAGCGGGGGCGGCAGCATCAGGGGCTGCGCCCCGCGGCGAAAGCCTGCCTCACGGGCGGCAAGCCGCCGCACCAGCCAGTCCGCCACCAGCGCCGTCCAGCGTGCGCTGTCGCCGCCGGCGCGCAGGCGCTCTTCCAGTTCGGCGACACCGCGCCAGTCCGGCGCGGCGTCCGCAATCGGCACGACGGCATCGCGCAATTCGCCAGGGGGCACGTCGACCAGGCGCCCCAGATGGCCAACCTCGATCACGGCGCTGATGAAGGTGGTGCCGGGCTGCCAGACTGCCGGCGTGTGCGAAGTCATCGGCCCGGTGATAAACGGCGCGGTTTCCAGCCGCTCCCGGCCGCCCGCCTCGCGAAAACGCGAACCGCCGCGGATAAAGAAAGTAAGCATGGGACAGGGCGAGGCCGGCACCAGCACCGCGCCCGGGCTATTGCATTCGATGTGGAAATAGCGCACTACCCCCGCCAATTGCGGCGGAGGGGCTATGGCCAGGCGCATCGGCGCCAGAATCGCATCCACGTCACGCATGGCCAGCATTATAGGGGGCTTCCACCAGGCGCGCTGGCGGCCGCGACGGCGCGGCGCACCAGGCCGCCATGCTAGAATCGCCCTCTTACTGACTCGTCATCACGACCTTGGATACCGTTCCCTTGTGGGCGCAATTTGCCGCCCTCGCCTTCCTGATCCTCGCCTCGGCCTTCTTCGCCATGGCCGAAACCGCCCTGATGGCGGCCAATCGCTTCCGCCTGCGCCACCAGGCCAAACGCGGCAGCCGCCGCGCCATCGCCACCCTGTGGCTGCTGGAACGCACCGAACAACTGCTGTCGCTGGTCCTGGTCGCCAATACCCTGATCAACGCCATGGCCATCGCCCTGGCAACGGCCATCGCCATTACCCAGTTCGGCCTGGAGCAGCATGTGATCCTGCTGTCGACCGTGATCGTGGTGTTCCTGCTGATCGTGCTGGCTGAAATCTCGCCCAAGATCATCGGCGCGCGCTATGCCGACCAGATCGTGCTGCCGGCGTCCTTCGTGCTGCGCCCCCTGCTGTCGGTCTCCAAGCCGCTGCTGTGGTTCGTGCACCTGTTCGTCAACACCCTGCTGCGCCTGTTCCGCATCAAGCCCACCGGCCAGATCCAGGAAGGCAAGCTGTCGGCCGACGAACTGCGCTCGGTCCTGCTGGAAAACGGCAGCTTCATCCCGAAAAAGCACAAGAGCATCCTGCTCAACCTGTTCGACCTGGACACCATCTCGGTGGAAGACATCATGACCCCGCGCGCCCACATCGAGGCGCTCGACCTGGCCATGCCGGTCGAAGACATCAAGTCCCAGCTCACCACCTGCTTCCACAACAAGCTGCCGGTGTATGACGGCGAGATCAACCAGGTGGTCGGCATCCTGCATGTGCGCAAGGCCATCGCCCTGCTCAACGAGCAGGACGAGCTGACGGTCGAACACTTCCGCAAGCTGCTGTCCGAGCCTTTCTTCATCCCCCAGGACACGCCGGCCTTCGCCGCCCTGCAGAATTTCCAGGAAAACCGGGAGCGCCTGGCCATCGTGGTCGACGAATACGGCGAGGTGCAGGGCCTGGTCACGCTGGACGACATCATCGAAGAGATGATTGGCGAGTTCACCACGTCCACCCCGAGTGCGGCGCGGGCCGACAGCTTTGGCTGGGACGAGCATGGCGAATGCCTGCTGGAGGGCAGCACCGCATTACGTGACATTAACAAGCGTCTGGGTTTAAACTTCCCGCTTGATGGGCCCAAGACCCTGAACGGCATGCTGCTGGAAGTGTTACAGGACATCCCCGACGCCCCCATTTCCGTCAAAGTGGGGAATTGCATCGTGGAAGTGGTGCAAGCACAAGACCAGGCCATTAAAGTAGTGAAATTACGACGTCCGGAGTTCCGCCAGGCAGAGTGAACCGTGCGGACCTTTACAAAAATGATGCCTACAGGCATCATCCGGAGACTCACTCTTTATTAATATTCTGATAGTGCGCTCCTATGGCAGCAGTCCAACCCACCTCGGCGTCCGGCTCCCCTATGTCGGGACTGGCCCGGGCCCTGATGCAAGCGGGGCGTCTTACCCCGCCGCAAGCGGACGCGCTGAACAAGAAGGCAATTGCCGAAAAGTCCACGTTTATTGACGTGTTGCTGGCTGGCGGCAGCATCAACGCACGCGACCTGGCCGTCTTCTGCGCCGAAACCTTTGCCTATCCGCTGCTCGACCTGGGCGCCATCAATGTCGACATCTTGCCGCCCAAGGCCATCGATACCCGGCTGATGGCGACCCAGCGGGTGATCCCGCTGGCCAAGCGCGGCAACAAGATGTCGGTGGCGCTGTCCGATCCGACCAATACCCAGGCCCTGGACCAGATCAAATTCCAGGCCGAATCGACAGTCGAGCCAGTCATTGTGCAGCACGACGTGCTGCTCAAGCTGCTCGAGAGCCTGACCAAGAGCTCGACCCAGACCGTCCTCGAGATGACCGGCGAAGAAGGGGAAATCGAGTTCGCCGAAGAAGAATCGATATCGCAGGCGCAAGGCGCCGCCGCGGCCGACGCCGAGGTGGAGGATGCGCCTATCGTGCGTTTCCTGAACAAGATGCTGATGGATGCGGTCAATATGGGCGCCTCCGACTTGCATTTCGAGCCTTACGAAAAGTTTTACCGCATCCGCTTCCGGGTCGACGGCAACCTGGTCGAGCACGCCCAGCCGCCGACCTCGATCAAGGACAAGCTGGTCTCGCGCATCAAGGTGCTGTCCAAGCTCGATATCTCGGAAAAACGCGTGCCGCAGGACGGCCGCATGCGCCTGATCGTGTCCGCCACCAAGACCATCGACTTGCGCGTGTCGACCCTGCCGACCCTGTTCGGCGAGAAGACCGTGATGCGTATCCTGGATGCGACCCAGGCCCAGATGGGCATCGATTCGCTCGGCTACGATCCGGACCAGAAGGAAATCCTGCTGGATGCCGTGCACCGCCCGTACGGCATGGTACTGGTGACCGGCCCGACCGGTTCCGGCAAGACGGTGTCGCTGTACACCTGCCTGAACATCCTGAACAAGCCTGGCATCAATATTTCGACCGCGGAAGACCCGGCCGAGATCAACCTGCCGGGCGTCAACCAGGTCAACGTCAACGACAAGGCCGGCCTGACCTTCCCGGTAGCGCTGAAAGCGTTCCTGCGCCAGGATCCGGACATCATCATGGTGGGTGAGATCCGCGACCTGGAAACGGCGGATATCGCGATCAAGGCCGCGCAGACCGGCCACATGGTGTTCTCCACCCTGCACACCAACGACGCGCCGTCGACCCTGACGCGCTTGATGAACATGGGCGTCG
>CAMLSG010000098.1 GCA_946482635.1 uncultured Duganella sp.
AGCAGAATCGCCCCGCGGCGCGCGCGGGGCATGGGAGCAGCCTAAGCCGTTTACTGCATCAGCTCTTTGATCATGCGCACGGGTGCGCTGCCGTAGCTCAGGAAGTCTTCGTGGAAGTCTTTCAGCGAGAACTTGCTGCCCAGGGCGGCGCGGCGCTGTTCGCGCAGTTCCATGATTTCCGAGTAGCCCGAGAAATAGCTGGTGAGCTGCACCGAGGTCAGCTGCGCGCGGCGCCATTTCTCTTTCGCTTCGGCGGCGGTCTGGAAGGCCTGGCGGGTCAGCAGGTCGATTGCCTCCGGCTCCGTCATGCCCTGCACGTGCACGCTGTAGTCGAGGATGGTGTTGGTCACGCTGCGCAGGTTCCACTTCGAGTACATCAGCCACATTTCAGGCTCGTTGTTGCCGTAGCCCGATTCCAGCATCATGCGCTCGCTGTAAACCGCCCAGCCTTCCACCATGGCGCCATTGCCGAAGATCGATTTCACGATCGACGGCGACTTGTTGGCGTACACCAGTTGCGCATAGTGACCAGGGATCGCCTCGTGCATGTTCAGGATCTGCAGGATCCAGTGGTTGTACTCGCGCAGCGTGGACTCGGCCTGTTCCGGCGTGGCGTCGTCCAGAGGCGTCACGTTGTAGTAAGTGCGGTCCTGCGGGCGGTATGGGCCTGGAGCTTCGATGCTGGCGCCAGCCACGCCGCGCTGGTAGGCAGGCGTTTCGCGCACCACCAGTGGCTTGTTCGGATCCAGCGTCAGCAGGTCGTTCTTGACCACCCAGTCCTGCAGCACAGGAATCTGGCGGCGGATCTCAGGGAAGAATTCTTCGCGCGCCACATGCCTGGAGGACAGCGTGTCGATCATCATGCCAATCTTGGCGAAACGGTCGGACGGCTTGGCCTTGTCGGCCAGGTATTTCGGCCACAGGTCGTCCGAAATGCGGTCCATGTTCGACAGCAGTTGTTCGCGGGCCGCCAGCGCCTTCTGGTAAGTCTGTTCGGCATTGCTGCCGGACTGGATGTCGTAGCCGAACTTCGCTTCGTACAGCTCCTTGCCGATGCGGAAGGAGCGTCCGCCGCTGACGGCCAGCGACTTGTCCAGCTCACCGAGCCAGGCAACATAAGCCTCCACGGCTACCTTGGCCGCAGCAATGCGCTGCGCGTACAGGTTCTTTTCATTGGCATTCAGGATCGAATCCTGCGCCTGCTTGTCCAGGTCTGCCAGCACGGCCAGCACGCCAGGCGCCTGGTCGATGGCCAGTTTGACGTGTTCGCGCGTCGGGTTCTTGATGTTGTTGCGCGCTGCCTCGTAATACGCCGGCACGCTGGCGATACGGCGCAGCAGTGTGCGCAGGCGCTGCGGCCTTGCCGCATATTCGGTGTTCAGCACGAAGTCGATCGGGCTGGCGATGTTGTAGAGCGCCGGGTTCCACTCCCACTCGCGGAAAGTCGTCAGGTACCAGCGGTCCGAATTCAGTTTGTTCTGCAGCAGGCCAAGGTCGCTGCGCTGCTTCGGCGAGAGCTGCCTGGCGTCGATCTTGCCGAATTTTTCCAGCCATTCGTCGATGAAGGCGAGTTGCTGGTCGCGGAAAGCCTGGTCGGGAACGGTCAGCTGCGCCGCTGTGTCGTATTTGCCGACCGAGATCGCGGTCTCAGGATCGATGCGCCACAGCGCACCGAGGAACTGGTTGGCCTGGCTGTCGAAAGCCTTGTCCTGGCGGCGTTCAGCCGGCAGGGGCTTGCTGGCGACCGCAGGCTTGGCCTTGTCCGCCCTGGACTTGCTGGCCGACTTGCCGCCGGATTTACCGCCCTTGGCGGACTTGGACGACGATTTGCTTGTCTTTCCCTTGCTACTGCTGGACTTCTTGCTGACGGCGGTTTTCGCCGGTGCATTGGATTTCTTGGCCTTCGTCGCGGCGTCGGCTGGCGACAGGGCCAGGCTCAACATCATCGCGGCGAGGGCGATTTTGGTCTTCATCATAATTCAACCTCTTGCTAGTGCAGCGTGGGAGATTATCACAAGCCGAGTGCCGCCCGCGCCCTGTCGGGGTCCATGCTTGCGGCATCCACGGCTGCATCGGGCGGAAGCCATTGCGGAAAAGGGATCTCCTCGTTGACATGCTTGCCGGTAGCGGTATGCACTTGCCGTACCCGTGCCAGTGCGTCGGCAGGCAGTTCGCCGGCCAATGCCGCCAGGGCGGGCCACAGGCGGCGGTGTACCAGCGTCAGTTTTCCCGCCAGCAGGCGGCAGACCAGGATGTCTTCGTGCTCCTGCACTTCGCTGAGCACGGCGAAAATGCGCTTGCCTTCAGGATGACCCCACCAGCTGCCCTTGATCGGGGCGCCGGCGATGGCTTCGGTCAACGTTGGCACTTTGCCGCGCGCGGAGGCCAGCACGACACCGTGCTGTTCGACAAAGGCCAGGGCCTGTTGCACGTTCATTCGGCGGCCTGCTTCAAGGCGCGCAGCAGCAGTGGCTTCAGGCAGTTGCGCTGCGCTTCGTCCTTGCTTTCGCTGACGTTGATGTACAGCGGCTGCAGGAAGCCGTTCAGGTTGTGCTTGCGGGCCAGTCTTGCCTGCTGCGTGCCGGCGGAGGCCGGAGGTGCTGCAAGGCGTGCGAACCACCCGTCCCAGTCGCTGCATTGCAGCGATTTGGCGCGTGACAGGTAGAAGATGGGAGCCATCAGGCGTTCGCCTTCGCCATAGTGATAGAAATGCTCGTTTGGCGGCGCAACCTGGCTGGCGATGGCTGCCAGCATTTGCTCATGTTCGGCGCGGGTTAATGCAGGGTTGAGCGAGAGCTGCAGCATGATGTCGGCAGCGTGAGCGACACCATGGCGCCAGCCTTGCTTTTCGTCGAAACCGCGGTAATCGTTCACGCCGCGCAGGTATTCTGTCGCGGCGCCCACCAGTTGCGCGCGCTGGTCGGTGGAGAGGTAAGGCTTGATGCGGTCCACCCGCGCCACGTCGGCCAGCACCAGGGCGGCGAAAGGGCGCGCGAAACCTTGCGGATCCGGCGCCTGCAACTGCGCGGCCAGGCGGGTGCGCAGCTCCTGCACTGTGGCGGTATCGAGCTTGTCGGCGCGCATCCAGGCTTGCAGGGCTTCGAAGGCCAGTTCATCGCGCTCGACTGGATCGGGCGACGACAGGCAGGAGACCGCTTGCAGTGCCAGCGCCTGTCGCCCGGCGTCGTCGGGGACGTGCCATTTTGCGGCTCTCGCTTCGCGCAGCCCGGCGGCCGGACAGTTGGGGGCGGCGGCGGAACCGGAAACCGGCGCCCCGGCCAGGCAGATTGCGGCCAGCGCAGCGGTCGTCGCGAGCTGGCGCGCCTTGGCGCACGTGGCGATGGATGTCAGTTGCATAGCATCTCCTGTCAGAAGCGGCGCAAGCCTTCGTTCAGCATGGCCAGCATATCCTCCGCCGTCATGCGCGCGGCGGTGTCGCTGCCGTCGAGCAGGCTGTCGGCCAGTTCGCGCTTGTGGCCGTGCAGCTCGACGATGCCTTCCTCGATTGTATTGCGTGCCACCAGGCGGTAGATGGTGACCGGTCGCAGTTGTCCCATGCGGTGAGCGCGGTCGGAAGCCTGGTCCTCCACGGCGGGATTCCACCACGGGTCCATGTGAATCACGTAGTCGGCTGCCGTCAGGTTGATGCCGACGCCACCGGCCTTGAGGCTGATCAGGAACACGTCGCCTTCGCCGGCCTGGAAAGCATCTACCGACTGCTTGCGGGCCGCCATCGGCGTGCTGCCGTCGAGGTACTGGTACTGGATGCCGTTGCGGTCGAGATGGGCGCGGATCAGGGACAGGTGATCGACGAACTGGCTGAATACCAGCACCTTGTGGCGGTTCTCCAGCAATCCTTCCAGCAGGCGCGCAAAGGCTGCCAGCTTGCTCGACTCCAGGCGCAGCGAAGGCGCCACGAGGTTCGGATTGCAGCAGGCTCGGCGCAGCTTCATGATCTCCGCCAGGATCTGCATCGACTTCCTGTCCGCGGGACCTTCGATGGAGGCCAGGTTTTCCAGCGCCTCGCGGCGCAGCGATTCGTACAGCGCGGTTTCTTCCGGCGACAGGTCGACTTCCAGCACGATCTCGGTGCGGGCAGGCAGTTCTGTCAACACCTGCGCCTTGGTCCGGCGCAGCACGAAAGGCCCGATCAGTCGGCGCAGGCGGTTGCGCGCGCCGACTTCCGCGCGGTGGTCCTGCTGGCGCTCGATCGGGCCGGCAAAGCGCAGGTTGAACTGCTCATGGCTGCCCAGCAGGCCCGGATTGATGAAGCGAAACAGGTTCCACAGTTCGCCAAGGTGGTTTTCCAGCGGCGTACCGGTGGCCACCATCTTGAAGTCGCCTTTCAGCGCCATGACGGCCTGCGAACGCTTGGTGGCGGCGTTCTTGATGTTCTGTGCCTCGTCCAGCACGATAGTGTGCCACTTCGGCTTGGTGAAGCGTTCGGACTCCAGCTGCAGCAGGCCGTAGCTGGTGACCACCAGGTCGAATGGGCCGGCGTTGGTGACGATGTCGTCGCGGTCGCCCGTGGCATACATCTTCACATTCAGCGTCGGCGCAAAGCGTGCCGCTTCGCTGGCCCAGTTCAGGCAGACCGAGGTCGGGGCCACCACCAGCGTGGGGCCCTGCGGCGCGCGCAGCAGGACCAGGGCCAGCGACTGCAAGGTCTTGCCCAGGCCCATGTCGTCGGCCAGGCACGCGCCGACGCCCCAATGCGCCAGACGGGCCAACCATTCGAAGCCGGCCAGCTGGTAGTCGCGCAATTCTGCCTGCAGGGTGCTTGGCAGTTGCGGCGTGTAGCTGGCGCTGGCTTCAATGCGCTGCAGGTGTTCGCGCCACATGGCATCCGCTTCCACCATGCCGACATCGTTGGCCAGTTCTTCCAGTACGAAGGCGGCCAGGCGGTGCACTTTCATGCCTGCGTCGTCGTCTTCGCCATAGGCGGCCAGTTCGGACAGGCGGCGGTGCAGTTCTTCCGAAAGAGCGAGGAATTCCTTGTCGCCCAGCGCGATGAAGCGGCTCTTGCTGGCGCGGATCATGTCCAGCAGCGAGCGCAGGTCCAGCACGCGGTCTTCGTCGACCACCAACTGGCCGCTGGCGGCGAACCAGTCCTTCTTGCTCTTGATGTTCAGGCGCAGCTGCTTGGTGTACACCGGCTTGGTGAGGCGGAAGGTTTCGCCCTCCGGCCATGCCATCACCACTTTATCCGCGCCCTGCTCCTGCAATTCAGCCAGCAACTGCAGGCAGAGCGCGGGCTCGCCGAGCAGCCATTCGCCATGTTCCTCGGTGGCTTGCTCCAGCACTTCGCACTTGAGCACCAATTGGCGCTCCGCATCGCGTTCACCGGCCAGGCTGCGGCGCGCCTGCACCGAGCGGCCATTGACGTCGGCAATCACGTTTTCGGCGCCGGCGCCCGGCGCGTAATACGGCCCCGCATCGCGCAGGGGGCGCACCTGGATCTGCATCTTCAAGCCTTGCTGGTAAGGCAGCAGGTGGATGTGCAGGCGCGGGTCGGCATCGCATTGTTCGGTGCTGGCCGCGCCGCCGCCGATATCGGATTGCACGGTTACCATCGACGACACTGCGCCGATGGCCTTCAGTACCTGCTCCTTCGCATGCTCCGGAACGGCCAGGCCGTCTCCGACAATGGCCGCGATGCGGCGATGTTCATCCTGCACGCTGACCACGCGCAAGCGATTCGGCGCCTCGCGTACCACGATCACGTTGGCGTTCAGGTTGTCAATGGATGGATGCAGGGCCAGGTGCAACTGGCCCTTCTGCGTACGGATCAGCAATTCCGGTGCGCCGGGCAGCAATTCGACACGGGTATCCGGCGCATCCATCCAGAACACCAGCGGATGGCCGACCAGCGCCAGTACCGCCTGGTCGATATCGATGTCGTAGCGCAGGCCGGAAGAATAGGCCTGGCGCGACGGCATGATTGCGCTGCTGACGCGCATGTCCTGCGGCGTCAGGAATTCCATCTGCGCTGCGTCGTCGCGCAGGCGCTTGAGCGCGACCGGGCGCGCCTTGCCCCAGGCGCCGCGCACGTCGCGCTTCTGCTCGCGCGGTTCGATTTCAGCGATGCCCTGCCGTTCGCCGTAGCTGATTGCCCAGACCAGGCGCATTTCGCCGCCGGTCTCGGTGCCGCCCTGCTGCAGGTTGATCAGGGCCGCCAGTTGGCGTTGCCACGCTTCCTGGCGTTCGAACCAGGTGGCCATGTCGCCAAAGCCAAGCTGCTCGCGCAAGGCTGCTGCGCGTCCCGCCGCCGCCTCGTCGCCCAGGTGGCCGAGCAGGCTTTCCGCGCCGCCTGCCAGCAGCATGAAGCCCGCCGCTTCTGCGGCTTGCGACAGGTCCTGCAATTCGGCACGGCGCTGTTTCAGTTGCGGCAGCGCGAGCCAGTAATACAGCATGCATTGGAACATCTGCGCCTGCAGCGGCACCTCCCAGGCGCGCTGCGTGACCAGGTCGGCCTGCATGGTGCCGGCACGGATCTGGCGCAGCATGCTCAGTTGCTGGTAGACCGCGCTGTCGGCATTGTGCTGGGCATGCACGGCGACATCGAGGTAGCTCTCTGCCGATTTCAGGTGCTTGGCATCACCGCTGCGCAGCAGGGCCAGCACGTACAGGTGGCCCGCGATGCCCTGGAACAGGTGCTTGCGCTTGCCGGATTCGCGGCGGATCGATTTCAGCGCAGCTTCAAAGCCGTTGATCGCGCCGGCCACGTCGCCGCGCAGCAGCAGCACAGCACTGGAGAAGCATTGCGCCAGAGCGCCATCCAGTCCTTCCAGGAGACGCATGGCATCGGCCAGCTTGCCACACAGGATGGCGTGCTCCGCCACGGCCAGCCGCAATGCGGGACTGATTTCCTGTCCGGCGGCTTGGCGGCGCTGCAGGTGACGCTCCGCATAGCCGCGCACCAACGGCGCCAGGGCGGGTTCGCGCTGGGTGTGCTGGACCAGCAGCATCAGCACATCGTCCTGCAAGGCCGGATGCACCAGCAGCAGCATCCCGGCTTCGAAAGGGCGCGAAAAGATGTCGACAATCGGGTGCAGTTGCGCCGCCTCGTAGCACACCATGCAGGCAGCCAGCAGCGGCATGACATCCTGCGGCGGGCGCCCGCGCAGCATGGCCATGCGCAGGCGCGCCACGCCGTGGCGGTAACTGCGCGGCTCGTAGGCGCCATTCCAGTTCTGGCGCATGGGATTGAGCGATTCGTAAGCCTTGCAGATATCGTCCAGCAGGTGGGCGCCAATGGCGGCGCGAATGGCCGGCCAGCGCAGGCGGGCGTTGCAGACATAACCGCGCCCCATCACAGCGGTGGTGAAGGCCAGGCGTTCCAGCTTGAGGAGCGGATCGTCCAGCGTCAGGGTGGTGAAGGGCTGGTCGTTCGTATCGCGGATGCCGGCAGCCACCATGAGGTCCAGGATGGCGGTGCGGCCGATCGGGTCGCCCACCAGCGACAGCAAGGCGAGGATGGCTTTTTCGGGCGGTTCGAGGGCTTCGAATTCCGCCAGCAGGGTGTCGCTCATCCGGTCAAGCCAAACATGCGTTGGTAGAAGGACAGTTCGGCCTGAAGGGTGCGCACGATGGTGTCGGCTTTGCGGAAGCCGTGGCCTTCGCCTTCCAGCTCCACATATTCGACCGGGATGCCGCGCTGGCGCAGCGCGTTGACCATGGCTTCCGACTGCTGCGGCGGCACGACCTTGTCGTCCAGCCCCTGGAAGAAGATCATCGGGCGCGACAGGCGACCGGTATGGTTGATCGGGGAGCGCTCGGCATACACCGCCTCGGCCTGCGCCTTTGGCGCGATCAGGTATTCGTTGTAATGCGATTCGAATTTGTGCGAATCGTCATCCAGCCCTTTCAGGTCGGATACGCCGTAGTAGCTGGCGCCCAGCTTGAATACATCGTGGAAGGTCAGCGCACACAGGGTCGTCAGGCCGCCCGCGCTGCTGCCGCGGATGATCAGGCGCTCGCCATCCGCCAGGCCTTGCGCGACCAGGTGGCGCGCACCGGCGATGCAATCCTCGACGTCGACAATGCCCCATTGCCCCTTCAGCGCGTCGCGGAAAGCGCGGCCGAAGCCGGTGCTGCCGCCGTAGTTCACGTCCAGCACGCCAAAACCCCGGCTGGTCCAGAATTGCGTTTTCAGGCTCAGGGTGCTGGCTGCCATGCCGGTCGGGCCGCCGTGGCTGATAACGATGACCGGCGGCTTTTCGCCTTGCGGCGCGTGCACGTCCTGGTTGGTGGGCGGATAGAAGAGGGCGTATGCGGTGCGGCCGTTGGCGCTCGTGTAGCTGATGCTTTCCGGGACGGACAGGTAGCCCAGCGCAGGCAGCTCGGCGATCGAGCGCTCCAGCACTTCGCGCTTGCCTGTCGCCAGGTCGATGCGGGCAATCTCGGTGGCGATGGTCGGGCTGCCCGCCAGCACCACAACGTAGCCGTCGCCCACGCGCAGTTCGCGAATCTCCTGGTACGGCGTGACAATCGGCTCCAGCACCGTGCTGCCGGCGCGCAGGCAGGCCAGCTTGCTGACGCCTTGTTCAATATAGCTGCACACGATCTCGCTGTTCGCGGCGAAGCCATACAGCGAATTGCCGAAGGTCCAGTGCGGGGTCGCAAACTCCGCGGCCATCGGGCATAGGGCCTCGACTGCGCTGGCCGTGCCGCCCGCGCTTTCACGCAGGCAGTACAGGTTCCACCAGCCGCTGCGGTCAGAGACGAAGTGCAGCACGCCGGCAGGCGACCATTCGGGCTGGCAGATCGACTCCTGCGGCCCGCCGGCCACGCGCAACGGCGTGCCAAGGCGGCCATCGTCCTGTACCTCCGCTACCCACAGTTCGGTGCCCTGCCACGGCATGCGCGGATGGTCCCACGACAGCCACGCCAGGCGACGGCCATCCGGCGACAGTCGCGGCGAAGAATAAAAATCATTGCCCATGACGAGCACGCGCTCGCCGCCATCGAAGCCTACCGCGCAGATCGTATTTACCGGCTGTGCGTGCGAGCCTTCATCCTCTGGATGCTGCTCGCGTACGGCGATCAGCCGCGCGCGGGAGGAATCGAACACGAAGTCGGCAAAGCGCTGGCGGCCCGGCGAGGTGAATGCTTCTGCATCGCCGCCGGGCGCAAGGCGGTACAGGCGGTTGTCGGCATGATGCGAGAACACCACCACGCCGCCGGCCACGGCATAGGCGCCGCCGCCGTATTCGTGGACGCGATTGCGAACGTTGAACGGCATTGGCGTCACTTCGCCGGCCGTCGCGCCCTGGCGGCGCATCAGGGTGGTACGTCCCGCTTCCGCCGCGCGGCCGGCCAGCCAATAGATATCCGCCCCGTCCAGGACGACCGACGACAGCGGCGTGGCGCCCGCGGCGACCATTTCGGCGCTGATCGGCGAAGTCCAGGTGCCAAAAGGCGCGGCGGAAGTGGAAGTCATGGGCGCTCCAAACGCGTAAAAACAGGGCAGGGATGCGATAATACCCCCTTTCTATCCGCTTTAGATTGTCTTTCATGCCACAATTTGCCCCGCTGAAGAACGACACCTTCCTGCGTGCGCTGCTGCGCCAGCCGACCGAATACACCCCGGTGTGGCTGATGCGCCAGGCAGGCCGCTACCTGCCTGAATACCGCGCCACGCGCCAGAAGGCGGGCTCCTTCATGGGCCTGGCGACCAATCCGGACCTGGCAACCGAAGTCACGCTGCAGCCGATCGACCGTTATCCGCTGGACGCGGCAATCCTGTTCTCCGACATCCTGACGGTGCCGGACGCGATGGGCCTGGGCCTGTTCTTCGTGGAAGGCGAGGGCCCGAAATTCGAGCGCCCGCTGAAGACCGAGGAAGACGTCAAGGCGCTGCAACTGCCGCCAGCGGGTTCGCTGGACTATGTCTTCAAGGCCGTGACCCAGATCCGCACCGAGCTGAATGGCCGCGTTCCGCTGATCGGTTTCTCCGGCAGCCCATGGACGCTGGCCTGCTATATGGTGGAAGGCCAGGGCTCGCGCGAGTTCCATACCATCAAGAAGATGATGTACTCGCGCCCGGACCTGATGCACCACATCCTGGACGTGAATGCCCGCGCTGTTGCCGAATACCTGAATGCGCAGATCGACGCCGGCGCACAAGCCGTGATGGTCTTCGATTCCTGGGGCGGTGCGCTGGCCGACGGCGCCTACCAGCAGTTCTCGCTGAAGTACATGCAGCAAGTCGTGAGCCTGCTGAAGCGTGAAAAAGATGGCGTGAAGATCCCTGCCATCGTGTTCACCAAGGGCGGCGGCCACTGGGCCGAGGAAATCGCCGCTATCGGCGCCGACGCCATGGGCCTGGACTGGACCGCCAACATCGGCAAGATCCGCGAACTGGTGGGCCACAAAATGGCCCTGCAGGGCAATATCGACCCGGCCATCCTGTTCGCCAACCCGGAGCAGATCGCTGCCGAGGCGCGCCGCGTGCTTGATTGCTACGGCCCGCACAATACCGGCCACGTCTTCAACCTGGGCCACGGCATTTCCCAGTTCACGCCGCCGGAATCGGTGACGGTCCTGGTGGACACCGTCCACAGCCACAGCCGCAAGCTGCGCGGCGGCTGAAAACTGTAGTCCCGCTCCAAAGGGCGCTGCGGCGCCCTTTTTTATTTCGTGCAGAAGCGACTTATACACAAAAATTTTTACTGCGGAAATAAGAGGCAGCGGCAAATCCGTCCCTCTCAGCGCATTCGCAAGGCATTGATTTGTAAGGATTTATTTTTTACTGCTTTTGTCAATGTTTTGGGTTTTGTAAACCTTATCCCAAGGTGCAAGCGAGCTTGTTGGGTCATTCTCCACAAAGTTATCCACAAAAACTGTGGAAAAAAGCCAAAAGTACTTAGTAAACCGGCACTTAGTAGGAATTTGTAGGAATTGTCTTAGCGTTATGTTGCGTTGCATGATATTTCGCTAAGACTTTCAGTGGTGAAAACGCTTGCGGAAACACAAACCTTGCCGTGCCTGCCTGTGTACAATGCTTGGCTTGATGTTGTGGCGCACCAGGCACGTTTTGCGCTGAAAAGGCCGAAAAAAATGCTTGATTTCGGTGAAAAACTGCTCCTTAAATGAAGCACTTATACACAGAGCGTGGAAAAATATGCGCTTTCTGCTTCTCCTAGGACGGCTCTTGTAAGTAGTTGAATTAAAAGGGGAAAAATAAGCCTCATTTGCTGGGTTTCCCCGGATTGCAAGCTGGAGGTTAGTGCTTGCTCTGGATTCCAGCCCCTTTGTTCACAAAGTTATCCCCAGTTTCTGTGGATAGTTGAAAAACCCTCGATCGATAGCCCTGGATGGCGCACTGCATTCTCCGAATTGCCCTCGACACGCCGCTGAACGCGGTCTTTGATTACCGCTGGGATTGCGAAAAATCAGAGCGACCCCGTGTAGGACAATTGGCAATGGTGCCGTTTGGTCCACGCGAAGTAGTCGGACTCATTGTGGATATCCTCGAGGAAACGGATGTCCCTGAGGAAAAGCTGAAAGCAGCACTTGCCGTGCGCAGCCAGTTGGCGCCGCTGTCCCCGCAATGGCTGGCGCTGGCCGGCTTTGCCGCAGAGTATTACCAGCGCCCGCTGGGCGAGGTCGCCCTGCCTGGCCTGCCCAAGAACCTGCGCGTGACCAGCACGGTTGCTCTGGACCGCGCCATCAAGAAGCTTGCCAAGCTGCAGGAACCGCACGACCCGGCGCCGGCCAATGTGCCGGCATTGAATCCGGGCCAGCGGGCGGCGGCCGATGCCATCGTCGGCGCGCAGGGCTTTGCGCCCTTCCTCCTGTATGGCGTAACGGGTAGCGGCAAGACCGAGGTCTACCTGCAAGCCTGCGCGCAAGTGCTGGCGCGCGAGCCTCACGGCCAGGTTCTGGTGCTGGTCCCCGAGATCAACCTGACGCCGCAACTGGAAACCAATATCCGCACCCGCTTCCCCGGCGTCATGCTGTCCACCTTGCACAGCCGCCTGTCGGAAGGCGAGCGCATGCTGCACTGGCTGGCGGCGCATGAAGGCAAGGCGCGCATCGTACTGGGCACGCGCCTGTCGATTCTCGCGTCCATGCCGAACCTGAAGATGATCGTGATCGACGAAGAGCACGATCCTTCGTATAAGCAGCAGGAAGGCTTGCGCTATTCCGCACGCGACCTTGCCGTGTGGCGCGCCCACCAGCTCCAGATTCCTGTGGTGCTGGGCTCCGCCACGCCGTCGCTGGAGAGCTGGCACCATGCGCTGAAAGGCCGCTACCGCAAGCTGGAATTGCGCGAACGCGCGGTGCAGCAGGCGGTGCTGCCTTCCGTGAAGCTGATCGACACTTCGCGCCGGCGCGGGCAGGAAGGCTTGACCGAGCAACTGGTGGAAGCCCTCCGGCTGCGCATGGAACGCGGCGAACAGTCCTTGCTGTTCCTGAACCGGCGCGGATATTCGCCTGTGATTACCTGCGAATCATGCGGCTGGGTCAGCGAGTGCAAGCGCTGTACAGCGTCGATGGTGCTGCACAAATCGGATTACCGCCTGCGCTGCCACCACTGCAGCCTGGAGATGCGCATTCCACGGCATTGCCCGACCTGCGGCAATATCGACCTGCAGCCGCTGGGGCGTGGCACGCAGCGCATCGAGGAGAGCCTGCAGGAGCTGTTCCCGCAAGCGCGGATCTTGCGCATCGATGCCGACAGCACGCGCCGCAAGGGCAGCGCGCAGGAAGCTTTCGACAGCGTGCACCGGCAGGAAGTGGATATCCTGGTCGGCACGCAGATGGTCGCCAAGGGGCACGACTTCAAGAACCTGACGCTGGTGGGGATCATGAACCCCGACAGCTCGCTGTTCTCGCAGGATTACCGCGCCAGCGAGCGCCTGTTCGCGCAATTGATGCAGGTGGCCGGCCGTGCAGGCCGCCAGGGCGGCAGCGAAAGCGAGGTGCTGGTGCAGACCAGCTATCCGGAGCATCCCCTGTTCTCGGCGCTGGTGGCGCATGACTACGACTATTTCGCCAACTCGCTGCTTGGCGAGCGTGAAGTTGCCGGACTGCCGCCCTACCTGTACCAAGCCATCCTGCGCGCGGAAGCGCGCGAACTGGAGCTGGCGCTGGAATTCCTGCGCAGCGCGCGCGACCTGGTGCAGCATGGCGGCATCACGATCAACGACCCGATCCCGATGAGCATGGCGCGCGTGCACAATATGGAGCGCGCGCAGTTGCTGGTGGAGTCGCCTTCACGCCCGGCCCTGCAGGCGTTCCTGAAAGAGTGGATGCAGGCGCTGCGCGAGCAGAAGACCCGCATCAAGTGGTCGCTTGAAGTGGACCCGGTCGATATCTAAGGCTGCACCAGATAGCGCCGTGCGGTGCCGATAATCTGCTCTGTGAGTGCATGCGTGAACGGCGTATCCAGCTCCCACGCATGCCAGTCCAGCTCCACATCGATATAGCGCCCCGGCAGCAGGTCCACCAGCGCGCCTTGCGACAAGCCATGCGCCGCCTGCAGGTATGGCAGCAAGCCGTAAGCCATCCCTCCGAACACCGTATCGTTCAAGGCCGTCGACAGCGGCAAGGTGTGGTGCGGGAACGGCCGCACATAACCAGCCTCGCGCGCCAGGAAGCGCGCCATCAGATCCCGGTCATGCACCACGGCCGGCGCCAGCGCCAGGGCTTCAACGCCGAACCCATCACCGAACCAATGGCCCGCAAAGGCTGGCGCAGCCACGCACACATACCGCATGGCGCCCAGCGGCGTAGAGGAGGAACCGGCAGCCGCAGGCGCAGGTACCTCGGCACGCGCGGCCACGCAGCCGAATACCGCCCCTTCGCGCATCAGGTGCAGCGCCACCTCGCGCTCGGCGCATTCGACGTCGAGCTGGCAGCGCGGCGGCGACAACAAAGGACGCAATGCCAGCGGTAGCCAGGTCGCCAGGCTCGCGGCATCGACGG
Source organism: uncultured Duganella sp. (assembly GCA_946482635.1). The sequence continues at coordinate 13,936 of CAMLSG010000098.1, forward strand.
CCATCGCAATTTCAGGCATGCTGGTTTCGTGGCCAAGGTCGATGTCGAGCGCCGCCTCCATCAGTTTGACGTTGCGGTAATGCGAGATGAGGCGTTGGCCCAGGCCAGTCGCTTCGGCGGGGGACCCGCGCACGATCAGCAGCCTGCCTACCGCATCCTCGAGCGCTTTGATACGCTGGGATACGGCCGGCTGGCTGATGCCGAGCGCATTGGCCGCCTTTTCGAAGCTGCCATGGCTGGCAACGGCATCCAGCACCGCCAGCGCGCGGTAGTCCAGATTTTCCATAAGATGTGCTTAATCAAAGCGCGAAAAGATAAGTCATACTAATGCATTACCAATGACGGAGGCAAGATGGAAACCATCCAGTGCGATGTGGCGGTGATCGGCGCCGGTACGGCTGGGCTGAGCGCCTATCGGGCGGCACGCAACGCCGGCAAGCATGCGGTACTGATTGAAGACGGCCCGCACGGCACCACCTGCGCGCGCGTCGGCTGCATGCCAAGCAAGCTGCTGATTGCTGCGGCCGAGGCGGCGCATGCGGTGCGTGAAGCGCCGGGCTTCGGCGTCCAGCCGGGCGCTCTGAAAGTCGACGGCAAGGCCGTCATGCAGCGTGTGCGCAGTGAGCGCGACCGCTTTGTCGGCTTCGTGCTGGAGAATGTGGCGGCCATGCCAGCCGAGGACAAGCTTCACGGCCGCGCGCGATTCACTGCTCCCAACCGGCTGCAGATTGGCGCCAACCTGGAAGTAGCGGCAAAGGCCGTCGTCATTGCCACCGGTTCCCGGCCGGACATCCCATCGGAATGGGCGGCAGCCGGCCCGCGCGTGATCAACAGCGATGCAGTCTTCGAATGGACCGACTTGCCGCGCTCCGTGGCGGTGATCGGCGCCGGCGTGATCGGGCTGGAACTGGGCCAGGCCCTGCACCGCCTCGGCGTACGGGTGGCGATCATCGCGCGCAGCAGCAGCGTGGCGCAACTGAAGGACCCGCAGGTGCTGGCCTCCGCCTCGCAAGCGCTGGGTGAAGAACTGGACCTCCGCTTCCGCACCGAGGTTGCAGGCATCGTGCGTGCCGGCGACGGGCTCGAACTCCGCACACGCAACACCGAAGGCGTAGAGCGCGTCGAACATTTCGACTACGTGCTTGTCACCACCGGCCGCACCCCGAACGTTTCCGGCCTTGGCCTCGACCACACCGGGCTGGCGCTGGACAAGAGCGGCGTGCCGAAATTCGACCGCCACACCATGCAGTGCGGCGACAGCTGCATCTTCATCGCGGGTGATGCCAGCGCCGAGATCCCCTTGCTGCCGGAAGCTGCCGACCAGGGCAAGATCGCCGGCGCCAATGCCGCCAGCTATCCGGAAGTGAAGCCGGGCCTGCGCCGCACGCCGCTGGCGATCACGTTCAGCGAGCCGCAGATCGCCACTGTGGGCAAAGGCTACAAGGAATTGTCGAACGGCCGCGAGCACTTCGCGATCGGCGCCGTCAGCTTCGACGACCAGGGACGCAGCCGCGTGATGCGCCAGAACAAGGGCATGCTGCGGGTATATGCCGAGTATGGAAGCGGGCGCTTTCTCGGCGCCGAGATGGTGGGGCCGCGCGCGGAGCACATCGGCCACCTGCTGGCCTGGGCGCACCAGGCCGCGCTGACCGTGGACCAGATGCTGGACATGCCCTTCTACCATCCGGTAGTGGAAGAAGGCTTGCGCACCGCCTTGCGCGACTTGTCGAAAGAGCTGCAAAAACCGCCGCCCCCGCCCAAGCCGATGCCGAACGATTGCACGCCCGGCTGCTAGGTCAGTTCAGGCTCGAATCCAGGCGGCCCTGGCTGGCCAGTTCGCGCAGCACGCGGATGGTGTCGAGGTCCGACTCCTGGTAAGCGGAGCGGCGGAAATCGTCGTACATGGCGTTGGCGGCATCGGTCGCAGCGTCATGCCCGTCGTCATACTGGAAGCGCACGTACAGGCGCTCCGGTTGCGGCATCTCGATCGTCATCGTCAGGCTGGAGGCGCTGATGTCCTTCTGCGCCGGCACGTTGTAGCGCACCACATACGGCTCGTGCAGCACCACGTTGTCTTCGATGACCACGTCGCCATAGCGCAGGCGGCGGCTGAAGCCTGCTGAAGTACGGTCGGAGATATCCGCTTCGTCCAGGTGCGGGACGAACAGCTTGGGCGACTCCGCGCGCAGCACCAGGCCGCGCCACAACTGCTGGTGGGTGATGGTGTCCATCAGCGGGTTGAGGAGATCGTTCACTTCTATCAAATGTTCAAATTTCATAACACTTCTGCCTGCTTTTTTCGGAGGTTTGATACCACTATATTCTGTACAATGCCGGGATGTCCAATGCACCCCAGTTCGGCCTCAATGGGCCTCAGAGCGAAGCCGTGCTCTATCTCGACGGCCCTGCCCTAGTACTGGCGGGGGCCGGCTCGGGCAAGACGCGCGTCATTACGCAAAAAATTACCCATATGATCGAGGATCGCGGCTATGACCCGCGCACGATCGCCGCGCTCACCTTTACCAACAAGGCGGCGCTGGAAATGCAGGAACGCGTCGGCAAGATGCTCAAGCAGCCGCGCCAGGCCAAGCTGCTGACCGTCTGTACCTTCCATTCCCTCGGCGTGCGCATCCTGCGCCAGGAATGTAACCATCTGGGGCTGAAAGACCGTTTTTCAATCATGGACAGCGACGATTGCTATTCGCTGGTCCAGGACCTGGCCATCACCACCGACAAAAACCTGATCCGCAGCATCCAGAACGACATTTCGCTGTGGAAGAACGGCCTGGTAACTCCGGAAGAAGCCTTGAAACAGGCCCAGACCGAAGAGGAAGCGCAGTCGGCGCGCATCTACGGCAGCTATATCGCCACCCTGGCCGCCTACCAGGCGGTGGACTTCGATGACCTGATCCGCCTGCCGGTGGAACTATTCCGCAACCACGACACGGTGCGCGACAAGTGGCAGCGCCGCCTGCGCTACCTGATGATCGACGAATACCAGGACACCAATACCTGCCAGTACGAACTGGTGAAACTGATGGTTACAGGCCTGGGCAAGAAACCGATGTTCACCGCTGTGGGCGACGACGACCAGGCGATCTACGGCTGGCGCGGCGCAACCATGGAAAACCTGGCGCTGCTGCAGGTCGATTTTCCCGACCTGCGCCTGATCAAGCTGGAACAGAACTACCGCTCCACCACCCGCATCCTGCAGGCGGCCAACGCGGTGATCCAGAACAATCCCAAGCTGTTCGAAAAATCGCTGTGGTCCGAGCTGGGCATCGGTGAGCCGATCAAGGTGCACTCGATGCCGAACGAGGAGCAGGAAGCCGAGCAGGTGGCCATCATGATTTCGGCCGACCACTTCGAGCGCAAGAACAAGTGGGCCGATTACGCGATCCTGTACCGTGGCAACCACCAGGCGCGCGTGATCGAACAGGCGTTGCGCACACAGCGCATTCCATACACGATTTCCGGCGGCCAGAGTTTCTTCGACAAGGCGGAAATCAAGGACATCATGGCCTACCTGCGCCTGATGGCGAATCCGGACGACGATCCTGCCTTCATCCGCGCGGCGACCACGCCGCGCCGGGGCATCGGCCAGTCGACGTTGGAAGCGCTTGGTTCCTTCTCGGGCAAGTGGCAATGTTCATTGTTCGAAGCTGTCTTCAAAGGCGGCATTGAAGCAGTACTGAACGATCGCCAACTGAAGCCGCTGCAGGACTTCTGCAACTTCATCCTGGAACTGGAATCCCGCGCCACGCGTCCCGGCCCATCGGGCAGCGGTGACAACGCGGCGCAAGTGCTGGACGACCTGATGGAAGGCATGCATTACGAGCACTACCTGTATGACACCTTCGAAGAACGTGCGGCGCAGGGCAAGTGGGACAACGTGACGGACTTCGTCAACTGGCTGAAGGACCGAGGCCGCGGCGGCAAGGACCGCGACGGCGAAGAGAAGAACGTGCTGGAATTGACCCAGATGGTGGCCCTGATGTCCATGCTGGACGGCAAGGACGAAGAGCCGGATGCGATCCGCATGTCGACGCTGCATGCATCGAAGGGCCTGGAGTACCCGCACGTGTTCCTGGTCGGCGTGGAGGAAGGCATCTTGCCGCACAAGGGCGATCCGGATGCGCCGGTGGAATTGCTGGCCCAGCGCATCGAGGAAGAACGGCGCCTGATGTACGTGGGGATTACGCGCGCCCAGCGCACTTTGCAGCTCACCTGGTGCAAGAAGCGCAAGCGCGGCGGCGAACATGTGCAGTGCGATATCTCGCGCTTCATTGCCGAGATGGCGCTCGACCAGGGGATTGCTCCGCCAACAGAGTCGGAAGTGATTTCGCCGCGCGAACGCCTGGCGCGCATGAAGGAATTGTTGTCGGCTCCGCGCGACATTAATCCGGCGTAATTGGTGCTAGCATGGGTGCTCTTCCTTAAGACAGGAGGCACACATGTTTGTACGCATTTGCCTGCTCGCCGCCTTGGCGGGCGCAGCGCCCTTGGTGGTGGCTGCCGATGTGGTGACCAAGCCTGAAGCCGAGGCCATGGTGAAGAAAGCCCTGGGCTACATGAAGACCAACGGCCGCGAAAAGACCTTTGCCGAAATCGACAAGAAGGACGGACAGTTCGTCGATCGCGACCTGTACCTGGTGGTTTACGGTACCGATGGCGTGGTGCGTGCCCATGGAGGCAACGCCAAGATGATCGGCAAAAACCTGATCGAACTGAAAGATGTCGACGGCAAGCCTTTCGTTAAGGAGCGCGTCGAAATGGCGAAGAAAAAAGTCCCGTTCTGGCAAGACTACAAATTCAACAACCCCGTCAGCGGCAAGATCGAGCCAAAAACCATGTACTGCGT